>JBEBUW010000184.1:0-3330 GCA_040393065.1 Lujinxingia vulgaris | reverse complement strand
GCGCCGCAAGCCTTTTCGATGTCCGCCCCCACCTCCAACCCGGTCTTGTGAAGCGTTCTCGATGTTTCCACCCCGTTTCCACCCCCACTCCGTAAGACAATTGGATGTTTTGCCCTCGTCCCCCTCTCATTCCCCTCACCCGAAGACTTCCGGGACAAAACCACCGGCCCCCTCAATCAACACACCCGCAAATTGTCCGCCCCATGACACCTCACCGAAAGCGCCGACAACTGGGAGTTTGGCGTGCGCTTGCACCGCCGCCTCGGCATGTAATACAACCGCGCAACACGCTTACCCCGAACATTCGAGGACACCATGACCACCAACAAAACCCGGCCCACCACGCAAAACGTCACCGACTTTCTCAACACCGTCGAAAACGACACCATGCGCGCCGACAGCCTTCGCCTGCGCACGATCTTTGAAGAACAATCCGGTTTCGAAGCAAAAATGTGGGGCGACACCATGGTCGGCGTCGGCCAGTATCACTACCGCTACAAATCCGGCCACGAAGGCGACTTCTTCCTGGCCGGATTCTCACCACGCAAAGGGCAATTTTCCGTCTACCTGACGATTCCATCGCCCGAGCGCGAAGCGTTTCTCGAGCGCCTGGGCAAACACAAAGCCGCCAAATCCTGCATCTACATCAAAAAACTCGCCGACATCGACGAATCCGTCCTGCGCGCCATGATCGATGCTTCCGTCGAATACCTGCAACAAACCTACCCCGACGCCCACTGACACACGCCCGGCGTTGAACTTTACATTTTTTTGCATTTTGATACTCGTCGGAAGCCCCCGAGGCATACCTTTGCCTGATTCGCCTGGCTACCAGCGCACCTCCGCGGCCCCTTTCCGGACTTCAAAGCCATCGCCGGCTTTCCTGACGAGCATCTCACTACGTATGCAAATCCCTCCCTATTCACGCCTCGTCGCCCTGTGCCTTATTTCTCTTGCGGCCATGCTTTTCGCCGCCTGCTCCACAAACAACACGCACACCACAACCGATGGCGGCCTGCCCGCTGATTCATTCGACACATCCCAATCAGCGGACGATATCGATCCCGACGATACAAACATCGGCGATACCGACACTGCCGACACTGCCGACACTGCCGAAAACCAACCCACGGCCTGCGCCCCCTTTGCTCCCTATACACGCACCGGCCAGTTCGCCTCCGACGCCATCGACGAATCCTCCGGCCTGGCCGCAAGCTGGCGCTACGACGACCTGCTCTGGACGCACAACGACTCCGGCGACACCGCCCGTCTATTTCTGATCCGCACAGACGGCGCACTCGTCGCCGAAGTCCATCTGGCCGACATCCCGGCCGTCGACTGGGAAGACATGGCCATCGGCCCCTGTTCCACAAAACCGCAAGCCCCGGCCTGCATCTACGTCGGAGACATCGGCGACAACCTGAAACGACGCGAAAACGTCGTCATCTACCGTTTCGAAGAGCCCACCATCCCTGCAGAATTCCTCGCAAATTTCGACGCCGAAACGCCCCCGCTGACGCTCAAAGTCGAAGCCGTGGACGCCATCTGGTTTACCTACCCCGAAGGCCCCCGCGACGCCGAAACCCTCATGGTCCACCCGCAAACCGCCGCCATCTACATCATCGAAAAAAACGACACCCCGGACGCGCCCGTTTTCCGCGTCCCCAACCCCGAACCTGGCATATCCTCCCATAGTCAGGAACCTGCCCGCGCCACACAAATCGCTACCCTGCACCACGCCGGCTTAAGCGGCCTGGTCGCCATGCTCACCGCCGGCGCCATCGCCCCCGATGGCCGCGAATTTACCGTCCGCACCTATCTCCAGGCTTTTACCTACTGCCTGCCCGAACACGAAACCGCCGACACCCCCGAAAGTTTTGAAACCATCTTCTCTGCCGACCCCGTACCCGGCCGCCTTCCTCTGACCCGACAGGGCGAAGCCCTGACCTACGCACGTTCCTCACCCCCCTCAAACGACAACACCCAAATGAATCCCAAAGAACACGCCCTCTGGATCACCAGCGAAGGCGCAAACGCCCCGATTTTCCGTGTCCAACGCAATCCAGCGGCAATCGCCGAATAACACTTCCCCTGCCCCTCGCCCGCCAGCCAGTGCTGCGATTCATATTTACATAGCCATTCCACGCCGGAGTCCGTGCAACCAAGACAAAGCACGACAAAGAGGCGATAGGAATATCATGGACGAAAAACAGCGATCTCATTCGTTGTCCAGAACCGGCGTGGTGGTTGCGTAATCATGGCATGCTGCACTACAGTGCGCCGCGCGCAAAAACCATCTCCCGCGCAATAGTGAGCGCCCCGCGCTCATTCCCCGCAGAATTCCTCACCTTCGTAGTTACAAGGTTCTCTCTATTTCTTCCGCATATACATGAGTTTCCCGATGACCCCTCCCACTGGAGCCGTCGATCCGCACCAATTGCGAGCGACGCTGGAGGCAATCGCCTCGATCGCCTCCCAATACATGTCCGAAAGCCTGCAAGGCGAAGTTCCCGTTCGCCAGGCCATGACCGCCGACGAAATTCGCCAGCGTTTTGCCATCCAACCTTCCGCCCATGGCCGCCCGCTCGAAGAACTCTTCGATGAACTCCGCGAAGTCTTACACGCCAGCGTACGCACCTCCCACCCCCGATTTGCCAACCAGCTCTTTGTCGGCGCCGACCTGACCGGCATCGTCAGCGAATGGATCACCGCGCTGCTCAACACCACGATGGCAACCTTTGAAATGTCCCCGGTCGCCACCGTCATGGAGCGCGACCTCATTGCCCACATGTGCGAACTCGTCGGGTTCACCGGCGGCGAAGGCACCTTTACCGCCGGCGGCACCATCTCGAATCTGATGGCCGTCACCGCCGCGCGCGACTGGGCCTATCCCAACGCCCGCACCCGCGGCATGGCCGGCGAACAGCCCCCGGCCATGTTCACCTCGGCCGACGCGCATTACTCACTGGCCCGCGCCGCCAACATCCTGGGGCTTGGCATCGACTCGATTTACCCGGTCGATGTCGATCCAGACGGCCGCATGCAACCCGCCAGCCTGCGCGCCCAGATAGCGAAGGCACGCCGCGACGGCCGCAAACCCTTCTTCGTCTGTGCAACCGCTGGAACCACGGTTGCCTGCGCCTTTGATCCCATCAACGAAATCGCCGACATCACACGCGAAGCCAACCTCTGGCTCCACGTCGACGGCGCCTACGGCGGCGGCGTTTTACTCTCTGCCCGCCACCGCTATCTGCTCAGTGGCGTCGAGCGCGCCGACTCCATGACCTGGTGCCCCCACAAAGTCATGGGCCTGCCCATCGTCTGCTCCGC
>JBEBUW010000183.1:0-3413 GCA_040393065.1 Lujinxingia vulgaris | reverse complement strand
CGGTCCACTTGCACGACGCAACGGCCCACGCAAGTCGATGCCCGGTCCACTTGCATGACGCAACGGCCCACGCAAGTCGATGCCCGGTCCACTTTTTTCACGCAGCGGCCCATGCAAGTCGATGCCCCATCAAAAAACGCCCCTCGCCATTTCAGACAAATGAACCCCCCAACGTCTCATTTCCCCAACATTCGCCTTTCTTCGCGCCTTCGCGCCTTCGCATGCGCCTTTTGCCTTTGCAGTGCCTTTCTTCGCTCTTCTTGCCTTTGCTGTGCTTTTCCCTTCGCGGCTTCGCGGCTTCGCGCGAGGCACGCCGTTAAAACCCGACCCCCTTTAACCCCGAGCACCCAACCATGAACAAACTCCAACAGGCCGTCGGCCAGCTCCTCCTCGTCGGATTCCCCGACGACGCCCCCCAACCACCCGAGCACATCCGCCAGTGCCTGGCCGAAGGCTCCATCGGCGGCGTCATCCTGTTTCGCCGCAACGTCCGCGACATCGACCAGGTCGTCCAGCTCAACCAGGCCCTGCACCAGGCCGCAAGCTCCGCAATCCTGCCGCCCTTCATCGCCGTCGACCAGGAAGGCGGCCGCGTCGTACGCCTGCGCGACCCGCTAACCAAAATCCCGCCCATGCGCGCCGTCGGCCAGACCCGCAGCCAGGACCTGATCGCCAAAGTCTCCGAAGTCATCGCCACCGAAATCGGCGCCGTCGGCTTCAATCTAAACTTTGCACCCGTGCTCGACGTCGACACCAACCCGCTCAATCCCGTCATCGGCGACCGCGCCTTCTCCGACGATCCCGAACGCGTCGCCCAGGCTGCCGGTGCCTTTCTCGTTGGCCACCTGATGTCCGGCGTCATCCCCTGCGGCAAACACTTCCCCGGCCACGGCGACACCCTCGTGGACAGCCACCTCGGCCTGCCCGTCGTCAACCACGACGAAAAGCGCCTGAACGCCATCGAACTCCACCCGTTCCGCCGCGCCACCAAAGCCGAATTCCCCATGCTCATGACCGCGCACATCCTGCTCCCCGCCCTCGACCCGGACTACCCGGCCACCTTGAGCAAGCCGATCATCCACGATCTTTTGCGCAAAAAAATCGGCTACCAGGGCGTCGTCATCACCGATTGCCTGGAAATGACCGCCGTCGCCGAAAACTTTGAGATCGAAGAAATGGTCGAACGCAGCCTCCACGCCGGCGTCGATATTTTCCTCATCTGTCATACCGAAGACCGCTGGCGGCGAGCCTTCAACCACCTTTGCAAACTCGCCGAAACCGACCAGGAAGCCCACCGCCGCATCTTCGAAAGCGCCGAACGCGTCCGCATCCTCAAAGAAGAATCCCTCGGCAGCATGACCCGCCCCTGGACCCCGGAAACAGGCTGGCGCGACGTCCTCGGACACCCGGAACACCGCGCCATCATGGAACGCGTCGACAACACCCTTCAGCCCGGCATCGACCCGACCGAGGCGTAATCCTTCCCCCCAATCCCCTCACATCCACCCGCGAAGCCGGACAAAGTCCGGCTCCACGACCTGGCCCCTGCCTTTTCTTCGCCCTTCTTGCCTTTGCTGTGCTTTTCCTTCGCGGCTTCGCGGCTTCGCGCGAGACACGCCTTTTGCCGTGCCCCGACCTTTCCCCGATTACCGAGCCTGAGCCGCCTCCAACAACAACCGGCTCTCCTCTCCGGGTTCTGCACTGGCCGAAATCTGCCGGATCACCGCTACGCCCTGCGCTCCGGCCGCCATCACCTCGGCGACTTTATCGCGCGTGATGCCGCCGATCCCTACCACCGGAATCTTCACCGCTGCCGTCACATCGCGCAAAATCTGCAACCCGCGCGGCGCAGAGGCATTGGGCTTCACCGCCCGCGCCTCATAAATCGCGCCCACGCCCAGATAATCCGCCCCGGCCGCTTCCAGCGCCAAAGCCTGTTCCACGCTTCCGGCCGAGCCACCGATGATCAAATCCGGCCCCAGCCGCCGCGCACTTTCAATATCCAGATCGTCCGGCCCCAGATGCACACCATGCGCACCGGAAGCCAGCGCAATATCCAGCCTGTCATTGACGATGAAATACGCGCCGTGCGCCTGGCACAGCGCGACCAACCGCCGCGCCCGCGCCAGCAGCTCACGACTCGAGCTGCGCTTGTCACGAAGCTGCAAGAACTTCACGCCGGCCTGCAACACCGCCTCGGCCAGCGCTTCCAGCTCCATCCCGGCCGAAACATGCTCCGGATCTAGAATCGCGTACACGCCCCAGTCACTTTTTTGAACATCATACTTCATGAGTTTGCCCATTTCGTGCCGCAACCACCAAAGGCCGACGAATCCTTCGAAGCGATTTCTTCCGCCTGCAAATCCGCCCGGTAGCTCGAACGCACAAGCGGCCCGGCCTCCACATGCTTAAAGCCCATCGCCTCACCTTCTGCCTTCAAAAACGCAAACTCATCCGGGTGCACCCAGCGCTTGACCGGCAGATGACGCGGACTCGGACGCAGATATTGCCCGAGATTCAGCACCTCACAGCCCGCCGAAACAAGATCCCGCATGGTTTTCAACACCTGCTCGTTCGTCTCACCAAGCCCCAGCATCAGCCCCGATTTGATAAGCGACGTCCCATGTGTGCGCCCACGCTCCAGCACCGCCAGACTGCGCTCATACTTGGCCTGCGGACGCACAATCCGATGCATTTCCTCGGTCGTCTCCAGGTTGTGAGAAAAACAATCCGGCCCGGCCAACACGACCGTATCCACGTCCTCCATCACACCCTTGAAATCCGGCGTCAGCACTTCCAATCCAAGCGTCGGACATGCTTTTTTGATCTCGATAATCGTATTGGCCCAGGCCTGCGCGCCGCCGTCCGGCAAATCATCCCGGTCCACACTCGTGATCACGACATAGTTCAGATTCAGCGACGCCAGCGTTTCCGCCACACGACGCGGCTCATCCACATCTACCATGCCCGGACGCCCCGTCTGCACATCGCAAAAACCGCAGCTGCGCGTACAGATGTTGCCCAGAATCATGAACGTCAACGACTTGCGACTCCAGCATTCCGTAATATTCGGACACTGCCCGGACTCGCAAATCGTGTGCAGGCCGGCATTCTTCACCAGCTCCTGCGTCTCAAAAAACTCTTTCTTCAGCGTCAACCGCTTACGAATCCACTTCGGCCGCGGCCCCGCTTCATCCGGCAAAAACTTCAGTGCCGCCCGTGCCGGCCCAGAAACCCTCTCCGACTGCGGCGCCTCCGGCGCACGCTCCACAACTGGCTTTTTATTCATTTCATCTGTCATTTCAAAAACCTTTTTCGATAGTTTCCGATTATCTATATCTACATCTACCTGCCGATAACTGACCTGGCCCCGCTTTCTCGGACACATACACAATCGTTCTCATACGCACTGA
>JBEBUW010000182.1:0-3579 GCA_040393065.1 Lujinxingia vulgaris | reverse complement strand
ATTTGAACTGGCACCAATAGGAGGCACGCCATGGCGGTACCAAAGAAAAGAAAATCCCTGGCAAAAACCCGCTCCCGTCGTGCAAATCACGACATCCTGACTCCCGTACACGCGCAGCGCTGCGATAATTGCTACGCACCGCGCCGCCCGCACCGCGCATGCAGCGAGTGCGGACAGTACCGCAACGAGCAAATCGTTGAAGTCTGGGAGCACGTCTAATATCCGTCTTTCGGCATGACCGGAATCGAATTCATCGATTCCGGTCATGCTGTTAGATATGCTTTTCAGCACGACTTTCAGAGCCCTTGCTCCCTCAATTGTAAGGCCTGAAAAGAAACATCACCTGCAGGAAACGCCCCTCATGTCTACGGAAACAAAAATCCTTCGCGTGGTGGCAGAGATCCTCGAGACACCAGAGCGCCAGATCCGACCCAGCGATGATTTTATCAGCGACCTCGGCGTAACCAGTCTGGACATCGTCAGCCTCGTCTGGAGGATTGAAGATGTTTTTGACCTCGAAGAAATCCCCGAATCAGCGCTTGAGCAGATCAACACAGTTGCCGATCTGATCGCCCTGGTGATGGAACAAAAACAAGAAAACAAACCTGCAGACATAGCTCCCTACGATCTGGTTCTGGCAAGTGATCATGCCGGCCTTGGACTGAAAAACGAGCTCGTCGCGTGGTCGAAGAAAAACGGCTATCGCATCCTTGATCTCGGCCCCAACGATCTCAAACCCGTGGATTATCCGGATTACGCACAGGCGCTGGGCCAGAAGATCGTCAATCAGGAAGCGCGATTCGGGATTTTAACCTGCGGCTCAGGGATCGGCATGTCGATCGCAGCCAACAAAGTCCGCGGATTGCGCGCAGCCATGGTCAGCGAACCCGTCAGCGCTGCACTTTCCCGTCAGCATAACGACGCGAACGTACTCTGCCTTGGCGCACGCATGATCGGAACCGAGATGGCCATTCAATGCCTTCAGGCGTTTCTAAAAACTCCTTTTGAGCCCGGTGATGACGGTCGCCACCAACGCCGTATCCAGGGAATCACACAGATCGAAACCGTCCAACCCGAAACCCGCGCTGCCAATCCACCATCCACCCCGTCGAGCCTCTTATCCAGACCCTTCCGGCGCTGAAAGGCGTTTCACCACTTCCTGAATTGATCAAAGTTCACTGAGAAGTTCCCCCTCACACGGAATTTCATCGGTCCCATTCCGGCCCGATTTTCGAGACTGCTACCAGTTATGCGTTGTCCCTACTGCGGCCACATGGAAGACAAAGTCGTTGACTCCCGCCACTCCAAAGGTGGTGATGCGATCCGCCGCCGGCGAGAATGCCTGAGCTGTGGTCAGCGGTTTACGACCTATGAACATATCGAGGAAGCGTTCCCGCAGGTGATCAAACAAGATGGCAGCCGCGAAGACTATGATCGCCAGAAAATCGCGCGCGGAATCCGCCTTGCCTGCAGCAAACGCCCGATTTCCATGGAACAAATCGATGCCGTGATCGCCCAGGTCGAAGAAAAAATGCTGGAGCTCTCTGTCCGTGAAATTTCCAGCGACTGGGTCGGCTCCACGATTACCTCGCAACTGCGCCACCTCGATCCGGTTGCTTATATCCGCTTTGCCAGCGTGTACCGCGGATTTAGCGACATCGAGGAATTTCTCAAAGAACTCAACGACATGGGCTCCACCACGCCCGGCAATCCGCCCGATTCAGCCGACGGCGAAGGGTAAGACGAACAATGACATCTCAGCGCATTGTCGGCCGGGATGCCGACCAGACTTCGCCCCATCCAACCGCTCCCCACATCCTCTTCCCGACCACTTCCGTTCCTCTGAGCCGCGACGAGCGCTTCATGCTCCGCGCTCTTGAGCTGGCCCAAATGGCCGAGGGCCGCACTCATCCCAACCCGGCCGTCGGCTGCGTCATCGTTCACGGCGACACCATCGTGGCCGAAGGTTTTACTTCACCGGTCGGCGGCCCCCATGCCGAAGTCGCGGCACTGAAAAACCTCAAAATTCCCGGCGCTGACTGCGAAATGTACGTCAGTCTCGAGCCCTGCAGCCACTTTAACCGCACGCCGCCCTGCACCCAGGCCGTAATCGCATCCGGCATTCGCCGCGTTGTCATTGGAACCATCGACACCAACCCGAAAGTCAGCGGTCGCGGCGTCGCCATGCTGCGAGAAGCCGGCATCGAAGTCGTCTGCGATGTTCTCGAAGCCGAAAGCCGGCGCTTGAATGCTCCGTTCTTCAAACATATCGCAACCGGCCTGCCTTACGTCGTCGCCAAATACGCGATGAGTCTGGATGGAAAAATCGCCACCCGAAATGCAGACTCAGCCTGGATTACCGGCGAATCCGCACGCGCGCACGTACATAAACTGCGCAATACCTACGACGCGATCATGGTCGGCAGCGGCACGCTGAAAGTCGACAATCCGCGCCTGACCTGCCGCATACCCGACGGCCGTGATCCCGTCCGCGTTGTACTCGACACCCGCCTGGAATCTTCCCCGGAATCCCGTGTTTTCAACCTGCCTGACTCCACGGCCAGCACCATCCTGATGACTGGAGACAATGTTTCGGCAAAACAGCGCGCAGCCTATGAACGTGACAATGTCGAAATCGAACCGGTTGCGCTCGACGAAAATGGACGTCTCGACCCACGCGCGATGCTTGAAATACTCGGCAACCGTGGCCTGTTAAGCGTCCTGGTAGAAGGCGGCGGAACACTCCTGGGCACACTCTTTGATCGCCGGCTCGTCGATCGCGTCTACGCCTACATCGCTCCCAAAATCATCGGCGGCCAACAGGCGCCCGCGCCCATTTCCGGCCTCGGCATCGCGCACATGAACGACGCTTTTACCCTGGAGCACACCGAAATCTTCTCGTTCGAGCCAGATATTCTCATTTGCGGCGACATCCCCGACGCTTTTCGCGATCTGACCCCACGCAAAGCGCCGTAATTTTCTTTTTCATCGCCAGATTCTTCCGATGAATTCACACACTGATTCCTAGCGGAAAAATTCGTTTTCAGGAGTTTTCATGTTTACCGGTCTTGTCGCCGACGTCGGCAAACTCGCCAGCCTTCGCCGAAGCGGTGAAAACTGGACAGTCACGATCACCACATCCTTTGACACCGCCACGCTCGAGCTTGGCGAAAGCATCGCCGTGGACGGCGCCTGCCTGACGGTCACGCGTATTGGCAGCAGCAGCTTTGATGTCGATGCCAGCCCCGAAACGCTGCGCAAAACCACGTTGGGCGACCGCAAAACCGGCGATGCTGTCCACCTTGAGCGCGCCCTGCGTGTAGGCGATCGGCTCGGCGGTCACATCGTTCTCGGTCACGTCGACGGCGTCGGCACCATCCGTGCTCGTTCCCAGGAGAAAAACTCCATCCTGCTCGAAGTCGAAGCCCCCGATGCCGTTGCGCCCTACTTGATCGACAAAGGTTCCATCACAGTCGATGGCGTCAGCCTGACCGTCAACTGGGTACAAGACCATCGTTTTGGACTTGCCATCATTCCGTTTACAGCGCAGAAGACCAAGCTGGAGAGCTACCAGCCCGG
>JBEBUW010000181.1:0-3879 GCA_040393065.1 Lujinxingia vulgaris | reverse complement strand
GTCGTTTTAGCCCTCGGCGTCAGCCGACGGGTGGGAACGCCGCAAACCACCCAATCCCCTCTCAACCACCCGCGCAGCGGGGCCTCTGGCCCCTGCGCAGCGCGCTGGTTGTGCCAGCCCTGGGCCTCTGGCCCTGGGAACGCCGCAAACCACCCAATCCCCTCTCAACCACCACAACGTCGATTCAGGACCGCCGCCGACCACGCCATTCCAACCAACCATCCTGCTCCTGCATAAACACCTCAATTTCTTCTTTCGACGCCCGAAGCCCCGGATCATGCTGCAGATAATGCCGCGTCTCCCGCACCACCAGCCCCGACAAAAGCACGACTCCAATCAAGTTCGGCAACGCCATCAGACCGTTCGCCACATCCGAAAACGTCCAGACCGTATTGAGCTCCATCGTACAGCCCACAAACACGACCAGCGAAAACAGCACCCGATACGGCATCACCCCTTTGCGCCCCACCAGCCGCTCCACATTGCGCTCCCCGTAATACGACCAGCCCAGAAGCGTCGAATACGCAAAAAGAATAATCCCGATCGTCACCACCCAGTGCCCCCACTGCCCCGGCAACCCGTGCGTAAACGCTTCTCCCGTCATCAACGCCGCGCTGATCTGCTTGCCCGTGTCCGGATCGCTAAACTTCCAGCTCCCGGTCACAATAATCGTCAATCCAGTGATGCTCACCACGATCATCGTATCGATAAACGTCTGCGTCATGGCCACCAGCCCCTGCCGCACCGGATGCGTCGTCCGCGCCGCCGCTGCAGCCATGGCCGCAGATCCCAACCCTGACTCATTCGAGAACAACCCGCGCGCCACACCCACCCGGATCATGGTCAAAATCGCCGCCCCGGCAAAACCACCCACCGCCGAACTTCCCGTAAACGCACTCTGAAACACCAGCGCCACTGCCCCCGGCAACGCGCTCGCGTTCACCGCCAGGATATACAGCCCCGCCGCCACATAAAAAACGATCATCACCGGCACCAGCAGCGCCGTAACACGCGCCACCGATTTAATACCGCCCACCAGCACAGCAAACGTGGCTATCATCAAAACCACGCCACTCAACCAGACCGGCACCGACCAGCTCCCCGCCATATTCGACGCTATCGCATTGCCCTGCGTCATATTGCCGATCCCGAAACACGCAATCGTCGTGAACACCGCAAACGACACACCCAGAAACTTCCCGGCCGGCCCCCGAATCCCACGCTCCAGATAATACTGCGGCCCACCCGAAATCTCCCCCGCCTCATCCGTCGTCCGAAACCGCACCGCCAAAAACGTCTCCGCGTACTTGGTCGCCATCCCCACCAGACCGGTCACCCACATCCAGAACAGCGCGCCCGGCCCACCAATCGCAATCGCCGTCGCAACCCCCACGATATTTCCCGTCCCCACCGTCGCCGCCAGCGCAGTCGCCAGCGCCTGAAACTGAGAAATATCCCCATCCCCGCCATCATCCTTACGATCCAGCAACCCCAGCCGAAGCGCCGCCACGAGCGTCGTAAACTGAATCCCCCTCAGCCGAATCGTCACAAAAACCCCGACCCCGATCAGCAAGGGAATCAAACAGAAGGGCCCCCAGATAAAACCGCTCAGTGTATCCAGAACTTCGTTCAGTGCGCGCATCGAATTCCCTGCCGATAGTTACATTGCCGTAGCCGTTATCGTTTCACATACCCGGCCATAGTAAATCACTTTCCCCCCCGGCAAAACTTTTCTTTTCACATCCTCCGCCCACCCTGTCCGCCAGCATAATTTCACCCGCCCTCGCCACCCAAAACAGTTTCGGATTTACGCAATTCTACAAATGCACGAACACGCCGTTCTCGATTTTTTCCCACTGGCAACTCCTTCCCCCCGAGTTCTTCCCAACGAGCACAATCACCATGCAAGCCACCACTGGCCGCCCCGGCATCTTCCTCATCAGCCTTCTGCTCCTCACAGGTTGTTACCCCTCCCCTCGGCCGGGCGCCGGGCCCACAACCGACGCCTCCAGTGACCCTGCGCCCATCAAAGTCCGCAGCATAGAATTCGATCCCGCTCGCTACCCACTACAACAGCTTCCACCCGGCGATATCCTCGGCGACCTGGCCTTCATAGACGCCGCCGGCGAAAACCACGTAGTCTTTACCCGCACCGAACTGTCCCGAGATGAGCACGTATACACCAGCGTGTTACGCATCAAACACGTCGTGCGCCAGAACGACACCGTCAACGAAGTCCGCACCTACACCGAACGCATCGATGACTGCGAATTCGATGTCGTACTCGAGCCTAAATTCGGCGAATGGTCCATCAGCGACGTAGACAACGACGGAATCGGCGAACTGAGCATGGGATACACAGCGGACTGCATCAGCGACATTTCCCCGCTGATTCACAAAGTACTGGTCACAGAAGGCGGCGAAAAATACGCCCTGCGCGGCCAGACCTACCTGGAATTTCCCGGCATGGCCGTCGAAGGCGGCAAGTACATCGCCGACGAAATGCCCCCGGCCTTTTTACAACAAGCCCGGCAGGTCTGGGAACGCACCGCACGGAACTAAAAACCAACAACCTGCCCTGTTCCCCCGACCCAACAGGGCAGGTCGCTTCAGCTGCGCCGGTTACATCGGCGCCGGCTCTTCACTCTGCTGCAACTGGCGAAGACGCTCCTCCTCCTCAAGCTTCTTAGCCTCGGCCGCCTCACGCTCGGCTTTTTCCTTCTCCTGTTTCTCGCGCTCCTCACGCTCCTTGCGTTCACGTTCCTCGCGCTCCTTCCGCTCGCGCTCAGCCACACGCAACTTCGCCTCGGCTCGCATCTCGTCTTCCGCCTCTTTCTTTTTCTTCTCAAGCCGCGCTTTGTCCTCGGCCTGTTCCTGCTTCAAGCGCCGATACTCCGCCTGCTCGGCCGCCTTCTTGGCTCGCTTCTGCTCCCGCTTCGCCTCCAGCTCTGCCAGCTCCAGAGCACTCAACTTTTTGCCCGAATTTGCCTTCGGGAAGAAACTCCGCGCCCAGGCTTTCGCCTTACTTCCACCCAGCTGGAGCAGCTCACCATAAATATCCAGGCGAACGCTATTCGCCTCGTTCTTCCACGCCTCCACATCCACCCGATGCTGCGCCCGCTTCTCCTCAGCCGCCAGGCTGGCAGCCATCGCCTTATCAAGGCCCGACACCATCCGATCCAAAATCTCAAGAGCCCGATTGCGAAAATCCCCGTCATCATAAATCGACTGCTTCAAAACGCTCTTCATCCGCATGATTTCTTCGCGCTGCGACGAAAAGCCCAGACGCAAAAAAGCCGATTCTTTCAACTTGAGCAACTTCTCATAACGCGGATCTTTCTTATTCTTTTGCACCTCTGTCAGCACCAGCAAATACAACGCGACAGTTTCCGCCTGCACCATATCTTCCACAGACTTGGACAGCGCCTGGCTTTCCAGCAACTCCCCCTGCACTTCTCGATCAGCCCGAAAAAGATCGTCCTGCAACACCAGGAGTCCATCCACCATGGGCACCAGCCCCTCCGTCTTGGGAGAACTCTTCAAGCGAGCCTTCACATAAAAAAGCTCCTTCCAAAACGTCTCCATCGACCGATCAACAGGCACAATATTCATAACCCCTCCTCACAAGAATCTACCTGCTCAAATCAAACAAACGCCTCAATAAATGAACCGCATACATGACTTCACAAGCCGATACTTCTAGCTTTTACTGATGCCATTCAGCTTATCGACAGTTTTTTTTATTTGCAAACACTTTTTGCATTTTATTTTCCCCCTCTATGTTCAAAACTCTAAAACCCCTCACTCACGTACGTGAGTGACCTCTGTAACTTTCTACAGACCCTACTCACGAACGTGAGTGACCCCTGTAACTTTCTA
>JBEBUW010000180.1:0-3904 GCA_040393065.1 Lujinxingia vulgaris | reverse complement strand
CCAGGTGGATGCGCTTCGAGGCCGATAGGACGAGGGCGCAAACCTGGGGCGGACGCGGCGGCGCGCACGGACGTGGCTTCACCACGACACGTACGGCCGGAAAAGTTCATGATAAGCCCACCCGTCGGCTGACGCCGAGGACTAAAACAACTCGCGGCGCTCCGCGGAGGCTGACGCCTCGCTACGCGGTGCACCTTTCTTATTCTTTCCAATCCGACAGAACCTTCGCGGCTTTGCGCCTTCGCGAGAGACACGCCTTTCACGCCTTTTTCGCGTGCGCCTTTCCTTCCCCGTCGGCGGACGCCGAATTCATACCGCCGCGCTGGATATTTTGAATCTTTTGCAATAGCTTGTGCATCGAAATTGCCCGGTACGTTTTTTGCGTATTGGCACCTCAATTTCTGGATTCTAATTTTCAGGTTGAACCCCCCCTATAGAAGTTTCAGCGGAGTCGATAATTATGACGTATGTGTACGATGCAATGGCCACTGGTGAAGACCGCGTTCCCATCGCAATCATTGGCGGCAGCGGCGTCTATGAAATGGAAGGACTCGAAGTCCTCGAAGAGCGCCAGATCATGACCCCCTTCGGCGCGCCCAGCGCACCGATTCTGATCGGAAAACTCGGCGACCGCCGCGTTGCTTTCCTGCCGCGCCACGGCAAGCACCACGAGTACAACCCCTCCACCGTGCCCTACCGCGCCAACATCTGGGCGCTGAAAAGCCTGGGCGTATTCTGGATCGTCACCGTCAGCGCCGTCGGCTCGCTCAAAGAAGAAATCGCCCCCGGCCACTTCGTGATCCCCGACAACATCATCGACAAAACCTACAAGCGCGCCAACACCCTGTACGACGACATGGCCGTACACGTGGAACTCACCCGTCCCTTCCACCCCATGTTGCGCGAAGTCCTGCTCGAAGCCGTGCTCGCCGAAGGCATCACCGTCCACGATGGCGGCACCGCCATCTGCATGGAAGGCCCCGCCTTCAGCACCCGGGCCGAAAGCAACATGCACCGCTCCTGGGGCGCCTCCATCATCGGCATGACCTCCATGCCCGAAGCTCGACTCGCCCGCGAAGCCGAAATGTGCTACGCAACTATCGCGTTGACGACCGACTACGACGTCTGGAAAGACAACGAAGAAGTCGATGTCTCCTCCGTCATCGCGATTTTGAAACAAAACGTCCAAAATGTCCGCAAAGTGCTGCAACGCGTCATCCCCGCCATTCCCCTGGAGCGCGAAGCCGAATGCGACGCAGCCAACGCACTGGCCTACGCAATCATGACCAAACCCGAGGCAATCTCAGACAAGACACGCCGCGAACTCGGCATCTTTCTGGATAAATACCTCAAGGGCTGATAGCAGGAGCACGGGCGCCATGAACAAAGATTGCCCCTCAGTTCTCGATCTGCTCGTAGACTACCTCGAAGGTGAGCTCTCCGAAGAACAATGCGCCGAACTCGAAACACACATCGGCCACTGCCCTTCCTGCGACACCTTCGTGGAAAACTACCGAAACACCGGCAAGGTCTGCAAATCCGCACTTTTGCAGTCCATGCCCGCGCCGCTCGAAAACGCCCTGCTCGACTATTTGAAATCAAAACTCCAGGCTGACTGACAGCCAGTCTTTATCAACTTTTTTCACCGAGAGATTTGCCGTGTACCAAGCTTTCATGCAGGCGATGTTGTGGACCTGTAAAACCTGTGGATTTGAATACGAAGGCGGCCAACCCAAGCAAAACTGCCCCGTGTGCGAATCCTACAAAACCAACTTCATCCCCTTTCCCCAGCACCTCGAAGCCGAAATCCGCAAAGCCTTCCCCGATGTGCCTTTCAATTCGGCAAGCTGCCGCAAAATGCGCGTAGAACTGATGGTCGAGCACAACGTCGCCGGTCTGACCAATGTCGCCGGCCGCGTGCTGCCCAGTGTTTCCGGCGAGCATATCAATCCCTCCGAAATTTAATTTCCTGAACAGATAGACACACCACCTTGACACGATCTTCGGACACACGCCCGCTGGCCGAGCGCATGCGCCCGGCCAGACTCGAGGACTTTGTCGGCCAGCAACACCTGCTCGGCCCCGGCAAAATTTTAGCCAATGCCCTGAGCCGCAACGCGCTCCCCAGCCTCATCCTCTGGGGACCGCCCGGCTGCGGAAAAACCACCCTCGCCCGCCTGCTGGCCGAGGCCGTCCGCGCCGAATTCATCCCCATCTCTGCGGTCTTAAGCGGCGTCAAAGACATCCGCGAAAACGTCAGCCACGCCGCCAAAATGCGCGGCCTGCTCAACCAGCGCACCGTCTTGTTCGTGGACGAAATCCACCGCTTCAACAAAGCCCAGCAAGACGCGCTCTTGCCGCACGTCGAAAACGGCACCATTACCCTCATCGGCGCCACCACCGAAAACCCCAGCTTCGAAGTCAACTCCGCGCTGCTTTCCCGCTGCCGCACCGTGGTCCTGGAAGCGCTCGACGACGACAACCTCAGCGACATTCTCGATCAAGCCCTGCGCGACGAACACCGCGGACTCGGTCGCCGAAACATCGCCCTCTCCGACGACGCGCGCGCCGCCATCCTGCTCGCTGCCGAAGGCGACGCCCGCGCCGCCCTCAACACGCTCGAAATCGCCGCCGACGCCCTGCCCCCGCAACCTGTAGATCCGGACGATCCCCGCACCGCCATGCCGCGCACGCTCAGCCGCGCCCAGATCGAGGAAGCCGTCCAACGCCGCATGGTCAACTACGACAAAGCCGGCGAACAGCACTACAACACCGTCAGCGCCTTCATCAAAAGCATGCGCGGCGGCGACCCGGACGCGGCCCTGCACTACGTCATCCGCATGCTCGAAGGCGGCGAAGATCCGCTATTCGTGCTGCGCCGCATGGTCATCTTCGCCAGCGAAGACATCGGCAACGCCGACCCCAACGCCCTGCAAGTCGCCATGAACGCCACCCAGGCCTTCCAGTTCATCGGCATGCCCGAAGGCGTATTACCCATCACCCAGGCCGTGCTCTATCTGGCCACCGCCCCCAAATCCAACACCGCGCTCACCAGCTACGCCCTGGCCCGCAAAGACGTCCTCGAATTCCCCAACCTGCCGCCCCCCAAACACCTGCTCAACGCCCCCACCAAACTCATGCAGGAACTCGGCCACGGCCGCGGCTACAAATACCCGCACAACTTCTCCGGAAACTACGTCACCGGCGTGCAGTACCTGCCCGAAAAACTCCACGGCAAACGCTACTACGAACCCACCCAGAACGGTCACGAAGCCGAAATCGCCGCCCGCCTCCAGGCCTGGCGCAACCAGGGCGACGACTCCGAATAGCCCCAAATTTCCGGCTCGAGCTTCAATAACCGCAAGTGAACTCTCCAAAATCAAGCTCGAGCTGCCCCGGGAGCCCATCAACTTGCTCGAACCCCGGCTCGAGCTGCCATTTTTCAAAATCGCCGCACAAAAAATCCGGCTCGAGCTTCATTTCTGGAAAACCATTTTCCAAAAACCCGGCTCGAGCTGCCATTTTCCAAAATCGGTATTCTGAAAATCCGGCTCGAGCCGCCACTTTTCCAAAATCGACACTTTGAAAACCCGGCTCGAGCTCAAAAGCCGCAAGTTAACTCTCTTTCGAGGTAGCTCGAGCTTCATTTTCCGCAAGTGAACTCTCTTTCACGGCAGCTCGAGCCTCATTTTCCACAACGCCTCGAACCCAAAACCCGGTACGAGCCTCATTTTCCACAACGTCCCGCACAACCCCGCCCATCCACGTGCGCCCGGGGAAAATCCTCATCCTTCAACACATCTCCTGTTTCGAGATTTTCCGGTCGTACACATCGTGGTGAAGCCACGTCCGTGCACGCCGCCACGTCCGCCCCAGGTTTGCGCCCTCGTCCTATCGGCCTCGA
>JBEBUW010000179.1:0-4304 GCA_040393065.1 Lujinxingia vulgaris | reverse complement strand
GTGTTTCTCGTGTTGTATAAGCTTAGTCGAATGACATCGCCTGGGATGGAAGCATCAACGCTTCGCCTGACTCAAACAGCAGAGGCAGCAATACGCTGGATTCGATATCGCGAAGCAGACGTTGCGCAACCGTGCGTTCTTGCAGTCGCTCGCTGTTCAAAAGAGAAAGGCCGGGAAGAAGAGCATTGATAACTTTTGCGGCCTGGGCTCCAAACGGTCCGCCGAGAATGGAGCGAGCGCCGGGATAGGCGACATAATCGGCTTCGCCTTTTTTGAGATTGGCGAGTTCTTCGGCGCGGGTGATGGCATCCATGAGGCCGCCGATTTGGTCGACGAGTTGTCTTTCTTGTGCGGCGAGGCCGGTCCAGATGTGGCCACGGCCGACTTCGTCGATTTGTTCGGCGGTCAGCGGACGAGTTTGGGCGAGTTGGTGCAAGAAGACGCGATACATGAAGTTGATTGAGCTCGAGATGGCTTCGCGCTCGGCATCGGTCCAGGGGCGAAGCAGGTTGAAGATGCCGGTTTTGTCGCCTTTTTCGATGCGTGAATGGTTCACGCCGATTTTGGAGGTCAGGCGATCGATGTTGAATTTGCCGGCGAAGATGCCGATGGAGCCTGTGATGGTGACGGGTGCGGCGAAAATTTCGTCTGCACCGGCGGCGACATAGTATCCACCGCTTGCTGCGACATTGCCCATGGAAGCGATGACCGGTTTGGTCTGGGCTAACTGGCGGAGTTTGCGAAAGATTATATCGCTGCCCATGGCGCTTCCGCCGGGGCTGTCGATGCGCAGAACCACGGCACGGATGCTGTTATCCTGGCGAATTCGTTCGAGCGTTTCGATCATGGATTCGCTGCCGGTCAGAATGTCGCCGGTAAGCGGCGTCTGACCGGAGCTGCCTTCTACGATGGCGCCGTCTGCATAAACGATGGCGATACGTGGTCGGGATCCCCAGCGCAGATCGGGATTTTCATCGCGGTTGTAGCCGCGTTCGAGATAACTGGAAATGCGGTATTTCTCACGCAGTTTGGCTTCGACTTCGTGCACATAGACGAGTTCATCAATAAGATGCTCGCGGACGGCCTCATTGCCAAAGAGCGGCACGCGCTCAAGGAGCTGGGCAACTTGCGTGGGCTTTAATCCTCGTCGATTGGCCATTGCATCGATGAGTTCTGTCTGCAAAGCGTCGAAATAGGCGTTGGTTTGCTCAAGGGCTTCTTCGCTGGGCGCCGATTTTATATAACTTTCAGGGGCCGTTTTATAGGCGCCGATCCGCACGAATTCTGCTTCGACACCGATATTTTCGAGAGCTTGCTGGTAGTTAATAAACTGTGCGCTCAGACCCGTGGGAAAATACGGGGCACTGGGCGGCATCCAGATTTCTGCGGCAGCCGACGCCAGATAAAGCCCGCGCGTGGACGGATCACTGATCAGGCTGATCGTGTGCTTGCCGGCAGATTGCAGCGCGAGGATATGCTGACGAAGCTCCCAGAGTTGTGCATAGCCCAGGGAGTTGGATTCGATCTGAATGACGACGCCACTTACGCTTGCATCCTCACGAACAGCGGCAAGATCTTCGAGCAGAGACAAAAAGCTCTGTGTATCGCGGCCTAATAAACTGGAAGTTGCCTGCTCGGCGATAGAGTTGTTGATGTCAAAGCGTAGCCAGCGGCCGTTGCTGCCCAAAAGTGAGCGGCGTGAGTCGGATGTGAGGCGAAACAGATACGACTGGCCGGCATATTTTAGATTGTCCTGCTCGAGCCGGCTGAAGAATGCGGCGCCTTGCAGACCAATGCCACTCAGATTGATTTCTAGCCCGCCATCTATGCTGCTGAGTTGCCAATTTGTTGGTTCAACACGGCGATCCGCATGAATTGTGCCTCGGGCAAACATCCGAAGCCCGGCCAGGGGTTCCAGAACAAGGCGTGGAGACAAAGTCAGTGCTTTTACGGTCCAGATCTTCTCGATTTCGTGATCGATGACCAGTCGGCCTTGCCAGAATCGTAGCGCAACGCCTGCACTCAAACGCACGGGCAGGGCGCGGTCAGCATCTAAAAACGACGCACTAAAATCACGCGCATGTAGGCCGAAGCCGATATATTCACTGGCGCGCCATTGCATGCCGAGATCCCAGGTTACGAGATCGTTCAAACGCTCGTCATCGCGACTCCCATACATATTGAGGCCTGTTCCCAGGCTAAAAGTCCTCGCCGAACCAAGTGCAGCACCGAGCGTGTACTTGCGGTAGTCTGCGCGTTCTGGGCCCAGCTCAGGGCGATGAAGCCATTGCACACCAAAGCCTGCGCCAAAGCTCCCGGTACCCGCAGCCAGAAACAGGGCATGTCCATGGGGTATGACGCCACGAAAATCCTCGTTGGGAACGTTGAAACCATAACTTAAGTCGGCGCCCTGGATGAATGCCAGACCGGCCGGGTTGGTTTCAAGACTGGTGGCGTCATCTTGCGTTGTGATCGAGCGATCAGGCAGTGACAGTCCAGTGCTAGGGCTGATGGCCACGTTTGTGCCTGGCTCATCGAGGCTTTGTGCGTACGCGGAAGGTAAGTTGCCAGCGCTCCAGAGTCCGGTCGCAAAGGCAGTGATCAAAAGAAAGGCAAGTCGGGCAGGGCGGCGCGAAGTGTGCGAGAGAATCGACGAAGCGGGAGGCAGTTTCATTGTCAGGTCTCAGAAATTTATACCATCAAACATCAACAGAGCACCAAATAGAATGAACGGCACCATAAACGGAAAGTATAAGATAAAACAACAAAGGCCATAGCAATTGCTATGGCCTTGAAGATGTTGGGCTGAGGCGTGTTTATATGTCGTGATTAATTGAAATCCGCGGCAGCTCCTTTCTTTGCGCCAGAGTTGGAGGTCGGCGTAGAACTTTGAGAGGGTGCCGTGTCGGTTTTTCTGGGCAGCGCTGGTTTAGTTTGAAGCGCCTGACTTCGCTCTGCAATCGCACGCATACGGGTCAGAAGCGTACGGGTTTCAAGCTCGGTCATGGAGCTGGTGACCCAGAGTTTGCTTTTATCTTGTTTGACCGCCATGTTTTTCAACAGGGGACCGAGCCCCATCATTGTGATCATCGGATTGCTTTGCGCCTCGGCTTTCAACTTTTCGGTTTCTTGAACAGCCTGCGTTGCGGCTGATTCATCTTGAAGGTGCGAAAGCATTGTGAGGAAAAGTTTGTCGCTCATGCGAAAAGCAAGGGCCGACAGGTTCGCTTTGGGACCTTTGGTCGCGCCTGTGGCCATGGATTTTGAATCGATCAAGATCCAGCCACCGTGCTCCGCTACAACATCTGTTAAAATCGGCTTGAACTTTGCGTTATGCGTAGATTTCTGAGACGCCAGATTTTTCCAGGTATTTGACAAGTAGGATTTGGAACCCGATGCAACGACGAGCGTGTTGCCGTCTATGAAACCAAGTTCGCGTTTATCCGCGCCGAGAATCGTCAGTTTGGCTTCTTTACGTTCAACAAAATCAGGAAATTTGGTTTTCGCTGCTTTGGTGATCGCATCCTGATCGAATTTTCCCGAGAGCGCGATGGTAAACGGCAAGGTAGAGAGGTCGTCCACACCGGTAGGGATCTCGGGGCTGACCATCACGAGCGAGTGTAGATCTTTCTCAATATTAAAATCGCTTTCTGTTTCTAGCAGGCTCAAAATATCGCTCACAACGGACTGAGTTCGTACCCAGGCCATTGTCTCCTTATATAGAGGCGAGCTTTGGACGGCGCCGACCTCTAGTCCGACCACCATTTTGTTTTCTCCAGGCAATCGCTGCGTCAGGTCTTTCGCCGATTCAGCAAAAGCGAGGGTGGGCAGAATAAGCGCTGTAATAAGCAGCGTGCAGATAAATAAGAGGCGGGTGGGATATCGGCGAGGCTGGTTCACAGCAAATCTCCAAAAAGTAAGCGATCAGGTAAAAACGTAGTTAAAGGGCGACACATAATTAACGGATACTCTATCAGCTTTTATTCTATCTGGAACTGGTCTGGACCCCTAGCAGCTTTTTGCGAAAGGGTAAGTGTAGGTAAATGAAAGAGATATTGAAAGAAAGGGTAAAATAATTCCTGAACTGTCATGAGTTTAGATGCACTGAGATTAAAAAAATTCAGTCATAATGAAAAAAACGCTTGACCGCCGGAAATGGCTGACCTATACACACACTCCTCGACGGCGCAGCCGAAACGAGACGACCGGAAACTTCGAAACAAGCAGACGGTCGGGCACCACCGGCGACAAAAAAAGAGTTTGAAAATAACTCTTGACACGGCAAATCAGGTGAGTATGATTCG
>JBEBUW010000178.1:0-4464 GCA_040393065.1 Lujinxingia vulgaris | reverse complement strand
TTCTGTTCTAGCCCCACGAGAATCGTGGGGTCGCGACGTTTCGCACCACCCAATACCTATCCCCACCACATCGCACACCACCCAATACCTATCCCCACCACATCGCACACCACCCAATACCTATCCCCACCACATCGCACACCACGTCCGCAAAGCAATCGTCGATTTAGGACCGCCGCCTATTCGTTCTCAACAGCCCCGTTCAGTATCCACGTCTGAACGTCGGCCAATTCCCCATCAGAGAGCTTACCCTCACCGGTGAGCGGGTTGTACGGCATCGGATACCCCTCAATCGACTCGTCCCCGATCAACTTGAGCCACAGATAACTGGCATCCGGATTCCCCGGCTCCACGAGCTTCATCCCTGGCTTCTGCACCGATTCGCCCATCAAATGCAAATAAGCCGACTCACCGCGCAGATCCAGCCCTTCCGGCGGCGAAGTCCCGCCGTGACAGCCACTGCAGTTCGCATCAAACACCTTCGAAATCCGCCCTTTCCACGTCACGCCGGCGCCCAACAGGTTCAGACTCTCCGGATCTTCGGTGTACGAACAATCCCGGTAATTGATCGGCGAATTCATGTTCGGAAGGCTGCCATCCGTCGGCAAACCTTCGATAAAACAATACAACGCCAGCATTTCCGGAATCGTCAGCGGCTGATTCGCAAGCGGCATCCGCGAACCAGGCACATCTTCGCCGCCCATTGTTCCCCGCAAACGCCCCAGCAAATAACTCTCCTCGGGCTTGCCCGGCTTGATCAGCGGCACCGGCTTACTTTCGCGCGCGCCATAAACGCCATTGCGATTCATATCGCCCTGTATCACACCGACCGCCAGCAGTTCATTGACCCGATCGAGCTGCCAGTCCGCCACTTCCGCCATCAGATGCGTGCCGCCGTCCAGAATCCACCACCGCGATGAAAACGTCGCATACGTCAGGTCTTCCACGATCTGATCTTCATTGACGAATGTCCGAATAAACTGCCCGCCACCCCAGATATTGTGTCGTTCCACCGGAATCGCCGTCCGCAAATAAATATGCAGCCCCGGCGCATCCGCCGCCGGCAATTGTCCGTCCTCCACCGCCACATGCGAACCCGGAATGTACTCAAGATACCCGATTTCGATGCCCTGAAAGTTCTGGTTATCGATCCGAAACCGGTCGCCCAGCAGCTCACACCGATCATCCACCGCACTAAAATCACCGGGCTGCACATTACACGGCGCATTGATCGCCCCCAGAAAACTCGCCGGCGTCCGCAAATCCGGATACTCCTTCTGGTTATGACACACGCCATCGTTCGGCCCGCACGTGCGCACCACCACTTTGCGATGCAGGTCGGAACCGGTCCGATAACGACTCACCGCCTCCAGAACCAACTCATTGGATCCCGTATATTTCGGCGCATCCACCTCCTTCCCCAGCTCCGGACGATTCGGATCAAACCCGATTTTCCCATCCAGCGCCGATTCCCCGCTATCCCCACAACCCGCGCCCACCATCACCAGGAAAACGACAAAAGAAATTGTCCGCATATCCAACGCCTTTACACTCATTTACATCACCTGTTTTCCCAATCCACAACCCACCACCACTTCCCTCGCCTTCCCTCCCCAAGCCCCCCAATGACCCAACGTCTGCGGCGAGTCATAAATCAAGGAGAGCGAAGCCGTTGTCCCTGGGGATAGGCCGCTTTTGGCCATCCCCAGGGCAACGGCAAAGCTATCAATGATTTAGGACCGGCGCCGGCCTATCCGCCGGGAAAAACTCCAGATGATCACACCCCAACCCATCCATCAACGTCTTCAAGAGCGACCGATAACCGTACACCTCGCCCAGCGGCTTCAAGTCCGTTCCACGCGTTTCACCCAGCGAGCGACCTCCCATACCCGTCGCCGTCACCAGCCCGCCCATCATCGGCATCGACATCCAGCGCGTCGCATAATCGCCCGCATGATCACTGCCACGCGCCGAGTTAAACCGACTGCCACGCGCGGTCCGCCCGAACTCGCTCCCAAAAACCACCAGCGTATGATCCCAATAACTGCCGCCGGACGGATGCGTCATCTTCTTCAACGCCACTTCCAGCCCACTGATCAGGCGATTCAAACCATTCATCTGCCCCGGCAACGCCGCCTCTTCCCCGGAGTGATAATCGTAGCTGCCCTGGTTGAAAAACACCGCCGGACAACCAAAATGAAACAAGCGCAGCGTCAACCGAATGTTGCGCCCCACCCGATCATCCCCAAATATCTCCGCCAACTGCCGATTGCTGATATTATCAACCAGCGCATCCGAATTGTTGCGGATTTTGAGCGCATCATCATTGAACACCGCCGAATACGCCTCCGTCGCCTCACGCGTCTGCACATACGCCTCCACACCCGCGCGCGCCTCCGGATGCAAACGCTCCCGCATCCGTGCATCCGCATTCAACGTCATTTTCTGCGCCCACGCCGGCAGGCTACTTCCAGTGTTAAACCCGAACCGATCAAAACCATCGCCCTGCATCACCGCCGGCCGATGCGCCGCATACTTCCCGCTGCCCACCGACATCCCGGCATCATCCAGCGTAAACGCCGGCAACATCACCCGATTCTCAAGCCGTGCCGCCTCGTATTTGTCGCGCAAACCGTAATTGATCATCGTCAGAAAACTCGTCGGACCGCCCACATAACCGGTCAAAAAACGCTCCAGCCCGGTTTCGTGATTGCCATCCGCACGCGCCGCCAACGGCTCATGATCCACACACGGCAGCACCGCGATCTGATTCGTGATCTCCGTCACACGCTTCATCCCCAGTTCACGCCGCCGCTCATCCAGCCAGCTCGCCTGCTCCAGCAATTTCGCGGCGCCCCACTCCGTGCCCGACGCCACGTTATCCGCCAACCCGAACGGATTGAACTCCGCCGCAACCGCACCATTGAACGCCGCCGTAAACCGAAACCCGCCCGACAGCCGCACATAAATCAGATGCTTGACCGCCCCACGCGTCGGCGTCGCCGCCAGCGCAGTTTTTGGAATCCACACATGCGGCACCGCAGCCGCCGCCGCAACCGCTCCCACACCCTTCAAAAACGCCCGCCTATCCAGCTTCAACCTTGTTTCCTTAGATTCCGTCATGACACACACTCTTCACTCTAAAATGGGTCCCAAAGTCTCTTGCCTCAAAAAACCATTCTTCGCTTTTCTTCGCTTTTCTTGCCTTTGTCTTGCTTTTCCTTCGCGGCTTCGCGCGAGACTCGCCTTTAAGCTCTTCTTCTTCCTTCGCGGCAATTCGCACCTTCGCGCCTTCGCGTGCGCCTTTTGCCTTTGCAGTGCTTTGCCTTGCCTTTCCTTTAAACTCTTTCTTCGCGGCAATTCGCGTGCGCCTTTTGCCTTTGCCGTGCCTTTTTTTTACAAAAAATCAGTAAAAAAGCATCTCCGAGCTCGACAACAACGCAAAGCACGCCGGCCGCGCAAACTCCTCCGCCCGGCAACGCTCACGCTCACAAATCTCGCCGCTCTCACGCGCCTCGCTCCGCTCCGCTCCGCTTGCGCCGCGCCCATAGAAGCGATCGATCTGAAACGCCACGATCTGCTCCGCCACATCCGCATTCACCGCCCGATCCGGCGCAATATCCCTGGGCAACAACGCCGTAGCCTCGGCCCCACGCCGATTCGGATCCATGCTCGCGTTACAAACCTGATTCACGAAATTGAGCTGCGTCGCCGTCGTCAAAATACTCACCGCCTTAAAACGACGCCCGGCATCATTCACCGGACAACCGCCCAGATTCTGTGCCAGGTCCCGATAATCCACCCGAACCTGACCATCATCCCGCAACTCCCAGCGCGTATTCTGCACCAGCGCCATGCCGCCAAGCCCGCCCTGATTCAAAAACTCCCGCGGCGTCGTCACACGATGATCACACTGCCCCAGACGATACCCCGTCATGTGCGCAATCGAATCGATCCACGCCTCGGCATCCGCCTGCTTCAGCGGCCCATAGGTCCAGCGATGCGCCGACGGCGTCGCACCGCGCGCCGACTGCAAATACGCAAACGACGTCGCCACCGCATAATGCACCGCGCGAATATCGCCCTTGTTGGCCAGTAAATAACGCACCAGCTCATCACGAACCCCCGGAACCTGCGTACCCAGTCCATAACCCAGGTACTGCACCAGCACGTCGTCCACAGCCTTTTCCCAGAACGCCTCTTCCTTCGACAACAACCGTCCCGGAAGCTGCAACTTCTCCCACTCTGCCGGCTTCAAAAGCCCGCTCCACATCTGGCTGCTCGCGCTTCCCGTCCGAATATCCGGCGTCAAAATCAGCTCGTTATACCCCCATAAAATACTCGTACATTCCCCCTTACTACCCGGATCAACCTCGCCATTTTCGTCCAGACAACGATACCGAATGTACGAATCCGGCAAACGCATCTGAAGCTGCGGATGGTCGTAATATCCATTCGTCCACA
>JBEBUW010000177.1:0-4474 GCA_040393065.1 Lujinxingia vulgaris | reverse complement strand
GGGAGATCATCCTGAAAATCGTTTACTACGGCCCCGGGCTCTGTGGTAAAACGACAAACATTAAGTTTATCTATTCAGGAACGAACCCCGATGCTCGCGGCAAGCTCGTGAGTCTGGAAACCAAGCAAGAGCGCACGCTCTTTTTTGACTTCCTTCCTTTAAGTCTGCCCGCGTTTCGCGGATTTAAGACACGGTTGCACTTGTATTCGGTGCCCGGACAGCTTTTCTACAGCGCCAGCCGTAAGCTGATCATGAAAGGTGCCGACGGAGTCGTATTCGTCGCCGACTCCCAGCGCGCGCGCAAAGAAGCCAACATCATCTCCATGGAAGACCTCAAGGAGAACCTGCTCGCGTACGGATACGATATCGACAAAATCCCCTTCGTCATCCAGTACAACAAACGCGACCTGCCCACGGCCATGCCGCTCGAAGAATTACGCGCCGATCTCAATCCCGACGGCCGCTACCCGGACTTCGAAGCCAGCGCCGTTGCACCCGGCGGCCCCGGCGTCTTCGACACACTCAAAGCCGTCGTCAAGCTCATCCTGGTCGAGCTCAAGAAAACAAAATAATTCTGCCCCACGCCACAGACTGCAAGCCCATAGAAAACGCCGAGATCTCCCAGAGAACTCGGCGTTTTTCTTTGCTTTTCAACACCTTACAAAACACCAAATTTACAAAACTGGAATTACATACTTTCAGCCACGGTTATCTTTCTATGAAGTGGCATATACGACCGATGAGTCCAGACGAGCGTCAAAAGTAAATCAGCCGTACCTGATCTTTCGCTGCGTAAGGCAGCGTAAGTTGTACAAAACGCGACTCGCATAAGTCCGAGAGACATCAGGAGAAGAGTAAACGTATGGGTATTCTATCTGAATTAACGTACACGCAGTGGGCGGTCAGCTACTCGGTCCAAGAAATCCAGACAATCATCGAGCACGCGCTCCACGTACGTCATTATCCCGAACAGGTTTACGCAACGCTCGCACAACTCATCCCCAGCACGCTCGTTCTTCGCAGCAGCCTGTGCGAGTACTTCGCCTATCAACGCGAAAACCTCTTCCCCCGCGTTGAACGCGTTTTTGGCAACGATTTCGAAGAACTCCTCGCAATCCTGCAATCACATCAGCAGATCATCGACTCCATCGATCACTTCATCCAGGAATTACCCCGCCCCCAGAGCAATACGCAGTTTGATTATGCCCCCATGCGCATTGCCTATCTCGAGCTACTTTTTGAGGAATTTCTCTTTCTCTACGAACGCCAGGCCGAACTGGAACGCGTCTTTTACGAAACACTCTCCACCATTCTGTTTCCAGGCGGCGCCATGACCGATTAAAAACGCCGCATTGTTTCATCGCGTCAGTTCAGATCGATCCGCCGGCGTTTGAGCTTTTCCACCAATGTCGTCCGATTCAAACCCAGCAAACGCGCCGCCCGCGCCTTGTTACCGCTGGTTTTGATCAGCGCCATCGTCAGCAAACGATCCTCGAGCATGTCCAGCGTCGCCGTAATATCCATCCCTTCGCTTGGCACATCCAGCCCCATATGCTCAAACGGATCGCGCTCAAAAAACGCCGCCGGCAGATCTGCCTCCTCAATCCGTCCGCTGCGCGCCGCCGCCACGCACAGACGCTGCATCACATTGTGCAACTCCCGCACATTGCCCGGCCAGTCATGTTCGCGCAAATACCGACGAATTTCCGTACTGAGCGACTCGATCTTCGTATCATGCACCACATTGTGCTCGGCAATATAGTGTTCGGCAAGTACGCCAATATCCATGGTGCGCTGGCGCAGAGGAGGTAATTCGAGCAGAAAAACATTGAGGTGATAATACAAGTCGGAGCGAAAACGCCCTTCTTCAATCGCCTCCTCCAGCGAAGTCGCCGCGGAAGTAATGATCCGAAAATCCACAAACGCCGCTTCCGCCGCGCCCACGGGCTGAACTTTGCGCTCCTTCAAAGTACGCAACAACTGCCCCTGAGCCTGCAAAGAAAGCGAACCGATATCGTCCAGAAAAATCGTCCCGCCGTGCGCGGCCTGAAAACTTCCGATCCGGTCACTCGTCGCTTCCGAAAAAGCGCCCTTCACATGCCCGTACAACTCGCTCTCGAGCTGGCCCTCCGGAATCGCGCCGCAATGCACCGTAATAAAAGGCCCATCACTGCGATCGCTCATTCGATGCAAAATCCGCGCGAACAGCTCCTTGCCCGTGCCCGATTCCCCGGTAATCAAAACCGGCGAAATCCCCGGCGCAATCTGAGGAAACAGCGCCACCAACTCATTCAACGGCGAGCGTTCATGACGAATGATCAGATCACGCGGATCTCCCAGCGCTGGAGAAGCCTGCGCAAGCTCATGAATCACAGCCTGGACAGCCTCGATAAGCGCTGCACCGCTTGCTTCACGCTCCACCACCGATTCCGCACCATTTCTCATGGCCGCAACCGCTGCCCTGACATCCCCGGCCGCCACCACCACGACCAGAGGCGCCAGCGATTCCACCAGCGATCCCGCCTGCGCGGCACGCCACAAATTCCGCGCAGAACTATCCCCCCCCTCGCCGTCCATGTTCGTAATCAAACAGGCTACATTCTGTGTGCGCACAAGCTCGAGAGCTGTGGTAACTTCAGACACGCCACGCGCGGAAAACCCTTGCGTGCGCAAAGCCTGCGTTGCCCACGAAACAAAATCGGCATCCTTCGAAACAACGAGTATCGGATACTGCATGAGTTCATATTCCTTAATAAAGAACGCATGATACGTTCATCACAGTATTCTTTAGAATACCTTGCATTGCTGCACAAAAAACGTCAAAGCAGACACGGCCTACTGGCCCATACCGTCTTCTAAACCTGTTCTTTGCAGCGAATCTTTCCTCAGCAAACAGTTTTTACTTTCAGCGCCCCATTCATCAGCGCGCTGTAACATTCCACGCACAGAAATTGAATCATCTTTATCTGGAGAAATGATGCGTATTCACAGCATTCTTTCGGCAACGATTTCCGGAGTCGACAGCGAACTCCGCGGAACGTTTGTGCACGGCGAACGCACAGTCTCCGTACCCGGCACAGCGCCCGGCGATCAAGTAGACGTCCAAATCGTCAGCATCAGCCGGCATCATCCCCTGGCCTTTGGCAAAATTCGCACCGTCCACAAGCGCGGCGAAAACTTCGTCACACCTCTTTGCATCCGCGCGGCGCCCCTGCGCGGAAAATGCGGCGGCTGCACCGCCATGCACCTGAGCGCAGACACACAAAACAACATCCGCCAAAATCACCTCTCCGAAATGCTCGGCCGGCTCGGCATCAATGCCTCCGTCCTCCAACCCTTGCAAAGCAGCCAACCCTTTGGCTACCGAAACCGCACCAACTACAGTGTCACACGCAGCAAATCCGGCAACTGGGTTCTCGGCTCCTACGCCCCCGGCACGCGCGAAGTCGCCTCCATGGCCGGCTGCCTCATCGTACAACCCGAAATCGCCGCGGTTGAACCGGCTCTACAGCAGCTTCTCAAGCGCCACGCCATTCCCGTCGACACCGAACCCGACGCCCTGCGCTGGATCTCAGTGCGCGCCAACCGCGCAGCCGAAATCGTCATCGAACTGATCGTCTCCAACGCGCAGGCCAACTGGATCTCCAGCTTTGTCGACGATGTCATGGCACTCCAACTCGAGCACGGCAAGATCATCGGCGTTGCGCTCTCCGTCAACGACCAGAAAACCAACGCCATCCGCGTCGCCACCAGCCAGACCCTTGCCGGAACCACCACACTCCACGAACCATTCGGCCACGTCGAACTCGAAATCCCCGCCAGCGCATTTGCCCAGCTCAACACCGAAGTCGCCTCCCGCATGTACAAACGCGCCGCCGAACTCGCGGAAAACCCCAACATCATCTGGGATCTCTACGGCGGCCTGGGCGGCCTCGGCCTCAACCTCGCAGCCACACACCATGGCACCCAAGTTTTTGGCGCAGACGCAAGCGACGCTTCCTGCGACGCAGCCACGCGAACTGCCCGAAAACTCAACCTCAACGCCACCTACATCGCCGCCGATCTAAGCACCACCTCCAGCGATGAATGGTCCCAGAACTGGCCCGCGCCCGACACTGTTATCGTCAACCCGCCCCGGCGCGGCCTCGACTCCGGCGTTTTGACCTTTCTCGAAACCACCGCCACGGCCCGCACCCTCCTCTACATGAGCTGCGGCCCCCAGAGTTTCGAGCGCGACGCCCACCAACTACTCGCCGCCGGCTGGCGCCTCGACCTCCTCGAAGCCCACGACATGCTCCCCCAGACCGGCCACGTCGAACTACTCGCCAGATTTACCCGTACCGCGCCCTGAAAAACGCGTGCGAGAAACCTCGCACGCACCCCGAACGCGTAAAACCGCGTCCGAGAATCCTCGCACACGCCCCGAACGCGTAGATACGCGTGCGAGAATCCTCGCACGCACCCCGAACGCGTA
>JBEBUW010000176.1:0-4576 GCA_040393065.1 Lujinxingia vulgaris | reverse complement strand
AAAAATGGAACCCAGGTTCCAACTCCGGCGGGCTTGGCCCAGAAAAATGGAACCCAGGTTCCAATTCCGGCAGGCCTGGCCCGGAAAAATGGAACCCAGGTTCCAACTTCGGCGGGCACGGCCCGGAAAAAATGGAACCCAGGTTCCATTTTTCGCAGAGTAAGTAACCACAACGCCAGACCACCGGAAAGAAAATCATGAAACCCATGCGCATCATCCTCGGCCTGTTCCTGCTTCTCAATGTGGTCGGGTTTACCCTGCTCTACCTCAATCGCCACGAAAGCGTCACCGTCGCGCCGCTCTACGAAACCGTCCCGGCACAGGCCGAACACATTCTGTTCATTGGCAACAGTCATACCTTCGTCAACGATGTGCCCCGGATGGTGCAACGGATCAACGCATCCCATCCCGGCGCAGCCCCGCTGTGGGTCGAAAGCCTTGTGGAAGGCGGCGCAAAACTTGAGCGCTTCGCACAGTCCGGAATGTTCGAGCGCGCCGCCGTTGCGCAGCCCTGGACGCATATCGTCTTGCAGGGAGCCAGCCACGAACCCTTCTCCGCTCCGCAAAACTACATCGCGCATTTTCGCCAGATGGCACACAACGCCGAGGCTTCCCATATCATCCCCGTCCTGTACGAAATCTGGCCGCGCGCTGCCTGGGATCCCCTCTACGAACAACCCTGGATGCCGGTCCAAAGCCCCGAAGAAGCCAGCCACATCATCCGCGACATCAGCGCACGCGCCATCGAAACAACCTCAGCAAGCCTTGCGCCCGTCAGTCAGGCCTGGATGAAAGCCAGCAGCCAGTTCCCCGAAATCAAGCTCTACCACAACGACGGCAACCACGCCGCCCCGGCCGGCTCCTACCTGGCCGCGCTGGTTCTCTTCCGCACGATCCGCAAACAGGACATCCACGTCGGACAGGCCTGGTATCCCGCTCCTCTGTCCGACGCAGACGCCCGCAAACTCCAGCGACTCGTCAATTCCCTATAAACGCTGCGCCAGCAACACTGCCGGATGCTCTGCCACGCGGTTCACGCCGTCTTTGATTTGATGACGACACGATGTCCCCGGCGCTGCGATCGACTGCTCCTGCCCCGCCTTCCGAAGCTCCGGAAACAGCACCAGCTCGCCGATTTTCATCGACACATCGTAATGATCGGCCTCATAACCAAACGAGCCCGCCATTCCGCAGCAACCCGTAGCCAGTGTCCGCGTCTGGTATCCGGCCCGGGCCAGAACACGCTCGGTTGCGCCCACCCCCACCAGCGCCTTTTGATGGCAATGGCCGTGCAACAGCACTTCCGGTTGCTGCGGCGCCGTCCAGGCAACCTCAAAACGCTTCGCAGCCTGTTCACGATCCACAAACTCATCAAACAACATGCAACGCGCCGCAAATTGTTTGGCCGCCGCGCGAAGCTCATCATCCACCAGATCGATCGTTTCATCACGAAACGTCAGCAGCGAACTTGGCTCCAGCCCGACCACCATCCGCCCCGGAAACTCATCGAGCAGCGCACTCATCGTCCGCACATTCTGATTGGCCAGTTTTTTCGCCTGACGAATCAAGCCCTTCGAAATAAACGTGCGCCCGTCATCCGCAAGCGGCAGAATTTCCACCCGATAATCCGCCGCCTCCAGCACCTTCACGGCACTCATCGCGATCACCGGCTCTGTGTATTCGGTAAACGGATCAACATACAACCAGACCGTTTTCTCCGCCGATCCCCGCACGCCATGCGCCCTGCGATGCGCCTGAAACATCTTTCGAAACGTCTGCTCTGCATACAAAGGCATCTGACGTTCCCGCGAAATGCCGAACACCAGATTCAAAATCCAGCGCGTCAACACAAACTGCATCAACCAGTTCGTCACCCCGGGCACAAGCGCCCCCAGCCGACTCAACGCCGTATAATACCCGAACAAATACGCCGACAGCGGCGCTCCCTTCTGATCGTAATAATGCTGCAGATACTCGGCTTTCATCTTGGCCATGTCGACGTTCGCCGGACACTCACTCTTGCAGGCTTTGCACGACAGACACAGATCGAGCGCGTCCTTCAAATCCTTGCTTCCAAACGCTGCCTCCGGCTCCGCGCCGGTCAAAAGCGTTCGAAACACATTGGCACGCCCGCGCGTCGAATCCTTTTCATCACGCGTAGCCATATAACTCGGACACATCGTGCCACCGGCCGCAGGCGCCTTACGACACGCTCCCGCGCCATTGCATTTCTCGGCCGCGCGCACCAGTCCCTGGTCTTCCGACCAGTTGAAATACGTACGCACCTCCGGCACCGGACGGCCCGGCTCAAACCGAAAATCCTCATCGATCGGCTTCGGATCGACGATGATCCCCGGATTGAAAATCCCCTGCGGATCAAACGCCTGCTTCACCTCGCGGTGATACTCCATGATGTCCGCTCCGTAAAACCGCTCCAACAGCGGCGAACGAATCCGCCCATCACCATGCTCGCCGCTGATCGCTCCGCGGTGGCGCTTGACCAGATCGGCCACGTCCTGCGCAATGCCCTTAAACCGCTCGACATCGCTCTCAAGCTTCAAATTCAGTTCCGGCCGCAGATGCAACAGCCCCACCGAAGCATGCGCGTAGTACACGCAGGCCGTGCCATACGCGTCCATTATCTCGGCAAACTCCCGGATGTACTCCGGCAAAGTATCCACCGGCACCGCCGTATCCTCGACCACCGTGACCGGTTTCACGTCGCCGACAATACCCATCAAAATCCCCAGCCCGGCCTTGCGAAGCTCCCACACACGCTTGTCATCTGGCGGACGCAGCACCGGATACGCATACCCAAGCCCCAGTTCCTTAAAAGCTTCAATCAATCGCTCCGACGCCTCGTCCAGCTCGGCTTCACTGTCGCGGAAAAACTCGATCGCCAAAATCGCCGCCGGATCTCCCACAACCCAGTCACGGTTTTTGCGCTGTTCGATATTTTCCAGCGTCTGATCCAGAATGCGCTTATCGATCAATTCCACAGCCGCCGGATTGTGCAACACGGCCTCCAGCGTCGCTCGAAGCGCGCCGTCCAGCGTGTCAAAATGCACGCAGATCGCCAGTTTGTGCTTCGGGCGCGGCACCAGATTCAGCTTAATTTCCGTCACAAGCCCGAGCGTTCCTTCCGTACCGCACATAAACCGCGCCAACGAAAACGGCTTGCCCCCGGTCGTATACGGTGCACGGTTCACCACATCATCCAGCGGATAGCCGGTATTTCTGCGCACTACTTCGCGGCGCGGATACCGATCCAGAATCAAGTCGCCATGCACACGCGCCACATGATCGATCGCCGTCAGCGCCTGCCCGAGCCTGTCGCCACGCCCCATCCGATCCCGAAGCTTCGCCTCATTCCACTCGCCAAGCATCTCAAACGAGCCGTCCGAGAGCACCACGCCCATCTCCAACACGTGCGCCATGGTGTTGCCATACAAAATCGAATGCGACCCGCAGGAGTTGTTCCCGACCATGCCCCCGATCATGCAGCGGTTGGCCGTCGAAGTATCCGGCGCAAAAAACAAATCGTAGGGCGCAAGATAACGGTTCAAATCATCCAGAATCACACCCGGCTCGACCCGCACCCAGCTCTCCTCGACGTTCAGTTCAAGAATCCGATTCATGAACCGGCCGGTATCCACAACCAGCCCCGCGCCGACGCACTGCCCGGCCAGACTTGTACCGGCCGCGCGCGGCACCAGCGAAAAACCGCCCTTCGCCGCCATCCGCACGATCATCTGTACGTCTTCGCGCGTCTTCGGAAACACCACGCCCAGCGGCTGCTCCTGGTACACCGAGGCATCCTGCGCAAAAAGCATCCGATGCAACTCATCATACTTCAGCACACCTTCAATGCCATCGCCCAGTTCCCGAAACACCGCCTCGTATTGCCTTACGTCAACCGCCATACGTCAACATCTCCAACGATTTCTACCGACCAAACGCACCAAAGCCCACGTGGATAACCAACGTGGGCTTTGGAATCTGCCTTACAAACCAGAGCGGCACCAGACCTGTGTCTTTTCAGTGCGCGCATCCAGCCAAATTACATCGCAACAACCCACACGCGAATATGTGCGTACACACCGCTGGCGAGTTTGATGGCGACTTTGTAAATGCCCAGCTCGTCAAGGTTGCGATCGAGCTCAACCTGACGGCGCTCCACCGAATGACCTTCACTGACAAGAACCTCGGCAATTTCACGATCCGTTACCGAACCGTACAACGAATCGCCTTCGGATACGCGCTTGGCAATCGTGATGGAAATGCCATCGATTTTGCCGCGAATACCCAGAGCAGCTGCGCGCTCTTTTTCTTTTTTGAGCTCGATCTGTGCACGTTTGTGCTCGAGTTCTTTTTTGCGTGCGGCACTGGCCGGCAGCGCAAGGCCTTGGGGGATGAGGTAGTTGCGGCCGTAACCCGGAGCAACAACGACAATATCGCCCATTTCGCCGAGATTTTTCACGTCTTCGGTAAGAATGACTTCCATGGCTTACTCCTCTTCGTCCAAAACGGGGATGATCTCCTCGACTTCTTCCTCGACCGGACGCGCAAGACGCTC
>JBEBUW010000175.1:0-5064 GCA_040393065.1 Lujinxingia vulgaris | reverse complement strand
CCTACCGTAGCGCCTCTTTCACCACTTCACTCTCCCGGGATTTGCACCGACCGTGTGTGAGGACAGCATCCCTGATGGCCACTCGGGAACTGCGCTGCCTTCGCACACGGAAGCTCGCCAGTGCGCCTCCCGGGAACTACGAGAGAAGGGCTTCCGACTTGCTATATTTGTTATCGAAAGATCGGGGCGTTTTGTTGCCTGTTATTTTATTTTCAAACTAAAAATTCGATTAAAAATGCAGGGAGAGGGGCGTGTTCGCGCAAGTTCAGAAGCGTCGGGAACGTGTTTTTCCGACACCGCTGGCGGAGCGGACACGTTCCATGACTTCATCGACCAGCGGGCGGACGCGCAGCTCGCCCTCGTGGAGCACGGATTCGAGGTAATCGACATCGTTATGGATGGCTTCATAACGCTCGCGGTAGGGGGCGAAGTAGGCGTCCATTTTTTCGAAGAGTGCCTGTTTGGCGTGGCCGTATCCGTAGCCGCCGCGCCGGTAGTTTTCGTCCATTTCGGCGAGTTCGTCGGGTGTGGCGAAGAGTTTGTAGAGAGCGAAGACGTTGCAGGTTGTCGGATCTTTGGGATCTTCCAGGCCGGCGGAATCGGTTTGCACTGTCATGATTTGCTTGCGGAGTTTCTTGGGTGCAAGCAGTGGCTCGATGATGTTGTCGTAGGATTTCGACATTTTGCGGCCATCGACGCCGGGCACGGTGGCGACGTTTTCGCTGATGCGAGCTTCAGGGAGTTTCAAGAAGTCACCGCCAAAGGCCGTGTTGAATTTGTGGGCCATATCGCGGGTCATTTCGAGGTGCTGCATCTGGTCGCTGCCGACGGGGACGATGTCGGAATCGTAGATCAGGATGTCAGCCGCCATGAGCACGGGGTAGGTGAAGACGGCGTGGTTGATTTCCTTTTCGATGCCTTTGTCTTTCGCTGCTTTGTAGGAATGCGCGCGCTCGAGCAGGCCCATGTGGGTGACGGAGCTCAAGATCCAGGTCAGCTCAGTGACTTCGGGGATGTCGGACTGGCGAAAGAACGCGGCGCGCGTGGGATCGAGGCCAAAGGCCAGGAAATAGGCCGTGATCTGGTGCACGGATTTGCGCATGAATTCCGGATCTTTGACGCTGGTCAGGGCGTGGTAGTCGGCAACGAAATAAAAGGCGTCGTATTCTTCCTGGAGCTCGATGGCGGGACGGATCATTCCGAGGTAGTTGCCCAGGTGCGGGATTCCGGTGGGTTTGATGCCGGAGAGACTTCGTTTTCGCATGTTCGTTTTGATCGTAGGGGTAAGGGAGAAAATCTCTGTTTGGATGCTGATATAACGTGCGAGGTGCCTGTTTTTATCCAGTTTTCATCCAGGAAACGGCACAGGGGAGCTATCGCTAACATAGCGAAAGTGGCGTGCCAAGTGCGGCGCGGGCGCAAAAATCGGGCGTACACATCGGGCGCAAAGTGCCGCCGGCGGAGGCCGGTGCGGAGTTTGACAGAAAGCGGCGCGCGTCAAGCTTACCACTGATTGGTTTGTCAGTACGATCGGCAATGCTGGACCGCCTGTTTTCGGGCAAAATTCAAGGAGTCCACAGATGAAACGCCCAACGCATCATTCGAAACCTCCGGTGAAGCTCTACGTGACGCGCGATGATTACGCTTACTGGCTGAAGCAGTTTTCTACCTGGCAGACGGATATCCTCGAGACATTGAACTATATGTCGCTTATTCAGCAGGCAATGCTGGAGCACGTGGAAGAGGTGGAAGCGCATCTGGAAGCCTTGCACGAATCCGAGCTCGATCCGAATCGCAGCCCGGAGCAATACGACTTTCGCGAAAATCTGTTGCGGGCTCACTTTCACCGGGCGCGGCGGCGTCAGGAAAGCGTGTTGCGGGCCATGAACGATCTCTGGGAGGAGTTTTCGGCCATCGAGCCGATTTCGGTTCCCACGCCCGGCGTAGCATCTCGTTCGGGCATTGATGACCGGGTCAATGAAGCGGGCTGGGAGTCGTTCCCGGCAAGCGATCCGCCGAGCTCGAATCCGGGCTGATTTGACGAACAGTTCCGGGCGATACACTGCGCTGACGTTGAGCCAGAGACGCAAACGGTATAGGGTGCGCGAGAAAGCGGGGGTCTTGTTTTTCTCTTACACCTTAACGAGTCAAAGTCTTCATGGCGCAACGATATTTTGCAATGTGCACGCCCGGCCTGGAAACAGCGCTTCTGGCAGAAATCCGCAGTATAGGCGGTCGAAAGGCATCCACCATCCACGGCGGCGTCGAGTTCGAAGGAACAAACGCCGTTTTTTATCGCGCAAATTATGAGCTCCGCAGCGCCAATCGCGTTGTGTTGCGGGTCGATGAGTTCCGGGCGCGCGATGTGGTGGAGTTGTATCAAAAAACCAAACGCTACGCGTGGGAGCGCTTGCTGGGCGCAGAAAACGCGGTGTATGTGCGCGGCGCAGCGCGTACCTCGAAATTGATCCATTCGGGGCGCATCGCGAAAGCCGTGGAAGATGGCATCAACGATCATTTCGGGGAAGATCCGGCGCTGGCGGGCAAGGGTCCGACGATTGCGCCGGATGAGCGCAGCGCAGATCCGCTGGTGATGGCGCGGCTGGAAGACGACCGCTGCCAGCTCAGCCTGGATGGTTCGGGAGAGCTTTTGTATCGGCGCGGATGGCGCACGAAGATTGGCGCGGCGCCGATTCGGGAAACGATTGCGGCGGCGATGTTGCGGCTGGCGGATTTTCAGCCCGGCGAGCCGGTATTTGATCCGATGTGCGGCAGCGGCACGTTTGTGATCGAGGCGGCGCAGTCGGCGGCGGGCATGGCCGCAGGCAAAGGACGCACGTTTGCGCTGTGGCGCTGGAAAAACCATCGGCCGGAGCTCTGGGATGAAGTCGTTGCAGCGGCTGCGGAGCGCGTGGTCGATCCGGGCTTGAATTTCTTCGGGCGCGATATCGATCCGGAAATGGTGCAGGCTTCGCGAGCGAACGCGGAATCGGCCGGGGTCGATGAGTTTTGTAATTTTGGTCAGGGCAGCATCGCGGACATGGTGCCGCCGACGCGTACGCCGGGGCTTGTGATTTGCAATCCTCCTTACGGGGAGCGATTGGAAGGCGCGGGCATTGCGCAGACGCTGGTCGAGCGCTTTGAGGCAAAGTTTGCGGGTTGGCGGCTGGCGATGGTGTTGCCGGAAACGCAGCAACCGCCGTTTTCCAAGGCATCGAAGCTGCGGTTTGAGGAGCGCGCGCGCTTCAAAAACGGCGGTTTGCCAGTGCGGCTGTGGATCAGCGTCGAGTCGGACAAGATGTAAGCGTAGCGCGTTTCGCTGCCTTCTACTTTCTCTAAAAAAACGAGGGGCCCTGGTGCGTGATATAAGTTCTGAAGCCGGAAAAGTTTCGATGCTAAAAATTATTGGTCTGCTGGCCGGACCGGTTGTTTTTGCGTTGTTGATGATGGGCACTGGCATTGCGGGATTGTCGCCGGCGGGTCAGGCCGCGGCGGCGGTGACGCTGCTGATGGCGATCTGGTGGTTGACGGAGGCGTTGCCGATTTATGTGACGGCGCTGGTTCCGCTGGTGCTGTTTCCGCTCACGGGCGTGATGGATGCCGGGCAAACGTCGGCAAGCTACGGGCATCAGTTGATTTTCCTGTTTTTCGGGGGATTTCTGCTGTCGATAGCGGTGCAAAAGTGGAATTTGCACAAGCGGATTGCGTTGACGGTGATTCGGCTGGTTGGTTTTGAGCCGCCGCGGCTGATTCTGGGGTTCATGGTGGCGACGGGTTTGTTGTCGATGTGGATTTCGAACACGGCCAGCGCGATGATCATGGCACCGATTGCGCTGGCCGTGGTCTTTCAGATTACGCAATTACTCGGCGAGGGCGGCGAGGAGATTGATACGCGTGCGGGATATTTTAGTTTTGGGACGGCGTTGATGCTGGGGATTGCGTATTCGGCGTCGATTGGTGGGATTTCGACGATCATTGCCAGTCCGCCGAACGCGATATTTGCGGCGCACGTGAAGCAGCTTTATGACGTGGAAATCACGTTTTTGCAGTGGCTGTATTTCGGGGTGCCGATGGCGGTGCTGGGAATTGCGACGGCGTGGATGTATCTGACGCGGTTTGTGTACACGGAGAAAATCCCGGCGCTGTCGGGCCTGGAAAGCATCGTCGATGATGGGCTGCAGGAGCTCGGGCCAATGGGCACGACGGAGCGGCGCGTGCTGGCGATTTTCGGGATGGTGGCGAGCATGTGGATGCTGCGCGGGGTGGTACATCCGTATCTGGTCATGATGGGGCTGGAGGGGCTGACGGATTCGACGATTTCGATGATGGGGGCGCTGGCGTTGTTCATTGTGCGGCCGCGGCCGGGGGCCAACGAGGGGATTTTGACCTGGGAAGATGTGAGCGAGGTGCCCTGGGGGATTTTGCTGTTGTTTGGCGGTGGGCTTGCGCTGTCTGGCGGGATCGATTCGTCGGGCCTGGGAAGCTGGCTGGGAGAACGGCTGAGCATTCTGGAGGGAGCTTCGCCACTGCTGGTGATTCTGATTCTGGTTACGTTCGTGATGTTTTTAGCGGAGCTTGCTTCGAACACTTCGTCGGCGACGATTTTTGTGCCGATCGCGGCGATTCTCGGATCGGTCGTGGGCATGCATCCCTATGTTTTGATGATCGGAGTGGTGGCCGCGTCTTCGTTTGCCTTCATGTTGCCGGTGGGAACGCCGCCGAACGCGATTGTGTTTGCGACGAATTACATCACGATGGGGCAGATGATGCGGGCCGGGTTTTTCTTGAACCTGATCTTTATCTTGCTCATCACGCTGGTCGTAAAATTCTGGATTCCGCTGGTGTGGGGGCTTTGAGTTTTTGATTTTTTGGGGGCGGTGAACACGCGAATTGATGAAACTGGCGTATTCACTGGCCGAACGCGTCCGAGTAGGACTTTCTTGCGCGCGGAACTCCTACTCGGACGTCCGAAAGCGACTCCGGGCGGTGCAGAACTCCTACTCGGACGCCCGAAAGCGACTCCGGGCGGTGCAGAACTCCTACTCGGACGTCCGAAAGCGACTC
>JBEBUW010000174.1:0-5334 GCA_040393065.1 Lujinxingia vulgaris | reverse complement strand
ACATCCAGGACAAACTCCGCGGCGCACTCTGGCTCATCCGCAGCATCCACACCCGACAAAGCACCATCGTCAAAGTCACCGAAAGCATCATCAAATTTCAGCGCGACTTCTTCGACCACGGCGTCGAACACCTCAAACCACTCGTGCTGCGCGACATCGCCGACGACATCGAACGCTCCGAATCCACCGTCAGCCGCGTCACCACCAACAAATACGTCCACACACCGCGCGGCATCTTCGAACTCAAATTCTTTTTCAACTCCTCCATCACCAATCTCGATGGAGACGATCTCGCCAGCGAAGCCGTCAAAGCCAAAATCCGCGAAATCATCACACGCGAAGATCCCAAAAAACCCTTCTCCGACTCCAAAATCGCCGAACTGCTCGCCAAAGATGACATCGATATCGCACGCAGAACCGTCGCTAAATATCGTGAATCCATGGGCATTTTATCCAGCACCATGCGTAAACAGGTTTTCTAACCACCGCCTTGTTCAGAGAATCAACTGGCCCTTACCCGTTTTTCTCGTTATCCTGAACGTCAGGGCCAACTTCCATTTCCTCTTACAAAGGCGATCTGCACGTTGATTAGCGAATGGAATCAAAAAATCATTGGTTTCTATATCGCATGCCGTTGCCAGCACCGTGCTGGCGCACTCTTGTCACCAAATTTGTGAGCGGTGACTTCAGTAAGTTTCAATGTAAGTTTGCCCTGATTGATTGCTGTAGCCCCATTAACTGAACCAGGAGTCTCACATGAACGCGAATGTCACGTTTCGGCACATGGAATCTTCGTCGTCGCTTCGCAGCTACGCCACCAAAAAGCTTGAGCACGTCTGCGAAAAGTACGTCCAAGGACCGGTCGATGCATCGATCGTATTCAGCGTTGAAAAGTTCTGGCACGTCGCCGACTTTACACTGCAGATCAAAAACCTGACCGTCAAAGGCTCAGAACGCACCGAAGATATGTACAGCTCGATCGACCTGGCCCTGGCCAAAATCGAGAAACAGCTCCGCCGACACAAAGACCGTTTGCGCGATCACAAACCCTCCAGCGGCACAGCACGCCTCTTCAAAATGGGCGTCATCAGCACCGGAAACGCAGAACCCATCTCCGATCTCGAAATCGAATACGCAGAGGACTTCGACCTCTACCCGGAACCCGAAGCCGCACCCGCACTCCAGGTGGCCGCCGCCGACAACAACGCCGTCGTCAACGGCGCTGCCGAAGATTCCGCCGGCGCCGAACAGGTCCTCACCGCCAGCGGCGCTGCCATCCGCCTGCTGCGCAACTCCGAGTACCAGGCCGTCCCCATGACCATCGACGAAGCCGCACTCCAGCTCGATCTGCTCCAGGAAAACCGTCAGTTCTTCGTATTCACCAACGCTGACACCAACTCCATCAACGTCATCTACCGCCGCGATGACAACAACCTCGGCCTGATCGAGACCTGAGTGCAATAAATCACCATTCCGTGTAAGAAAAGGGAGGCTTTTGCCTCCCTTTTTGCGTTCTTGAGGCCATTTTCCCTCTCGATTCTAGATTTCAGTGTTTGATTTTCTCTTTCTACTCATTCCTTGATGCGAGCTTCCCAATGACCGAAAAAACTCAAAAACCCTACGGCACCTGGCCCAGTCCCCTGTCTCCCCGCGCTCTTGCCGGCCAGATCCGCTTCAGCGACGTCGCATGGGCCGGCGACGGCCAGACCCTCGTCTGGGTCGAAGGACGCGACGGCCGCGGCGTCCTCGTCGCCCAACGCCCCAACGACGCCCCCCGCGACCTGAACGATGAACTCAGCGTCCGCGGCGGCGTCGGCTACGGCGGCGGCGAATTCACCGTCGACGGCGACAACGTCTACTTCGCCGCCACCGACGGCCGCCTCTACCACATCCACCTCGACCACGGCGCGCCCCGTCCCCTCACACCTGCCTTCGGCAAGCTCGCTTCACCCGCTGTCTCTCCAAACGGCAAACACATCGTCTACGTCCACACCGACGGCAAAAACGACTCCCTCGGCCTCGTAGACACCGCCGGCAAAAACTGGCCCACAAAACTCACCTCCGGCGCCGACTTCTACATGCAACCCGCCTGGCACCCAAACGGCCTCCAACTGGCCTGGATCGCCTGGGATCACCCGCAAATGCCCTGGACCGGCACACGCCTGGAAACCGCCGCCGTCTACACCCAACCCGACGGCTCCATCTCGCTCGGCGAAACCCTCTGCCTTGCCGGCGGCAACTCCGAAGCCGTCCTCCAACCCACCTTCTCCCCCAACGGAAAATACCTTGCCTACGCCAGCGACCGCTCCGGCTGGTGGCAAATCTACGTCCTCGAACTCGGCCCCGGCACAACCCGCCAGATCACCACCGACCCGGCCGAACACGGCGGCCCTGCCTGGATTCAAGGCCTGCGCGTATTCGCCTGGACACCCGACAGCTCCGCCATCCTCGTCACCAAAAACGACCGCGCCATCTCCACGCTCGTGCGCCATCCCGTCGAACCCAACGCCGACGGCACCACCGACGCCCCCGAAACCATCACCGCACTCGACATCTACCAGGACATCAACCAACCCGCCGTTTCCTCCACCGGAAACATCGCTGTCATCGCTTCCGCAAGCCAGATTCCGCCCCGCATCGTCACCGTAAGCGCCGATGCTTCCGCCCGGAACATCCAGCCTGCTCGCACCGCCCGCCACGCATCTTCCGAGCGACTGCCAGCCAGTTCACTCGCCAAAATGCAACCCATCAGCTGGCAAACCCAGACCGCCGAGGGCCCCACGGAAGTCTTCGGCAACTACTACGCCCCCACCAGCCAACACTTCCAGAGCTCCGGTCTGCCACCCGCCATCGTCACCATCCACGGCGGCCCAACCGCCCAGCGCCGCGCCAACTACGAACCCGCCAGCCAATTCTTCGCCACCCGCGGCTTCGCCGTCCTCGACGTCAACTACCGCGGCAGCACCGGCTACGGCCGCAAATACGCCGACGCTCTCCTCGGCAACTGGGGCATCGCCGACGTCGAAGACGCCGTCTCCGCCGCCCAACACCTGGCCGCTCAAGGACTCGCCGACCCCAACAAAATCGTCATCATGGGCGGAAGCGCCGGCGGCTACACTGTCCTCCAGACCCTGGCCACGCACCCCGGCATCTTCAAAGCCGGCGTCTGCCTCTACGGCATCTCCAACCTGTTCGCCCTCCTCCAGGGCACCCACAAATTCGAAGCCCACTACAACGACTCCCTCCTCGGCGTCCTCCCCGAAGCCGCCAAAATCTTCCGCGATCGCTCCCCACTCTTCCACGCCGACAACATCACCGATTCACTCGCCATCTACCACGGCGCCCTCGACGAAGTTGTCCCCTTAGACCAGGCCGAAGCCATCGTCGCCTCCCTCACCGCCCGCAACATTCCCCACTTCTACCACGTCTACCCCGACGAAGGTCACGGCTGGCGCCGCGCCCAGAACATCGAACACTACTACACCTCCCTCCTCGCCTTCCTCTCCGAAAACGTCCTCTTTTCCTGACCACACCCTACCCGCGCAGCGAGGGCTCTGCCCTCCGCGAAGCGCGTCGATGCCGTGCCAGCCCAGGGGCTCTGCCCCTGGGACACGATCGTCGATTTAGGTCCGCCGCCCGACCCGCAATTGAGATTGAGGATACGTACAATACAACCCCGCCAGCACCGCCGACGGCCGGTGATTCCCCGACTTCTTCACCCCTCCGAACGGCAACCGACTCGACGCGCCCACCGTCGAGCGATTCATATTCAAAATCCCCGTCTGCAAATCGTACGAAATATCCTCAAACCGCGCTTCGTCGGCCGTGAAAACACTCATCGCAAGCCCGTAATCCGTCGCATTCGCAATCGCCACAGCCTCTTCCACGTCCCGCGCTGTGTACACAACGATATCCGGCCCAAAAATCTCCGCGCCCTGATGCGCACCTTTTCTGTCCACGGTTTTTGCACGCCAGACGGCCGGCTTCACAAAATACCCGTCCAGATCGGGCCGCGCCCGGCCTCCCTCCAAAAGCCGCACCAGATTCCCGCCCTCGTCTTCCTGCTGCGCCGCCAGAAACTTCTCCATCGCCGGCTGACTGATCAGCGGCCCCATAAAGCAATCTTCCGACAGCGCATCGCCCATCGTCACGCGCCCGACTGCCTCGACGAATTCCTCCACAAACCGATCCGCGATCCCCTCAAGTAACACGATCCGACTCGTCGCGCTGCAACGCTGCCCGGTTGTCAGACACGACGCCTGCACAATCTCCTGCACAGCCTGCGACAGATCCGCATCCTCCAGCACGATCGATGTATTCTTCCCGCCCATTTCCAGCGCAAACAGCTTCCAGTACTGCTCCAGATTGGCCTGCTGAATCCGCAAACCCGTCTCGTACGAACCCGTAAACAAGACACCATCCACGCCTTCATGCCCGGCCAGCGCCGCGCCCACCGGCCCCGGTCCCTGCACCAGATTGACGACGCCTTCCGGAAACCCGGCCGCCTCCAGGCACTCGAAATACAACTGCATCGATCCCGCCGTCAGCTCCGACGGCTTCACCACCACCGTATTTCCCGTCAAAAGCGCCGGCACAACATGCCCGTTCGGCAAATGCAGCGGAAAATTAAACGGCCCCAGCACCGCCAGCACTCCCAGCGGCCGCGCCCTGAACAAGCCCCCTTCCAATCCCTCCGGCCGCACATCCGCCGTATACTCCAGCCCCTCGCCGCTCATGATATCGATTTTTCCGATAACCGCGTTCACCTCCCCGGCACACTCCGACAGCGGCTTGCCCGTCTCAAGAGCGATCACCTGCGCCAGCGCATCTTTTCGGGCCACAAGCGCCGCCCGAAAACGCTCCATATACGGCAAACGGCCCGCAACACCCAGCCGATCCCAGGCCCGCAAAGCTCCCCGCGCCGCACGCACCGCCTCATCCACCGCCGCCACGCTCCACGGAAACTCATACACAATCTCTGTGCGCCGGCATGGATTCTCCCGCACCAGCACACCCTGCCCGCCCACCACGGCACGCCACTGCCCTCCCACAAAATTTCCCCGGTAATCCGTCATTTTTATTTCTCCGTAAAAAACCGACACCCGATCCAGAACGCTACTCCGGCAATAAAGCCCGAATTTCATCCCCACACAACCCCCGCTCCACGAAACACGCTTCTAGCCGCAGATTCAAACGCCCCCGCAGCACCAACACGCGTCTGGCCGCAGCCTGGAGCGATCTTAAAAACCAGAATCCCTCCAGGCTGCTACTTCACGCGACCCCGCAGCACCAACACGCGTCTGGCCGCAGCCTGGAGCGATCTTAAAAACCAGA
>JBEBUW010000173.1:0-5356 GCA_040393065.1 Lujinxingia vulgaris | reverse complement strand
GGAAGGGCTTCCGACTTGCTATATTTGTTATCGGAAGATCGGGGCGTTTTGTTGCCTGTTATTTTTATTAATTTGTGAAGCTGTGGTGAAGGATGAGGCTACATGCCTTCATTTCTGTGAATTAACGGGCGGTGATGATGCCGCGGTCGCAGAGGTCCGCGAGTACGCTCATGGTTTCGAGGCGGGACATGGCGCTTAAGTCGATGATGTCCTCGAAGGTGAGCATGCCGTCCATCTGGCTGATGATGAAGCCGGCGCGGTGGTCGAGCTGAAGGCTGGAGAGCTCGTTTAAGGAGACGGCAAGTGCGGGGGTGCGGGAGAGGGAGCCGATGCGTTCGTGGTGTTGGCGTTCGAGTTCGCGTTCGATGTTTTGTTTGAGTTGTTCGGCTTCGGGGGTGGATTTCTGGGAGAGAATGTTTTCGATGATGTCGAGTGCGGACTGAAATTTGCCGGAGTCGTAGAGTTTGCGGACTTGTTGCAGGAGGATGGTGTTGTCGTCGACTTTGCTGGATTCGCTGACGGCGGAGAGTTCCTGGAGGCTGGGCTGGTTTACGCCGGTGGGAGCTTCGTGGGCAAAGGGATTGGTGGGTTCGTGGCCCACCTGAAAGTCGGACGGGTTGGTGATGCTGATGGAGGGGGAGCTGGGCTGGTTGGGGGATGTTTTGCGGAGAGGTTCACCGCGATACAGGGGTCTGCTGGCGGTGAGCTCGGAGGGTTCTTCGAGATGTAGAGAGCGGGCTTGTTCGTAGAATTCTTCTTCGAAGAGGTTGTCGAAGGGATCGGGAGCGGGTGCGGCTGGTTCAGCCAGGACGTTGGAGGGCTCGCGTAGTTCTTCGTTGATGGCGTGATGTTTGGTGGGGGTGTTGGCGTTGTTTTTGAACGGGTTATCAGGCACGGCGACCAGACTGGTGGGCGTTTGCTGACGTTCGCGCTGGATGGACTGGTTGGTGAGCGAGGAGGTATCGAAGGGAGCGGCGGAGGTCAGGCCGGGCGAGGAGAGATCGGCGGAATTGTCGAAGTCGTCGAACCAGTCCAGGGGAGACGGGGCGTCGTCGGTCGGGGTGGGCAGCTGGTTGGCTTTGTCGAAGGAAAGGTCAAAGTCGAAATCGAGTTCGTCGCTGCCGGGAGAGCTGATTTCGGGAGCGAAGGGAAAATCGAAGTCGATTTCGAATGCCGGGTTTTCGCTGGATTCGTTGACCGGAGAAAGTTTGGAGGCAGTGGAGTCGATGTCAAAACTGACGAAATCTTCGGCGGGAAAATCGAAGAGGTCGAGGTCGACTTGTTCGATTTGTTCGAAGTCTTCGGCACCGGTGCGGCGCAGCAGCTCGACGGTGCTGTAGACCCATTCGGAGGCCGGAGGAATGATGTCGGGATAGGAGGCTCGGGTGTGAACGTTCTCGTGCAGTGTCTGGATGTGGTGATCGAGTTCTTTGTTGACGAAACCAGTGTCTCGAAGGTCGAGCAGCAGACGTAAAGCAAGAGAGACGTCATTTCCTTTGAGTGCTTCCCCAACCAGAAGCAGTCGTGACTGAAGATTGCTGTTGTCCGGTGTGTAGCTCATGAACTTCAACCTGGTACAGATGGAAAATTAGGCTTGCTGGATCAATGCCTTGAAGCTTTGCAGAGCACGCTGGAGACTTTCATCAGTGGCGGAGAGTGCGTCAAGGTTGCTGTCGTTCAGTGCGTTTTGGGCCTGCTCGACGGCGCGTGCGGTGTGACTGTGCAGTTGTCGGAAGATGTCGGATTGATGGGCCGGGTCTTGTTCGATTTGCGCGGAGAATCGTTCAAACTCACGAATGGCGCGGCGGATGGATGCGCGGCGCTCCTCGATGGATTCGCCTTTTTTGAGTTCGACCAGATAGTCCTGGTTTTCCTGGATCATGTTCTGGATTTCTTCTTCAGTCAGGCCGCTGGTGGCGGTGACGGTGATGGATTGTTCTTTGCCGGTTTCGAGGTCGCGTGCCTGGACGCTGACGATGCCGTCGGCGCTAATTTCAAACGACACTTCGACTTCGACGACACCGGCCGGAGCGCTGCGCAGTCCGCTTAAGGCAAATTCACCGAGCAGTTCGTTGTCGCTGGCGTTGTGGCTTTCACCTTGCAGGACGACGATTTTGACCGAGGTCTGGTTGTCGCGCACGGTCGTGAAGATGTGGCTGTGGCTGGTGGGAATGGTGGAGTTGGCTTCGATGAGGACTTCGAAGCCGCCGCCGTGGACCATGATGCCCAGGCTGTGCGGGGTCACGTCGAGCAAAACAACGTCGTTGGAACCATCACTGAGAGCGGCGCCTTGTACGGCAGCGCCCAGGGCAACGGCTTCGTCCGGGTGCACGCTTTTGGAGGGGGCTTTGCCAAAGTATTCTTTGACGGCCTGCTGGATTTTGGGCATGCGGGTCATGCCGCCAACGAGGATGACTTCGTCGATGTCTGCTACGTCCAGACCGGATTCCTGCAGGGTTGCCTGGCAGATTTTGATGGTGCGCTGCACGAGGTCGATGGCGAGTTCTTCGAACTTTTCGCGGGTGAGGGTGGTCTGCAAGTGGAGGGCTTCGCCGCTTTCGAGGGTGTAGATGAAGGGCAGGCTGATCTCGGTTTCTGCCATGGTGGAGAGTTCGATTTTGGCTTTTTCGGCGGCGTCGCGCAGGCGTTGCAAGGCCATTTCGTCGCGGCGCAGGTCGATGCGGTGTTCGCGCGCGAACTGGTAGGCCAGGTGTTCGATGATGCGTGCGTCGAAGTCTTCGCCGCCCAGGAAGGTGTCGCCAGCGGTGGAGAGTACGTCGAAGACGCCGTCCTGGATTTCGAGAATGGAGATGTCGAAAGTGCCGCCGCCGAGATCGAAGATGGCGACGGTGATGTCGAGTTCTTTGCCGAATCCAAAGGCCAGGGCCGCGGCGGTGGGCTCGTTGATGATGCGAACGATGTCCAGCCCGGCGATGCGTCCGGCGTCTTTGGTGGCGTTGCGCTGCGCGTCGTTGAAATACGCGGGCACGGTGACGACGGCTTTGAGCGGCTCTTCGCCGAGGTGTTCCTGGGCGATGAGTTTCATTTCCTGCAGGATGATGCTGGAAACTTCGGGCAGGCTGTATTCTTTGTCGCGCAGTTTGATGCGGACGTCTTCGTGGGGCCCCTGGATGATTTCGAATGCAGAGGTCTCCAGGTAATGGCGAACTTCCGGGGAACTCCACTTGCGGCCGATGAGTCGCTTGGATGCGAAGACGGTGTGGCGCGCGTTGGTGATTGCCTGACGTTTTGCCATCTGCCCGACGAGTCGTCGTCCGGATTCGGTGATGGCCATGACGCTGGGGGTAGTTTTGTAGCCACCTTTGTTGGGGATAACGCGCGGCGCGCCACTTTCGACGACTGCTACACAGGAATTGGTGGTACCGAGATCAATTCCGATAATTCGTTCCATAATGTACAGATCCTGAGGGCGTGCCCTGGCGTGATAGAAGCTTGTGGATTGTAACTTTGAGAGCCAGTGACAGTTGCAATATGAAGTTTACCCGCGCAAAGATTCGATATGTTTCTGGATATCCACTCGTGTGGGGGCGATTTGAAGCGCCTTTAAATAGTGAGAAAGCGCCTCATCTGCAGCACCATTTCTCTCACATAACTCGCCCAAAATCAGAAGTGCGTCAATGCAATCCTCGTCCATTTTGAGGGCGGCACGTGCAAAAAGAAATGCTTGTTCGTTTTGTGTGTGCGCATTGAGCAGCGCTTGTGCGACGCGTAGCGCGAGGTCGAGATCGCGTTTGACGCGCAGTGCGTTTTTGTATTCTTCGCAGGCTCGGGACCAGTCTCCAGAAGAGGCGTGGGCATCGCCGCGGCCAACGAGGATGGTAAAGGCCATGTCACGTTTTTTGTCAGCCGCGGCCCGGGGATCTCCCATGGGTTCGCTGCGTTCTTCGCCGATGGATGTCGAGAAGGAAGCAGGGGGCTGAGGTGTTGCGTTGGCGAGGGCTTCGTCGTAGGCGGCACGTTTTTTGGGGTTGGAAAGCGTGTCGTAGGCTTTGACGGTTTGTTGGAAGAGTTTTTCAATGCGTGTTTCGTAGTCACCAAGGAGTTTGCGGAAAAACAGGTCGGGATGGAATCGTCGGGAGAGAGCGAAATACCCCTGGCGGAGCTCTTTTCGGGTGGCGGTCGGTGCGACGCCGAGGAGCTGGTAGTGGTTGATGTGGGGAAGCTGGCTGAACAGGTAGAGGATCTCGCGTTTGATCGGGTCGTCGATTTCGACTTCCTGGGCAAGGAGTTCCGGGTCGAATTCGAAATCCTCGAAAGCGATGGGAAGCAGGCTGTAGTCGGGTGTTTTTTGGCTGGAGCGCGCGGGTTTTTCGTTGTTCTGGTTTTCAGTACTGGCTTCCGGGGCCGGCGCAGGGTTTGCGCCGGCCGGGGAATGCAATTCGGGTGCAGGTGTAGCGTGATCCGAGGCGTTGGACGAGGTGGGGAGTTCGAGAAGCCCTACATCGCGTAGTTTTTCGAGCGCGAGCAGGGTTTTTTCTCGTCCAAGACCTGTGACGGCGCAGAGTTGCGCGATGGTGAGCTGGCCATTGACGCGCGACAGAACGAAGAATTCTTCCGGCGTCGGTTGAGCGGGCAATGTGGAGAAATTCACATCAGGTTTGAGAGCTGGAGTCAGGTTGTCGTCGATCACCGTCATAATGGCCATGGGGTGGTTCAGATTGTCTGGGGGTTCTGAAGTTTTCTTCAGAATGATCATACGTCTCAGAAATCACATTTACAAGCGCGGCGTCAGCTTGCGGCTTTGGATGCGGCCCAGGCGTCAAAGGTGCGATTGAGACGAGCAATGGCTTCGTCGCTGTCGGCGTCGGTGAAGGTCAGGGGTGGAACCAGACGGAGTTTGGTGCCGCCGGCGGTGTTGAGGAGCAGACCGTGTTTGAGGGCTTCGGCGGAAAGTTCGGGGGCGGCCTGGCCGCAGTCGGCGCCGATCATCAGGCCGATGCCGTTGACGCTGGTGATGACGGGGTGGCGAGTTGCGATGTCGCGCAGGCCGGCGATCAGGCGTTCGCTCTGGGCGTGGACGTTTCTGAGGAAGTCGTCGTTGGCGATCAGATCCAGCACGGTGAGGGCGGCGCGGCAGGCGAGTGAGTTTCCGCCGAAGGTTGCGCCGTGGCTGCCGCGTTGCCAGCCGGTGAAGATACGTTCGGTGGAGAGCGTTGCGCCAATGGGGACGCCGCCGCCCAGGCCTTTGGCGAGTGTCATGATGTCGGGTGTGATGCCGAAGTGCTGGTAGGCAAAGAGGCTGCCGGTGCGGCCGATGCCGGTCTGGACTTCGTCAAAGATCAGGATTGCGCCGTGTTCGTCGCAGAGGTCGCGTGCGGCCTGGAGAAATTCGCGG
>JBEBUW010000172.1:0-6019 GCA_040393065.1 Lujinxingia vulgaris | reverse complement strand
CATGAGCAGGCGGCAAAAAAAAGAAGAAAAATTTTGCAGTGACGAGGCTCAAGTGCGCAAAAATTCTGGCAGAAAATTATAGAAATTTCTGAAAATGTAGAAGTTTCTATAATTTTCATGTCTTTTCAAGAAAAGTTCTGTCCTGGCCGGCCGGTCCTGTATTTTTCTACATTTCCACGAATTTGGACCGGGACAGAACTTTCTTTAAAGAAACTGTAATATTGGCGGCGGGGGCGTCGGTCATGCCTTTCTGCGTCAGCCAGGCGTGAGCTTGCTTGTCTCCGAGTACACGAAACCGAACAAAAACTGGCTCGAACAATGTCCAGAGACGTTGGCTGTGCCTGATCAGAAAAATAGAAATTCCCTCTACGGTCACGGCCGTTCAAGGGTGGAAATCTGGATACATGCCGGGATTAGAATAGCGGTGCTGGACCTGGGAAAAGCGTTCAAAAGATGCAATGCCCGTTTCCAAAGTTCACGAAACTTCAGGTTTTGTGAAGGTATAAACGGCTCGCGGTTCCATCAGAGTTGGTTGATGGACGGTTTGACCGCTGAGGGTCAGGCCAAGTTCGGCAGCGCGTGCTTGCAGGGCTTCGAATTCGTAGGGGCGTGTCAGACAGACAATGGTACCGCCGGGATTGCAGAGGGAATGTGCGGTTTCGATCCAGTCCAACGGAGGTTGGAACGCCTTGGAAATGACGTAATCGAAACGGGCAGCATCGATTTCTTCGATGCGTTTGTTTTCGATCGTTACGTGATCTAGACCGAGGCGGGTGGCGGCGATTCTCAGGAAGGTGGCCCGTTTGCGGCGTGGCTCGACCAGGGTAATCGGGCAGGAATCGAAGACGATGCGCAGTGGGATTCCGGGCAGACCGGCACCGGTGCCGACATCAATGATATGACCGGAGGGGGGCGTGACGACGGCGGCGCGCAGGCTATCGATCAGGAGTTCTTCGACGATCTCTGCTTCGTTCAGCGGTCCAATCAGGTTGGAGCCTTCGTTGAATCGTTGCAAGATATCGAGGTAGGTGGTGAATCGAGAGGCGGTTTGCGGGGTGAAGGGGAGATTGTGGGTGTGGCAGAAAGCCTCGATCGTATCGATGGCGTTACTCATGTGGGTTCAAGCCGGGTTGGGGCGCGGCGCTCGCGGGGAGGGGCGGCCTTGGGAGTTTTGGAAACAGATTTCTCGCTGGCGGGGCCTTTGGGAAGGTGGACGACGAGTTGATTATTGTCGCAGGTAAGCCGGATCGTTTTTCCGGTGTGGGGGCCGGTGGTTTCGATGAGTTTGCGGCTGATCTGGGTAAGAACTGATTTTTCGATGGTACGTTTGAGTTCACGTGCCCCGAATCGCGGGCTGAAGCCGTGTTCGGCAAGCCATGCACGGGCGGATGGATCGACTTCGACGGTAAGATTCTGGCGCACAAAACCACGACGTAAGAAGGCTTTGTTGAGCTCGATGCGAACGAGACGTTCCATGGCCATTTCGGTGAGCGGTTCAAAAACGATTACGTCATCGAGGCGGTTGAGGAATTCGGGTGCGAAGAATTCATCGAGCTTGTGGTGGATTTTCTGGTGCACGCGCGTGTTGGTATCTGCGATGTTCTGGCCGAAACCGACCGGAGCCAGACTGGTGCGTGAGGCTCCCAGGTTGCTGGTGAGAAAGATCAGAGTCTGGCGAAAATCGGTGGTTTCGCCGCGGGCGTCGGTCAGGCGGCCTTCGTCCAAGATTTGCAGGAATAGATTGAAGATTTCGGGATCGGCTTTTTCGAATTCATCGAAGAGTAGTACGGAAAACGGCTGGTTGCGCACGGCTTCGGTGAGCAGTCCTTCGCGGTCTTTGTCGTGCGGGGAACCAATGAGTTTTTCGATGGCAAAGCGCCCCTGATACTCGCTTAGATCGAAGCGGAGCATGCGGTCGGCGGTACCAAAGAGGCGTTCGGCGACAAGTTTGGAGAAGTAGGTTTTTCCAACGCCGGTTGGGCCAACCAGAAAAAAGACGCCGAGTGGTTTGTCGGGATTGCCCAGGCCGGATTTGATGAGCGCCAGCCGGTCAACGATGGTGTCTACAGCCGTGTTCTGGTCGATCAGTCGTTCTAGAAACCAGTTCTGGGTTTGTTGCAGATCGAGCGGAACGGTGTCGTCGAGTAGATCCAGGCTCATGCCGGTGATTTCGGAGAGGCAGGCCGGGATATCATCGGCGTTGAGTAGGATATCGCCGTTTTCGGCTCCCGGAGCAAGGTTACGGGACGCGTAGTCGATCAGTGCATCGAGCAGGTCACAGGCACGGCCGGGGCTGACGCTGCGGGTAAAAAAGCTGCGTGCAAAGCTGATTACGTTTTCCAGGCAGCCGGGCAGGGCGTTGACTGTGCACTCGTGTCGGGCGCCGTATTCGGTCAGGCGATGTTCCAGCACGCGCAGGGTTTCGGCGTCGTCGAGTTCGTGAACTTTGACCTGGCGGAAAAGCCGCAAAAAGCCCGGGTCGCGGGCCAGGCCTTTTTTCAGATCTTCTTCGGTGCATTCGGCGATGATGCGGATCTGGCCGCGTTGCAAATAGGGTTTGAAGAAATCGGCGAAGTTTTCATCGCTTTTGGAGTGGGCGCCGGCCCCGAGCAGGTCGTTGGGATTGGTGATGTAGAGGACGACGTTTTTGAATTTGAGCAGCGCCTCGGCCATTTCTTTGAGTTTGGTTTCCCAGTCGCCGAGGTAGCGTGTTCCGCTGATAAGTTCGCTGGTATTGGTTTCGAGAAACTGCCAGCTTGCGTTTTCGCCTTCACCCAGGTCGGCCAGGCGGTGGGCAAGCTCGTGGATGATGGCGGTTTTTCCAACGCCGGCTTTACCGGTCAAAAGGATGCTGCGCGATGCGCGCGCGTCCTGAAAGTGTTCGACGAGCTGGTTGACTGTTTCGTCGCGTAAATAGGCGTGATTGAGAAACTTGCGCTCATCTGGTTTGTTGAGCAGGCGGCCGTATTTATCAAGGCTGGGCGGCCAGACGACGGGAGGTTTGGTCACGCTGAGTTGTTTCCAGAGCGCGCCGTAGACTTCCTGGAGATTGCGGGCTTCTAGGTAGTTCAGAATCAGGCGACGTTCGCGCAGCGTAAGTTGCTCGCGGAGTTCCTTGTACTTTTCCCGCGTCATTTTGGGCACGATTCGGTCGAGAATTTCCTCGGCCATTTGTTGCATTTCGACTTCGCGCTCCAGCAGGGCCTTGAGGACGACCGCGATTGCGTTTGGGGTGGCCATAACACGGAGCTGAGAAAGCGCCTGTTCACGCACGCCGAATGATTCATCCGACATGCTGTGGATGAGGATTTCCTCGATTTTGGGATATTTCAGATCGTTGAGCGCAACGAGTGCACGGTAGCGCACATCGGAATCGTAATCGTGCATCGCGGATAGAATCGCGTCGGCAGCACTCAAATCACCCAGGATTCCGAGCGAAAAAATCGCCATTTCGCGCACGCCGGCCATCGGATCGCTCGTCAGCAAAAGCAGATCAGGAACTGCGTCGAGCTGACCCAGACGGCCCAGGTTGGTGGCCGCGGCCATCCGTCGGGCATGATGCCGATGCGTCAGGTTTTCGCGAAGTACGCTGGCAATTGCGGTCCCCAGGCCGTAGAGCTGATCACGATAATATCGGTATCGATCTTCGTCTTCGGCTTCTTCGATTTTATCGAAAATCTGGCGCGCTAAATCGAGGGTTTCGTCCATTGACATGTTTTCGTCGTCCCGAAATAAGAAGAGGTACGCCATTTTACAGGCAGGGGAAGTGTAGCCTTCCCCGATTTTCCTGACAACCTGTTGGTTGCGCGCCTATCAGTATAACAAGGGCGATTGCCGGTCAGGGAAGGACAAGCTGGGCGACCACCATGAAGTGCAAAATGCCGGCGATGATTACGCAGATATGAAAAATCTCATGATAACCAAAGGTTTCTGGCGCCGGGTCAGGGCGGCGAAACGCATACGCCATCGCACCCAGCGTGTAGGCAAGTCCGCCGAGCGCAACGAGAATCACAGGTAAAATGCCATTCAGGCGATACAAACTTGGAATCGCAATCGCGCCAACCCAACCAAAGGCGATGAACAAAATCGCTGTGACGAGTTTTGGCGCTTTCGGCCAGAGAAATTCTTTGATCACGCCGCCCAGCACGCCCACAATCCAGATGATCCATAACAATGTCGTGGAAAGTGGCTTATCGACGGCCAGCATACAGATCGGCGTGATCGTGCCGGCGATCAATACATAGATCGCAATATGATCGAATTTGCGGATCAGCGCGCGTCTTTCCGGTGACCAGGTCGGGCGATGGTAAAACGCGCTTGTGCCCAACAAATTCGCAAGACTCAGTGTATAGATGAGCGCGGCCAGCATGGAGTGCGTGTCACGAGCGGCCGCGACAAGTACCGCGCCGGCTCCCAGGGCCGCGAAAAATCCGGCGTAGTGTGAGGAACCGCGAAAGCGCGGTTTGACACGCAGGGCAGGGCGGGTTTCGGGGGATTCTTCGGGAGAACTTCCGACAGGAGGTTTGCTCATGTTGCAGCGACGGGGGTTGGGGGCGAACTCTGCCTGGTTCGCCGGGCTTGAGAGGTAGATTTTTTTCCGGGTTTCGCAGTGGTTGTGGATGCCACGGCAGCCTTTTTGTTTTCGGTATTTATGGCCGCTGGCATGCGTAGCATAGAAGCTTTGCCAACGGCCACATCAGCCATCTTTTTCACGCGGCGCAATACGCCTTCCTGAAGATACGGAATCTCGTATTTTTCACAGAGCTCTTTCACCCGGGGCTGAAATTGACGGTACTTGAGCATTGGAATATCCGGCCAGATATGATGCTCGATCTGATAGTTTAGCCACAAATGCCAGAAGTCGATCCAATCCGTCCCCGTCTTAAAGTTCACCGAACCGATCACCTGGCGCACATAAAACTCGCCACGCGATGCCGGGCGATCTGCAAAACGGTAGATATCATCGCCGGTGTGATTGGGACCGACGACACAAAACGTGTGAAGATTGGTAACCGCTTCGGCCATTACAGAGTTGCACAGCGCACTGAACGAGGCCCAGGGACCGAGCGGCAGATACGCAAGCGGCAACGCAATGAAATTTAATCCGAAGTAGGGCGCATAACACCGTTTGAAGAGTTCTTCCTGGAGTTGCTCGTCGCTCAGCGCGGCTTCGTCTACCGCGACATTTTGCTCACGAGCACGGCGTTTGCGCTCGCTCGGCCGGTCCAGCCAGGTCCGCATCGTATTGGGCGCGTAATACGTCGAGCGCCAGCTTATGGCGAGTAGCCCCATGATTGCGTAGCGCAGGGAGTAGGGGAGTTTCGAGTTCTGCAGCGTCTCCGTATTCCGTTCCAACAAATCCGGATCTTCCTCCTCGCCGGTATACGAGTGGTGAAGCACGTTGTGTTCGTAAATCCAGGCCTCGGGAACCATCCAGTCCGCCCAGTCCAGAAAACGCCGCGCGCCACGCGCAAAAACCTTGCTCGTGTATTTGGCCGGAATGCCAGGAACTTTGTCGTAACCGCGGTGGCCGATGTGATGCATCATCAACCAGCGCGTGGAGCGCCCGAGCCCAAGGCCCAGCGCACTCACCGGATTGGGAGCCATCCAACAGGTGGCCAGCCCTATCGCAGTGGCGATTTTGCCCACAAGCTCGATCCGTTTTAAGTGATCGATGTCTTCCTGACCTAGCGCAGCGTCGATTTCAACGCGAAGCGCCTCAATATCCTTGCGGAAGGCATCCATATCAATGTTGTCAAAACGAAAGGGCGGGGGTGGGGGCGTACTCATACGGATATCCTACTCTGGCAAATGGTCATCGAAACGGCGCGAAGGGCTTGAAGTCCCGCCGTCTATACCACCATGCGGGCCGATGCGCTACGCACTTGCGTTCGCCTTCACGTGGCTCTATCTCGTCGCTGTCGATGGATTCGAGCTCATTCTTCGCCACAACTTTGCATTATCTTAAAAATAACAGGCAACAAAACGCCCCGATCTTCCGATAACAAATATAGCAAGT
>JBEBUW010000171.1:0-6406 GCA_040393065.1 Lujinxingia vulgaris | reverse complement strand
ACCTCTCCGACGGTGTGGTACGCTTAGCCTAACTGGGCTGATTTGCAAAGACGTTTTTATGTCTGCTGTTTCTTGACTATTTTCTCCGAGTTCAACGCCATGACGAGCTTTTTTATCCGCGCCGCAAAACGGCCCGCCCCTCTCACGTTTTCATTTCTCTCTATCCTCTTAATAGGCAGCCTTTCTGCACCCGTTTTTGCGCAGACAAAATCGTCTCCACAGATCACCAGTGAAGCCTACGCTGAATACTACGGTAACGGCCTGCGATCCTATACAGAAGGCAACTACGTCGAAGCCATCGATCAGCTCTTTCGCGCCTTCGCACTCCAGCAATCCCCCGATTTGCTCCGACTGATCATCCGCTCCTACGACGCCATGGGACACTGCGACGCCGCCCAGAAACAACGCACCTTCTTCCAGGATCTCTATCCCCGCGACCTCGCGCCTCCTCCCGATCAGTGCCAGAGCACTGCCGCGCTGACCATCGAGTGCACACCCGTCCGCACACCCGTCACCGTCAACTACGTCATCGATTCCTACTGCGGCGCCACCCTGAACCTCGCCCCCGGCAATATTCACATCGAATCGCCCTCCCACGGCTCTTCACAAAGCATCACCCTCCAAAAAGGCGAGCAAGCTACGGCGCAGATCAAACTCAACGCCGAAAAATGGCCTCAAATCGAAACCGTCGACGCCTCCAACCACAACCAGCCACTCATCCGCGTCCCACGCCTGCCCACGCGTCAATCCGAATACGCCGTCTACCAGTCCCGCGACGGCCTCTACCAGATCTGGGTTCGCGCCGAACTCCGCAGCGAACAAGACCTCTCCGCAAATCCTGGTTTTTCCATCCAGCCCCGCGTCGAAATCGTTTGCGCCGAAGACGGCATGGACGAAGACCGCGACTGCATGTTCCTGCGCTCCATCCAGGAACGCTCTCCTCATTATACCGACAACCCGCAGCGCTATCGCATGTCGGTCCCGATCATTCCCTGAACTCATCCGCCAGAATCCCACCACCGCCGGAATGTACCCGCCTGCCTGAACGGTTATCTCGATCCGAACGCAATGAAACATCATTCCTGCAAGGTATGGATGCTTGCGTTCAACCATTCGCTAAGGTATGAGTGCCGTTCTTTCCATGAGGCTGCAAATTTCCCATGGTTCATTCCACGGGCAGCCTTGATCTTGATTGATGATCCAATCGCTTGTTCTCAGAGCTTGCCAACACCCTGTTTCAGGTCAGTTACGCTATGGAAATACTTCTTATCGTTATCCACGTAATCGCATCTTTTATCCTCGTAGGCGCCATCTTGCTGCAATCCGGCAAAGGCGGTGGGCTGGGCGCAGGCTTTGGCGGTGCTGCCGCTGCCGGCCAACAGATCTTCGGCGGACGCGGCGCCGCTGGCTTTCTGGGCAAAGCAACCGTTGCCCTCGCTGCCACCTTCATGTGCACAAGCCTTGGCCTCGCGTACATTTCCAGCCAGCCCAAATCCGCGCTCGACCTGACCCAGACCTCCGGCGCTGCCAACCAGGGCGAAATCGACGCAATCATTGAGTCGGGTAGCGGCCCCGCTCCCTCGAACACGGCACCGGCCGAAACCGAGCAACCCGCTATCGATGTGAACGAAAGCAATCCTGTCGAAGCTGAACCTGCCCGGGAAGAAGCTCCGGCCGAAGAAAACCAGAACAACGAATAATCTCCGCGCTCCGCCGCCTCTACAGCCCGGAGCCAGCACGCAATACGGGGCATTCCACCACAAATGCCCCGTTATCATGCGTAGAGTTTCCCGGAGTTCTGCCTCAGGATTCGAAAACAATGGCCTCGCTGGTACCCTCCCATCTAACTTGTTGGAAGTAAGAAGGAAGCAACCAGCGCGGCCATTGTCGTTTGAGCGCGTAACGACTCCCGTGACATTACTTGTGCCGTTCTTACAATGTGCGCCGCCAGACGATGCCCCGCTCCTCGCGAGCACAAACTGCCGTTTCGGCGAGCCATTTAACTAGATGATGTGAGGGCTAGAAGATGAGTGACATGGATTCCATCAAAAATATCCCGATCGATACCCGCGAAGGCGACGTAGCCAGCGTCTGGGAAGAGCGTTTCGAAACCCAGATCAATACCTTCTTTGACGAAGCAATCGCGCGCGTCCCCGGCTTTGTCGATCGACACCTCAAAAATTTCCGCAAAACCATGGCCCGCAGCCTCGCACCACGCACGGGCCTGGGCGACGTCTTTATTTCCGCCAGAAACCTGGCCGCAGGCGTTTCCAAAACCGTCGGCGGTCCCGACTTCTCCACCTCCACCTTCACGCAAGATCGCCTCACCGAAGCCTTCGAGCGCGAAGTCGTCAGCTCCGAAGAACTCGACAGCCTCATCAAACGCCTCTTCGCAGAATTTGAAGAAGAGCAGTGGAGCAAAATCGCCGAGCGCTCCGAAGAAGAAAGCGGCCTGGAACAACACGAAGTCAAAGCCGTGCGCGAACGCCTGGCTCTGCTCATGGAAAGCGAAATCGCCCACGATCCCCTGCTCGCTCAGGCCATCCGCTCCGGTGTGCGCCTTGGTTTACCCGCAACGCTTGGCTATGTCCTCTTTGGCAAAGTCACCTTCCTGAGCGGCGGCACAGGCAACGAAGCCGCCGGCGAAGTCTACAAACGACACCTGGACTTTTACCGCCGCTCGCTGCTCAAACTAGGCCGCTTCGAAGTCCCCGGCTGGGTCGGCGCCGTGGGATTTGCCGGCGGCCTGGTCGGCACCCTGGCCATGGGCGGCGTCCTCGAATACGCCGTCAACTCCGTGCGCGACATCAAGGGCTACTACATCCGCCAGATCAATTCCGCGCGCTACATCCTGCTCTACGGCGAAAACCCCGACGTTCCCGAAGGCCAGGGCCTGCTCCACGTCGTCCGCGGACTCGAAAGGCAGTTTGAAAAATTCCCCGAACTCACCGAAGATGCCTTCTCCATGTCGCCCGCCAATCTAACCGCAGACCTGACATCAGAAGCGACTCCAGAACCCGTCCCGGCATCTTCTCCAACAACTGCCACCAACCCGAACTCGGAAGAAGCGGACTGACCTCCCGGTCCTTTCCCCTCGGCAAGGCGGCCCCAGAATCCTTCGAGCCCGCCTTGAGCCTCACACTCACACTCACCGCCGTCGCACTCGCCACGCTCGTTGTGATCAGCTACCTGATCATCATCTGGTGGCTCGATCGCTACGAGCGCGAACCCCTCTCCATGGTCATCCTTACCTTCTTGTGGGGCGCCATCGGCGGCACCACGCTGGGCTGCGCTTTTTCCCTGTTCTTGAGCGGCGCGGCCTCCGTTTTCGCCACCGAACAGCTCAACGCCATGCTCAGCACGGTTGTTTTCGCGCCGCTCACCGAAGAATTCACCAAAGCGCTGATCTTTTTGCCCCTGCTCTTCACCCGCCACATCGACAACGAAACCGACGGCCTGATCTACGGCGCCGCCACCGGTCTGGGCTTTGCCACCGTCGAAAACCTGCTCTACTTCGCAAACGCCGCCCAGGATGGAGCCGCAGCCTTCTTCCTCACCGTCGTCCTCCGCACGCTTTTCACCGCCCTGATCCACTGCATCTCAAGCGCCACCTTTGGCATGGCCATCGGCTGGGTACGCCACCGCCCCCATGCCCTCCACACCCTCGGCATCCTCTGCGCAGGCTTTGCACTGGCCGTCTTCAACCACGCCCTGTGGAACGGCATCGCCTACCTCTCCGATCTCCAGGCCACCGCACAGAGCCGAGCCGTATTGCTTTTCATCAACATCACCCTGGCTGCCACCGCCTCCCTGGTCATGTTTCTGCTCACCCAGCTTTCCCTGAACCGCGAGCACAAACTCATCGCCCACCACCTCCACCAGGAAGCCCTCGAATTCGCAACCATCCCCGCACACCACGCCACCATCATCCCCTTCTGGCGCCGGCGCCGTAAAACAGACTGGCTCCCGCCCCACGTCCCCAGAGATCGCTACATCCACACCACCACCCTGCTCGCGTTCCGCCGCCACCAGCTCGAACTCGCCCGCGGCAAAAACCACGACCAATACCTCCACGACATCTACCAGTTCCGCCAGACCATCCACCAACTTTTGCACGGTTCGCCCCCACATAAATCTTGACCACTTCCCCAAAACTCGATATTTATCATCCAGCTACGGGGCTGTAGCTCAGTTGGGAGAGCGCTAGATTCGCATTTTAGAGGCCAGGGGTTCGACTCCCCTCAGCTCCACCTTAAAAACCCTTCTACGAACCACGTAGAAGGGTTTTCTTTTGCCTTTCTTCCTTCCACGCGACCCGATCTGTGCCAACCTGGCGCACTCACCCATCCGAGTAGCGTTTCCCAGCACAATAAAATCCTTTGCAGACGTCCGAGTAGCGTTTCTCCGCGCAAAAAAGTCCTTTGCAGGCGTCCGCCAGTGCACTTCCCCGCCCCAAAAAGTCCTCTGCAAACATCCGAAAGCAACTTCCCGGACGCCAACCTGGCGCACTCACTCATCCGAGTAGCGTTTCTCCACACAAGAAAGCCCATTGCGGACGTACGCAGGCTACATCCCCTCACAAAAAAGTCCTTTTCCACCACGTTCAGCCAGTAAATACGCCACTTTCGGCAAACCGCCCCGTCACGACTCCTCTTCATTTCCCGGATACGTGATCGTCGTCCCCTCAACCTTCGCAAACGACGTCAACCGATGCGGACGGCTGGAGGTCGCACTCATAATGTCCTCCACCTCCACACCGCGCACGAGCAAGGCGTCACCGATCAGAGAACGATGACAACGCCACGGCAACACTTCCGCGCACATCATCACAGTCGTTTTCTGGCGGCTGAACTCCAGCAGCTCTTGCAAACCTTCCGCGAACTCGGTCGTCTGCATATGATCCGCATACCCGCGGAACGACTTATTTCTCCAGGCCTTGTTGGGCGAATTTTTATGCGTCGAACGCAAGCCTCCCAGCGCTTGTATCCAACAATAGGCAATGCCCTGCTCCGTCAGACTGGCAGCCAGCGCCTCCCGGCCAAACTGCGGATTGCGCCGCGACTTCGGAATCGTCCGCACATCCACCAACTGCTCGATGGCATAGGCGCGCAAGATCTCCACGAATGTCTCAATCGGATGCGTGGAATGACCAATCGTATAGATTTTTTCGACCATCAGACACCTGTTCGCTACGATTCACATCACGGAGGGCCGCAAATTTCTTGTCATTGCGCAGCCCCGGCATCAAAGGCTATCTAAAGTTGTTACCGAGTCGATGAATGGCCTCCCCTTCCTGACCATTCGACCCTTTTACCCACATTTTCTTACCTCCAGGTTTTCCATGGCACTCCCCCAAGCATTCCAAAATCTCCGACTGCCCGTCATCTCCGCCCCCATGTTTCTGGTCTCCGGCCCCGAACTAACCCTGGCCGCCTGCAAGGCCGGCATCTGCGGCACCTTCCCGGCCCTCAACCAGCGCACCACCGAAGGCTTCGAGGAATGGCTGATCGAGATCAACGCCGAGCTCGAGAAATTCCGCGCTGAAAACCCCGACGCCCCCTGCGGTCCCTACGGCGTCAACCTGATCGTGCACCGCTCCAATCCGCGCGTCGAAGCGGATCTGGCCATGTGCATCAAACACAAAGTTCCACTCGTCATCACCTCGCTTGGCGCCGTCAAAGATCTCGTCGACGCCGTCCACAGCTACGGTGGCCTGGTTTTCCATGACGTCACCAACCGTCGCCACGCCGAAAAAGCCGCCGAAGCCGGCGTCGATGGCATCATCCTGGTCGCCGGTGGCGCTGGCGGACACGCCGGCACGCTCAATCCCTTCGCCCTGCTGGCCGAAATCCGCACCTTCTTCAAAGGCACGATCCTGCTGGCCGGCGCACTGAACTCCGGCAGCGACATCGCCGCCGCCCGCGCCATGGGCGCCGACCTGGCCTACATGGGCACGCGCTTCATCGCCACCGAAGAAAGCCGCGCTCAACCCGAATACAAGGCCATGCTCTTGGACGCTCACGCCGAAGACATCGTCTACACTCCGGCCGTTTCCGGCATCCCGGCCAGCTTCATGCGCCAGAGCCTGCTTGCCAACGGTTTCGACCTCGAAAAAATCGTCGATCGCTCCGACCCCGATTTTGGCAAAAAACTCACCGTCAGCGACGAAGCCAAAGCCTGGAAAACCGTCTGGTCTGCCGGTCAGGGCGTCAGCGGCATCCACGACATCGAACCGGTCGCAAAACTCGTCGACCGCCTCGAAGCCGAATACCGAGCCACCATCCAATCGCTCGCCAGCGAACTCACCTGATTCCCCCTGAAACCCGCATAAACACTGGCCCGGCTACCCACAAATAAAAAAGAACCCGGCCCCTAAAAATAAACCTACACACACCCCAAACCCCCC
>JBEBUW010000170.1:0-6442 GCA_040393065.1 Lujinxingia vulgaris | reverse complement strand
GAAATGGCGATTCGACCCATCGTAATGTATCCGCACGATGTGCTGGCGACCAAAGCGTCGCCGGTGCGCGAGGTGGATGCGCAGGTTCGGCAGCTTGTCGATGATATGATCGAAACGATGTACGACGCTCCGGGCGTGGGGCTGGCGGCGCCGCAGGTCGGTGTTTTGCAGCGCGTGACGGTGATCGACGTATCGGCGCGTGACGAAGAAGGGCGGCTGTTTGTGTTTATCAACCCGGAGATCATTCACCGTGAGGGGAAAATTATCTGGGAAGAAGGCTGCCTGAGTATTCCGGGCGTGTATGAGAAGGTCGAGCGGGCCGAGAAAGTCGTGGTGCGTGCGCTGGATGAGGAAGGCCGGCCGTTTGAGGTGGAGGCCGAGGAGCTGTTCGCGGTGGCGATTCAGCACGAGATCGACCATCTGGATGGCGTGGTATTTCTGGACCATCTGAGTCATTTGAAGCGTCGGATGGCGTTGAAGCGCTACAAAAAGCAGTTGCAGCGGATGGAAGAAGAGGCAGCCGACGAAGCCCGCAAGGCCAAAGGGGGTGGAGATTGACGGAGCAGGTAGAGAAATCGTCTGGAGGCCTTCGGATTGTGTATATGGGGACGCCGGATTTTGCGGTGGCTCCGTTGCAGGCGCTTCTGGAGAGCGTGCATGAAGTGGTGGGGGTGGTGACAAATCCGGACCGGGTGGCCGGGCGCGGCAAGAAGCTGACGGCTCCGCCGGTGAAGGTGGCGGCGCTGGCGGCCGGCGTGGAAGTGTACCAGCCGGAGAATCTGCGTCTGGAAGAAGCCTATGAGAAGATCGGGGCCTGGGCGCCGGATGTGATTGTGGTCGCGGCCTACGGGCAGATTTTGCGTCAGCGGATGTTGGATTTGCCCCGGCTCGGGTGCATCAACATCCATGCTTCGTTGTTGCCGAAGTACCGCGGCGCGGCGCCGATTAACTGGTGCATTGTGCGCGGGGAAGAGCAGTCGGGCGTGACGATCATGCAGATGGAGCGCGGGCTGGATACGGGGCCGATGCTGTTGAAGCGTGCGGTGGACATCGGTCTGGAGATGAGCTCGCAGGATTTGCACGATGTGCTCTCGGAGCTTGGCGCCGAGATGATCGTGGAAGTGATGGATGCTTTTGCGCGCGGACCGGTCGAGGCCGAGGTGCAGGACGATGCGTTGTCTAGCTATGCGCCGATGTTGACCAAGGATGTGGGCCGGATTGACTGGACGAAGAGCGCGCGCGAGGTGCATGACCATGTGCGTGGTTTTACGCCCTGGCCGGGAGCTTTTAGCGATCTTTTGCCGGCGAGCGATGCGTCGGCGGAGAGTGAGCCGGTGCGGATCAAGATTCATAACACGTATCCGCTTGCGCACGACGTGGCGGGGCGTGTGCCGGGCGAAATTCTGGTGGCGGATGCGGCGCGTGGTGAGCTTGTGATTGCGTGCGGCAGCGGCGCGGTGAAGGTGCTGATTTTGCAGGCGCCGGGGCGGCGTGCGATGGCGACGAGTGATTTTCTGCGCGGCTTTGATCTGCGGCCTGGCATGCGTTTTGAGAGCGTGCAGGTTACTTCCGAAATCTAAAAAACATTGAAAAAGAGTGGATGAAATGCCTCGAAAAACTGCGCTCGAAGTGCTCAAGCGCGTGGAGCGCGAGCATGCTTACAGTCATATTGCGCTTGCGAATTCGTTTCTGGCCCGGCCGCTTTCCGGGCGCGATCGGGGGCTGGTGACGGAGATCGTGTACGGGACCCTGACGCGGCAGCGGACGCTGGATACGATGCTCGGGCCGTTTGTGAAGCGGGGCGTGCGCGGGCTGGACCGGGGGATTTTGATCGTGCTTCGGATGGCCCTGTATCAGCTTGTGTATCTGGATCGGATTCCGGCGCATGCGATTGTGGATGAGGCTGTGAATCTGGCGAAGGGTGAATCCGGCAAGGGCGCAAGCGGGCTTGTGAACGGTGTGCTGCGCAATATCTTGCGTAACCGGGAGCAGCTACAGGGCTGGGATGAGGCGGATAAAGATCGGCGTCCGGTGCGCTATCTGGCGGAGCGTTATTCGCTGCCGGACTGGCTGGCGAATCGTCTGATCCAGCATTACGGCGGCGGTCCGAACGGCGCCGAGCGTGCGCGTGCGGTGGCCGATGCGTATTGCCAGCGGCCGGATCTGTATCTGCGGCTTTTGAAGGGAAATTCGGCGGAATTGCTGGAGATTCCGGAAGGTGTGCAGGAAATCGAGGGCGTGCCGGGAGCTTTTCGGGTGGCCGGTTTCGGCGAGGAGCTGCGGGCTGGATTGGAGGATCACCGGTGGGTGGTGCAGGATCTGGGCAGTCAGTTGATCGGCTGGTTTGTGGATGCGCAGCCGGGGGACAACGTGCTGGATGCGTGCGCGGGGCTCGGTGGCAAGACGTTGAGTCTGGCGGATGATGTGCTGAAGGCCGGCGAAACGTTGGGACGCGTGCAGGCGGTGGAGCCGAACGCGGGCAAGGTCGAGAAGTTGCGCAAGGCCGTGGCGGCGTGCGGCTGGCAGGATTCGGTGCAGGTGCATCCGGGGACGTTGCAGGAGTATTTTGCGGCCAGCGAGGAAGATTGCCGGGAGGCGTTTGACCGGGTGCTGGTCGATGCGCCGTGCACGGGGCTGGGCGTGATTCGGCGCCACCCGGAGACGCGCTGGCGGCGGACCGAGGCGGATATTCGTGCGCTCTCGAAGATCCAGCGGGATTTGCTCGATCTGGGCGCGGCCTGTGTGCGGCCGGGCGGCGTGCTGGTTTACAGCGTGTGCACGTTCACGGTGGAAGAGGGGACGCGCCAGATCGTGCAGTTTCTAGAGCGGCATCCCGAATTTGAGCGGGTTGGCTCGCCTGTCTATGAGGACGGTAAGGCGGTCGTTGACTGGTCGAACTACACGGATGCGAACGGGGATCTGGCTTTGAATCCGCTCGATCATGAAACGGATGCTTTTTATGCGGTGCGTTTGCGCCGAAAACTTTGAGTTTTGGAGAGAATCTGATGACGCAGGAAAAAAACTTTCGGATCGCGCCTTCGTTGCTTGCCTGTGATTTTACGCGTCTTGGCGAAGAGGTTGAGGCGGTGATCGAGGCCGGCGTGGACTGGCTGCACGTCGATGTGATGGATGGGCATTATGTGCCGAACATCACGATTGGGCTGCCGGTGGTGGAGTGGCTGCGCAAGCGGTTTCCGCAGGTGTTTCTGGATGTGCATCTGATGATTTCGAATCCGGATGATTATCTGGAGAAATTCATCGAGGCCGGCGCGGACCAGATTTCGTTTCATGCCGAGGTTTCGTATCACCCGCACAGCGCCATTCAGCGGATTCATGCGGCGGGCGCGCGTGCGGCGCTGGCGGTGAATCCGGGCAGCTCGCTGGCGACGATCGATTATCTGGTCGAGTACCTGGATATGGTGCTGATCATGAGCGTCAATCCGGGATTTGGCGGGCAGAAATTCATAGATTCTACCTTGCGCAAGCTGCGGGAGTTGCGCGCGATGCTGGATGCGCGTGGGCTTTCGCCGGATGTGCAGGTCGATGGCGGCGTGAGTGCGAAGAATATCGCCGCGATTCGCGACGCGGGCGCCAATGTGTTTGTGGCGGGTAGCGCGATTTTTGGGACGCCGGATTATACGGAGACGGTGGCACAGATGCGTCGAGAGCTCGGTCTGTGAGTTTGTGGAAATCTTGCGGTTGAGGGGATGGGGGGCGCGTGTGAAAAGGTGGGGGGACCCGGGTGGTTTTGGGGGAAAGGGGTGAACAAGATCGATGTGGAAGGGGGTGGCAAATACCCCTGAGGGGTGTTTGGGATCGATGTTGACCCGTGGTGTGGGAGGGGGAAGGGCTTTTCGGGGCCGGGGGCAGGGTGGGGAAATTGTGCGAATTCTGTATTTTGGGCCGGGGAAAGGCCTGCGGAAAATAGCGCATCAGGCAAAAAACAGGTGGTGGACCCGGGTGTTTTTTGGCGAGTGCGCTATTTTTGTCAGGGGGAAGTACCGTGCGTGTGGGGGAAAGGGGTGTCCGGCACCCTTTTGAGATAGGTTGCAAACACCCTTGTGGGGTGTCTGGCATCTATCTGCCCCCGGTTGGCGCGAGGGCTCTGGGGTGTCGGGGACCGGGAGGAGGGTGGTTGCCGGGAGGGGTGGGGGATGCTGGATGGCCCCCTTCCCCGGGTTGGAGCGAGGCCTTGAGGGGCCGGGGAGGGGGAGGGGGGCCGGTCGGTGCGAGGGGGCGTTATTTGGAGGAAGGGGAGGCGGGGGTTTTGCGCTCGAGCGTGATCCGGGCCAGTTCGCGCAGCTCGGAGTCGCTGTGGGTCTGGGCGACGTTCTGGAGGAGCTGGTCAGCGCCGGGGTGTTTGACCCAGCGCAGGCTGCGGATGGTGTGGGCGCGCACTTCGGGATGTGCGTCGCGGGTTCCGCGCTCGAGCGTGGCGATGAGGTTGCTGTCGAGATGTTGCGGCGACGTGCCGAAGGTGCGGCCGAGGATGTAGTAGGCCATGCGGCGCATTTCAAACTCGGAGCTCTGGGTGAGCGCAACCAGGGCGTCGCGGCTTTCGGGCGTCTCGAAGTTGATGAGCAGCGAGGTGGCGCGCAGACGTGTGAAGAGGTCGCGGTCGGTGTCGTTGGCGGCCTCGATCAGAAGTTGCGCGGCATGGGGGATGCCGGCTTCGAGTTGTTCGCGGCTCGGGGTGGCTTCGATGGCGCGCAAAACGCTTTCCAGGCGCGCGGTGTCGTCAGCCGGTGGTTGTGCCTGGCCGGAAGTCTGTGCACCGGCCGGAGCTGTCAAAAGGAGTGCCAGGGCGAGTGTGGAAAGGGAGATGAGATTTTTCATTGTGCTTGCTCCGTGTGGCGAACCCAGGGGTTGGAGCGGATGATGCGTCCTTGCCAGGGTGAAAGTTTGTTGCCGCTGCCGCCGGCGTGCATGAGATAGGTTTCGTCAAATTCCGGGGTGTCGGGAAGCGGATCGTGCTTGGGCATGCCTATCATTTCCGCCAGGGGATTCTCGTGTTCGGTGGTGTGAAAGAGTCCTAAAAAGTGGCCGGCTTCGTGGGCGACGACGCTGGCGATGCCGGGGCCGCCGGGAATGGGCTTGCTGATGACCGCGACGCCGCTTTTGGAGGTTCCCTGCGTGAGCGGTGGTCCCGGGATGCCGCCGGCGATGCCGAGAATGGTGCCGCCGCCGCCTCCTCCCGGCATGGGAGGAAGGGTTAATTCATCGACGAAGAACAGGTTGACTGCATTCATTCTGCTCTGAGAGGACTGCGCAAAGAGTTCCATCAGGTCGCTGTCCGGGCCTGTAACGGACTCAATCACCTTATAGCGGGCATCAATATCCTGGTACGTCAACTCGCCGAGGCGCACGCCGACGGACTGATAGATGGTGTCTACCTGGGAGATGATTTGCTGGAAGGCGGCATCGGTTTTGGCGGTTTCGGCCGTCCAGCCGTTGGAGCCGGTGAAGTACAGGTTTAGGTCGAGGACGCCGGTGGTGGGCAGTTCTTCACGCACTTTGATGTGGACGGAAACGCGTACTTCGCGGTTGGACGGCGTGAAGCCCATCATATCCTGGGGGAACATGCCATACACTGCAAAGGTGTGCTGGCCGGGTTCGACTTTGGATTCGGGATTGTTGGGGGCGAGTGCGGCAAAAGTGGCTTCAGCGAGTACGATGCGGTTGTTGCAGTTTTTGAAGCACATCTGGCTGTAGTTATTTCGCTCCCAGTTTTTGGGAATGAGCGAAAAGTCGTTCGGGCCGGTCCAGTAGCCAATCCCGTACATTTCGGAGTTGTGGCCCTGAACGGTGATGGTCATGGAGATGGTGTTGGGCGGAACTTCGACGGTGATCGGGTCGGAAAAGCCGTCGGTGAGCAAATAATCGCGCTCATCGATGAGGATGGCGACGCCGCTGTCGTCGAGCTCTGGCGGGATGCCGTCGGTGTCCTGGCCGCCGTTGTTGCCAGCATCGTCGCCCTTGTCGCTGTTGTTGGCGTTGTTGGTGCTGGTGTTGTTGTCGACATGCTCGATGGGTGTTTCGTCGCTGCAGGCAGCGGCCAGCGCAAAGAGCAATAAGCAGGCGAGGAGAAAAATTCGGTAGTTTTTAGAACCAGACACGGGGATGCCTCGGTGGTTTTATCAATGTGAATAATCAATCATGAAAAAAGTGAGCGGATAGTCGGCAAGAAAAGCGCAGCGAAAAGAAAAAAGCTACATGGAAATGGAAGAACTACGCGCTTGAGCGTATCGAAAGTTCATGAGCAGAACAATTAGGATTTTTTGGAGAGTTTTTGGAGTGTTCTTACTTTCCAGAGGCGGGATAGTGCTCGTACGGCAAACAAAATGCAAGAAAATAGTTGCGAGGCCTGCGCGGGCGTGTTAGGTGCAGGTTCTCGTTGTGGGCGTATAACTCAGCGGGAGAGTGCATCCCTCACACGGATGAA
>JBEBUW010000169.1:0-6854 GCA_040393065.1 Lujinxingia vulgaris | reverse complement strand
GTTTCGCCCGGGGTGTCTGGGGGGGGGGGGGGGAATGGGGGCGCGGAGCTGGGGCAGGGCGACGTTGAAGACGGGGATCTGGGTGGAGGTGTGACCGGCGTGGGTGCCTTTGTGGGCGTGTCCGTGGAAGGTGACGTCGACTTTGTAGTGATTGAGGGGGTCTTCGAGGCGGCTGGAGCCTAAGAAGGGGAAGATTTCGAGGGGTTCGCCTTCGACGGTCTGGCGGATGGGTGCGTAGTGCATCATGACGACGCGGTGTCGGGTGTCGATGCGCAAAAGGGCGTGTTCGAGTTTGAGGGCTTCGTCGATGGCGACCTGGACGAAGGTGCGGATGGCGGGCTCGCCCCAGGAGTGGAGCATCCAGCGGTCGAATCCGCCGGCGAATCCAGAGATGCCGGCAAAGCCGACGCCGCCAAACTCGGTGGAGTGTCCGTTGAGGATGGTGACGCCGGCGTTCTGGAGGATTTCGCAGACTTCGTCTTCTCTGTCGGCGTGGTAGTCGTGGTTTCCCAGCACAGCGAGCACGGGGATGCGCAGGGATTTGTTGATGTCGGCGGCAAGTGTCTGGGCCTCGTCGGGGAGGCCGTGATCGGTGAGATCGCCGCAGAGCAGGAGAATGTCTGCGGCGGCGGTGATGTGGGTAAAGAGGTTTTTGAAGTCGAAGGCCGTCCGGCCGTAGTGAAGGTCGCCGACGGCAGCGATACGTAGTTTTTTGTGCTTGGCCATGTTCGAATGACTCCTTTGTATTCGCGCCAGCCAGGGAAGAAGCTAAGGCCGCGGGGTGAAAATACCAGCAGTGTGGAGCCGGCGCGGGAGTGAAAATGACGAATGATATCCTGTGTTTATGGTTGTTGGGTGAGATTGTGCCTGCGGTTGACAGGCGGTTCGTCAGACGTAGAAATCGCGTAGTGTGCGGTTGCGAATGGTTGCCAGGAGGTGTTTTATGGCTACTTCAGGTTGTATGCATTCGACTCGGGAGCTTGCGGGCGAGTTGAGGTCGGAGGCGGGGGATTTTTATCAGGAGGTGCTGGAGCTGCTGCAGCGCGAGGAGTTGCCGTTTTTGGTAGGCGGTGCGTTTGCGTTGACGAGCTATACGGGCGTTTGCCGGTATACGAAGGATCTGGACCTGTTTGTGCGCCAGTCGGATGTGCGGCAGATGCTGCGTGTGGCGCAGGAGGCGGGCTACGAGGTGGAGATGACCTCGGAGCTGTGGATTGCGAAGATTTTGTGGCAGGGGGAATCGATCGATTTGATTTTCAATTCGGGCAACGGCGTGTGTCCGGTGGACGATCTGTGGATGGAGCGCGGCGTGGAGCACGAGGTGCTGGGGGTTAAGACAAAGCTGTTGCCGGTCGAGGAGTTTTTGTGGACCAAGGCGTTCATCATGGAGCGCGAGCGTTTTGATGGCGCGGATGTGATTCATACGCTTCATGCGCGTGCGAAGGATATGGATTGGGAGCGGATGCTGGAGCTTTTTGGGGAGCACTGGCGGGTGCTTTTTTCACATCTGGTGTTGTTCGGCTACGTGTATCCGGGCGAGCGCGACAGTATTCCGGGTGAGATATTGCTGCGGTTGTTGACGAAGTGGGTGGATGAGGAAGTGGCGGATCTGGAGGTGGGGCGGCTGTGTCGCGGGCCGATGTTGTCGCGCTCGCAGTATCGGGTGGATACGGAGGAGTGGGGCTATGAGGATGCGCGGGTGATGCCGCATGGCACGATGACCGAGGAGCAGGCGTTGCGGATGTCGCGCACGGAGGAGGAAAACCGGGCGTTGGATGAGGAAAATCGTATTTTTGACGAGGAGAATCTGGTGCCGGGGCGTGAATCACTCAATGGGGAGACGGGGCCGTTGGACGGACGTCATTTGATCCACTGAGTGATTTCGGGAGGGGATGTTTTACTGGTTGCGGCAGTTCTGGGCGTTGGCTGCACGGCGTTGCCAGGCGCTATCAAGCAGGGGCGCGATTTCGTCGCAGGTGATGATGTTGTCGTGGTTGGTGTCGGCGTTGAACGAACCGCCGAGGCCATCGACGCGGACCATGCGAAAGAGATTGTGGCGATCGTTGGCGATGAGGGGCGGGTTGACGGAGCATAAAACGTTGGTGGCGGAGAAGACCTGGGTATCGGTCAGGGTGGTGGAGCTGCCGTCGATCTGGTTGGGTTTGGTGAGGTTGCCGGTGTAGCGCACGATCTGGCGTTGGATGACGTAGCGTTCGCAGTCGGTGCCTTCCATGAGCAGGGTGACGCCGGGTTGGTCGTCGCCGTCGGCGTCGAAAACCGCGGGATCGTCGGGCTGGGAGGGCAGCGGATCGCGCAGTGGATCGTCGAGCTGGACGCCCCAGAGCGCGACTTCGGTGGAGGAGGCGTAGCTGCCGCGTGTGTCGTGGCTGGAGATCAGGCCCAGGTCGAGTTCGGTGAACTCGATGGATTCCAGGACTTTGTGGGGGATGACGGGGGTGAGGCCGAGGATGGCGCTCAGGCTCATGTCGCACAGGCGGCGGGTTTCGCGCAGGACGGGGCCATCGCCGTCTTGTTCGATGTCGACCAGGTAAAAGGCGGTGGTGACCTGTTCCTGGGACAACACGCAGGTGCTGGCTTCGTGGATGAGCATCCAGGTTCCGGTCATGGTGCCGGCGCCGGGGCCATCGCCGAGCTGGAGGGTATCGGCGTCGGGATCGTCATGGTTGTCGGTGTCCATACCGGCATCGAAAACTTCCTGGTCGTCGAAGGTGGAATCGCCGCGTTCCAGCTCGCAGGCGCTGGGTGCGGCGAGTGCGGTGCAGGTAAGAAGAAGGGTGAGCAGGTGTTTTTTCATGGATAAAACTTGTTTTGAAAGTTTTGCAAAGGTGCGTCAGTAGCGAATTTCGAAGCCAACGGCGCCGATCCAGCCGCCGGAAGTGAATCCGGGAAATCCGGGGTTGCCGGTCTGCAGGCCCTGGGCCTCCGGGATGATCTGGCCGGTGCGCTGGTCGCGCAGGTCGTCGGGGATTTCATCACAGAGTTGTTTCTCGCCGGGTTTGCAGGCGGGATAATTTTCCAGAGCTTTTTTGTCGGTGGTACGCGGGACGAGATACTGGACCTGGAGGAACCAGGCGGCTTCGAAGGGCAGGTTTGCGAAGGTAAAGGTTCGGCTGGAGCCGATGGAGCCGAGCACGCGTGTGTTGTCGACGTAGTTGGTGCGACCGGTCTGGTCGGGCACGGGAGAGGGATCGATGCCGGCGCCGATGCGCAGATTGGTTTTCTCGTTGTAGGTATGCTCGGCGCCCAGGCGGTAGGAGAAACGGTCGCGAAATTCGGGGCGCGCGTTGTGGGTGTCGCGATAGTCCGACCAGCGGGTATAGCGCGCGTCGGCGGTGACCAGGGTGTCGCCAAAGTTTTTGGCCAGGCCAAGGCTCAGCGAGGAGGGCGTCGAAGTGGGCACCCAGTCGATGCTCTGGGCGATTTGCTCGTCGCCGGTGTCGATGCCGTGGAGCTGAAGATTGTTGGCGCCTTTGATACGAAATTCCGTGGCGCCTCGGTAGGAGAGGCCGATGGAAATGTCGTAGGGCAGCTCGAAGAGCAGGCCGGCCAGGATGCCCCAGGAGTTGGTGGTGTGGACGTTGGCGTTGATATCGACGTTGGATTGATCGGTGGGATCTGCCAGAAAAACATTGGTTGCGACGGCCGCGCCGGGTGAAAATGTGCCGCCGATGCCGACAGAAAGCCAGTCGGTCAGGCGCTGAGCTGCACCGAGCTCAAGGCTGATGCGGTGCAGGCGTTTGTCGATCAGTTCGAAGTGCAGCTGATTGGAGTAGTAGCGCTCGCGTTCGTCGGGAAAACGTGTGTTGAGCGTGTAGAGGTCGGCCACGGGCAGGGCGACCATCAGGCCGGCGCGGAAGTTGTCGATGCCAAGCGAGGTCACGGCACCGATGGTGAGGACGTGCAGGGGATCGATGGATTCGGTGTCGCGGCGCGGGTTTCGGGTCTGTGCGTCGGGCAGGGCCTGGGAGCTGGGGCCGACGTCGGGGACGTCAAAGCCGGCGGGTCTGTCTTTGAGCAGAATCTGGGCGTTGTTGAAGGTCGTAAACGCGCCGAAGGAAACGCCGGGTTCGCTCAGGGTGAGTGCGCCGATATTGTAATAAACGGCGGCGGGTCCCTGGCTGCTGGCGGTTTGCGCGCTGCTCATCGCGGCGCCGCGAGCGCCGATGCCGTAGACATCGAGCGGGTTTGCGGCGGCTGGCTGTGCAAAAATTTGGGGCAGTAACAACAGACAGAGGGCGGCTGCGGCCGGGGCAAGCCGGCGGCCGGTTCCAGTACAAAAAGAAGCCATGAAAACAACTTGGGGTAATATCTAAAGATAATAAAATTTAGGATTCGTCAGACATTTTGGGGGCGTCGCGGCGTTCGCGTTCCATGATTTTGGGAAGGTCTTTGATGTCTGCGTTGCGGATGAAATAGGCGGTGGCGGTGCGTCCGATGCCGTAGGTTGCGGCGTAGGCCACGCCACTTGATAGCACGCTTCCGGCGCCGGGGAGAAGGATTTTTGAGAGGTTGCGCGCGGCCTCGCGGAAGACGAATCCGGCGCCGACGTTCAGGCCGGCGGCGGCCATGAATTCGGTCGCGGTTTTGGTGGTGAGCTGGCGGCCGGAGAGGTAACCGATGCCGCTGACGAGTGCGATTTGCAGGCTTGTGATCGGGATGATGTCGGCGACTGGAATGGGGACGAGCGCGATGCTTGAGCAGATCGTGGCGATGGAGTGGGTGAGTTTGCCGGCGATGCTTTCTTGCAAGAGCTGCACGCGCGAGAGCCTGGCCAGGAGGACGCGGGCTTCGCTCGGCAGCTCACGGGCTAAAAAATCGAGGAGCTCCTCGATGCGCCAGCGCTCGTCGGCGCGCAGCGTGCCGTCGTTGCGCCAGGATTGGTAGGCGCTGACGCCGATGGTGGTAACGAGCTGGTCTTTTAAGCCGGGATACTCGGCGATTTTCGCACTCAAGATGCGTTCCAGATTGCGGACGCGTTCGAGTTTTTCGCGCAGGTCTTCGGGATGTTCGCTGTTGGGTTCGTGGAGGCGGACGTTTTTGGGTTCGAGTTCGTCGCAGTGCGTTAAAATGGCGACGATCGGGACTTTGGTTTTGTCTTTGTTTTTGATGGCTTCGACGATTTCGGCCAGCACGGTGAGGTCGCCGTCGATGGCGGCGTCGACTTCTTTGGCTTTGACCAGAAAGAGCAGGGCGTCGGGTGTTTTTTTGTGGATTTCGTTGAGAATGGACGATTTGGGATCGCTGGCGGCGTCGGCCTGGTCGGGAAGCGAGCCTTCTTGCAGGCCGCGGGTATCCAAAATTTCTAATTCGCCCAGTTCGCCTTTGTAGGGCCACCAGTGGCCGCGGCCGGTCTGGCTTTTTTCGTGGCCGACTTCGGCGACCTGCGCGCCAAAAATAGCGTTGATCAAGGAGGATTTTCCGCTTCCCCGGCGGCCAATCATCGCCAGACGCGGGGCGCGCTGCTCGAGGAGGAGTTTTCGTAATTCCTCGATTTGCTTGCGTGTTTTTTTGGCGACCGGATCGGGCATTCTCTCTAAGAGTTCTTCGAGGCGCTCGACGGTTTCGATGATGTTCTCGCGGATGTTTTCTCGCATGGGGAAGCTCAACGAATGGGGTCAGTCTGGGTCAAAGTGAAGCGGCTGCAACGCTGCTCTGCAAATTATGTGCGATGTTTTGCCCGGGCATGCAATCATCGAAATTGGTGCTACGGTAGGGTTGTAGAGCAGTTTTATTCAAGTTCCAAACTCTGGAGGCTGAAAGATGCCAAAGATTACGCGCTTTTTTATCCGCTCGTCGATTGTGTGCCTGATTCTGGCGCTGCTGATGGGAGGCCTGCTGGCTGCCAGGCCGTTGATGTCGATGCCGGCGTTTATGTTGGCGCTGGGGCCGACGTATTTGCATGTTTTTATGCTGGGCTGGGTGACGCAGATGATTTTTGGGGTGGCGCTGTGGATGTTTCCCAAACATCCGGTCAAGCGTGAGAAACGCGAGCTGTATCCGCTCGAAGTTGCCTGCTTTGTAACGCTGAATCTGGGGCTGTTATTGCGCGTGATCGGCGAGCCGTGGGTGGCGGTGCAGCCGGGCGTGGTGGGCGTGGCGGTGGTGCTGGTGGTGTCGGCGATTTTGCAGTGGGCGTCGGTCGTTCTGTTTACGGTGGCTGCCTGGCCGCGCGTGCGGGGGAGATAAAATGAGGCGATTTAGCATCATCACGTTGCGGATTGCGCTGGTGTATTTGCTGGCAGGCGCGACGCTGGGAACTATCGGACTTATCGAGAAGGCGACTGGCGAGTGGTCGTATTTTGGGCCGGCGATTGCGCTGCACCGCTCGATGTTGCTGTATGGCTGGACGCTGCATCTGATCATCGGCGTGGCGTACTGGATTTTGCCGACGTTTGGCGCACGCGTGAACGTGGGGCGTGAGGGGTTTGCGCGCGCCAGTGTGATCTTGCTGAATGCCGGGATCGTGAGCATGTGTGTTGCGATATTTGCGAAGACGCCGGGGGTTTTTGACCTGGTGGGCCATGGCTTGATCGTGGCGGGGGCCGCCGCTTTTGCCGTACATGCCTGGCCGCGCATTAAGCCCTTTGGGGGAGGGCGTCGGTAGGGCGTCGGTAGGGCGGCGGACCTAAATCGACGATCGCTTTGCCGGAACCCTCGGGACGACCTTGTAGGTCTATCCCTCGGGATTCCGGCTTCGCGCTCCTCGATTTATGCCTCGCCGCATGCGTTGGGTGGCGCTGCTGGCGCAGCGGGCTGCTGGCGCAGCTCTGGGGTTGGGTGGCGCAGCGGGCTGCTGGCGCAGCTTTGGGGTTGGGTGGCGCTGCTGGCGCAGC
>JBEBUW010000168.1:0-6886 GCA_040393065.1 Lujinxingia vulgaris | reverse complement strand
CGCAGCCTTTTGTGGTTCGGGTTGGTGTGGCTACTTAGCGGGTGGGGAAGCCGTACTCGATGCGGTCGCGGCGGATGATTTCGGTGCTGGGCCAGCGAATGACGGCTGCGTACCAGAAGTGTCCTTCTTCGGGCAGGTAGCGGTTTTTGACTTCGTAGCGCAATTCGCCGCGGATGTAGATGCGGATGGTTGCGTAGGCGGCGCCAAAACCGCGGTCGGAGAAGTAGTAGACGCCGACGCCGTAGTCGAGGCCGACTTCGGGGTTGCTGTGGTTGATGTTTTCGGGTCCGCCGGCGAAGAGATCGTCGATGTCGAGACGCGGGTCATCGGTGGAGTCGCCGAGCAGGCCCCAGTCGGCGGTGCGGTTGTTCCAGAAGATGTCGTAGGGCGCTTCGTTCCAGCGTCCGAGCGGGTGGAGGTAGTGCAGGTCGACGTCGGTGCCGTGTCCGTCGCGGGGATTGATGACGGCGGGCGCGTCCCAGATGAGCTGGATGTGGACGTCATCCTGCGGAATTGCGTGAATCGTAACGACAGCGCGCTCGCCGCAGCTTGCGGTGCCCTGGTTGTCGTAGACGATGAGTTCGATCTCGTAGGTTCCGGCCAGATCCAGGTAGAGGGTGGGTTTCATGACGTCGGGTCCGGGGCTCGGTCGTGCGGTGGAGCCGTCGGGGCGCGAAATGATGGTCCATTCGTAGCTGGAGATGTTGCCGTCGGGATCGGTGCTGTATTCACCGCTTAAGTCGATGGTGTTCAGGGGCAGCGCGCTGAATTCGGTCTGGTAGCGGTTGGTGCCGACCAGGCGTCCTTCGGCGATAGCGGTGGGACAGACGTTGTTGGTGCCGCTGCCTTTGAGGGCGACATCGAAGGTGCTGCGGGCCGGGTCGTTGTTGTGGATGCGCAGTTTGGCCTGCGAGAGGTCTTCGTTGTCGGGGGTGTAGGTGACGGCGAAGTTCGCGGTGTTGTTGGGAGGAAGAATGAGCGCGTCATCAGGAAGTGGCGAGGGCAGGGTGCTCTGGCGGATGTCGAAGACGTTGTTGGCGTCGTCGACGATTTCGATGTCGCTGATGCGCAGCGGCGTGTTGCTGCTGCAGTTTTCGATGACGACGGTGCGGGTCGCGGCCTGTCCGATGGAGCTTGCGCCGAAGTCGATTTCGCGTTCGTAGTTCATGGCCAGGCAGGGAGCGCCGCTGTTGCCGATCAGATTTACGACGTATTCGGGTTCGGTGCTGTCGTTGGTGAAGAAGATCAGATCGCCGTAGGTGGGCTCGTTGTTCGAGGGGGTGAATCCGATGCGCGCCAGGAAGTGATCGCCGGGGGCGATGACGGTGGGCCAGTTGAACAGATCGGTTTCGGGTTGGCCGAGTTCGCTTTCTTCTTTGACGGTCGGGAAGGAGATGGTGAAGTCTTCGCTGCCGGTCAGAACGATGTCATCGACGCGGAGCGGAGCCTGGCCGATGTTCTGGATGCGGGCGACCTCGTGGATTTTGGTGCCGGCGATCGCACGGCCAAAGTGCACGATGGAGGGCGTGAAGATTTTGGGCCCGAGGATGGGGGATTGCAGCGGAACGCGCAGGTTGCCATCGACGGGATCGTTGCTGGTGAATTCGATGTAGCCGGAATCGGAGGTCTGGTTGAGGGGGCGGTAGGCGATGGTGATGTCGTGCGATTCGCCGGGGGCCAGCTCGAGTTTGTTGACCCAGCCCTGTCCACGGTGGAATTCGGGGTTCTGATCTTCGTCGTTCTCTACCAGGGTGATGTTGGAGATACGCAGCAGGCCGCGGCCGTTGTTGGAAACGGTGAGGTTGACTTGATCCTGGCCGCCGATGGCGACTTCGGAGAACTGCACGAAGGGGGGATCAACGGAAATGCTCGGAGGATCGCGATCCTGGAGTTGTCCGGAGTCGGAATCGTCGCTGCATGCGGTGGGTGCCAGCAAGAAAACGAGGAGGATTGTCCAGATTGAGAAGTATCGCGAGGTGAACGGGGCGGGAAATGCGTGGAGACGTGACATCATCATCCTTCTGGCGCCGAACTCAGTGAAGCAAGAGCGCACAAATAAAAAGCCTGACCTGAATAGGCAGATTGGCCTGGTACCAAAGGCCGAGCGAAGAATGCCCGGTGAGCGAAAGACTTGAAAAATCGAGGTTTTAGAGGGAATTGAGTTGTCGAGCTCTCAATTCCGGAAGTGATACTAGCGTTCATCGTGATTGTGAGCAACCCATGCAGTTCATCCTGTAAGAAGAATAGGAAAATCAGAGGATTAGAAGCGGATTAAATTCCGGCCCAGTCCAGATAGATCCAGTTTACAAGGGGGATCGCAATCAGGAGGATCTTGAAAGCGAGGCTTTCTCTGGGGGTAAGATCGATGATGATGCTGCGGTTTCGGATCAGGGTAATCAGGCTGACGGTGCCCCAGGTGAGCAGGGCTAAGTACAGCAGGATGATCATGGGTTGGAGCAAAAAGGCGGTGAGGAAATCGCCGTGGAACAGGCGGATCGTCGCGCGGGTTGCGCCGCAGCTCAGGCAGGGTTTGTTGAGGGCGAGTTTCATGCCACAGGTTGCGAACGAGAAGTGGCCGTGTTCGATGGCCCAGGCGCCAAGCGGCAGGGTGAACAGCGGCAACATGGCAAAGGCGCCGATGGGTAGTGCGTTTGCGGGTCGTTCGATGTTGAGGATTTTCATGGCAGGAACTTTTGCGGGCGTTTTGTGGGAGTGGATGGTTTACTTCCAGACTCTTAATAATACGCCCACAATTTCTTCGGCCGTTAAACGGGCGGCTTCGCCGGGTGTGAGTCCGGTGTAGACGGCGCGGCGCAGGACGGAGGCTACGGAAACGCCGCGGCCGTAGACGCCTTCACCGGGTGTGGTGATGTTGGAGAAAAACACGTCCGCTTCGGTGGTGTCGAGCTCGTAGGTGAGGTTTGCGGAGTCGAAGGTGCGTTTCAGGATTTCGATGACCGAGGTGCGCGACATGTAGGCGTCGGCCCAGACTTTGTTGTGGTTGATTGCGTCCAGGATGTGGGGCGGCAGCCAGGTTTGCCAGCGTCCGCTCATGGTCTGAGGGTTCTGGTGGGTGGCGAGTCCGTCGGGGATGGAATCGTTGAGGGCGATGATCATCATGTCGCCGTATTCGAAGCCGTCGAAGGGCTGGGCGTCTTCGATGTCTGCGGACATTTCGTTGGCGGCGTCTTCGGATTCGTCGATGGCGATCCAGAATCCGGGTGCGATGCGTGCGTAGGCGCCTTCGGTGGGATCGTTGAGCCAGTCTTCGAAGAGATCGATCCAGGCGAGTTTGGCGTTGAAGGGGCGATCAAGGACGTGCTCGATGGTGGTGTCGTCGAGCTGATCGAGTGTGACGCCGAACTCGGGGGAGGGCTGCCAGCGTGGCATTTCCTGGGGATCGAGGCGGCGTTTGGCGATGAGCTGGTAGCTTCGCTGGTTGGTTTTGCGGTCGATGTATCCGCAGACGACGCCGCTGTCGTCGACGAAGCCGTAGGTGAGCGCGCCGTGGAGGACGTGTTCAGCGGTTACGGGTGTGCCGCAGTTTTCGCATTCGTAATCGGCTTTGTGGTGGATTTCGCCGAGCAGGCGATCGAAGGCGGCGGGGGTGAAGGCGTGGAAGGGTGTGGCGTGGTAGTAGCGCTGGTACTGTTCGTTGCCGCACAGTCCGCACTGGCAGTAGACGTCTGCCATGTACATGACTTCAGGTGCGGCGTTTTTGCCCGGGCGAAAATGAAAAACAAAGGGTTCTGCCATACGATCAAGGCCTCCAATAACGGGTGTGTGGAACGTGTTGCGCAACCCGAAATTGAAGGCCCTGAGTCGTGTCAGATATGTCGGGCGCTTACTTCGTGATCGCGAGCTCCCACATCAGCAGCTCACCGTCGTTGAGTGCGCTGAGGTCGCGGACCAGGAGCTTCCAGGTTCCGCCGAGCGTCTTACCATTGAAGCTCTCGACGCGGAAGGTCTCATCGAAATCGTTGCCGGGCTTTCCGTCGGCTTCGCGCAACAGGGCTTCGGTGCCGTCGGGGTGAACGAGGACGAGTTCCAGGTCGCCGACAAAGCTATGGGAGATGAGCGCGGTGACGGTGAGGCCGTGGATGATGCCGTCTTGCTCGGGGACTTCGATTTCGCTGACGATGCCGGCCTGATCGTTGTCGGGGATGGCGATTTCGTCGTCTGCGTAGAAGGTTTCGGTGTCACCGGTTGGCTGGCACACGGGGACGTCGATGCAGCTCGGATCTTCGCAGCTCAGGTCTTGTCCGCAGATTTTGGGTGCGGGCGGTGCGATGACGGGCAGATCGCTGCCGTAGGCGGTTTTGTATTCTTCGACGTATCTCATGGAAATGAAGCCGTAGCCGTCGCCGTACGGGTTGTTGACGCCAAAGCTGCCGGTGCCCCAGCTGTTTTTGAAGATGAAGAAGCCTTTTTCCATGACGGGGTTGCCGTCGGCATCGACCATCTTTTTGCCCTGGGCGTCGACGCGCTGGACTTCGAGATCGTCATCCCAGCCAACGAGCAGGATGGAGTGACCGGCGCGGTTTTTGAGGCTTTCGGTTTTGTCGGTTTCGTTGGGGTACAGGACGTAGCCGGCGCGCTGGTAATCGCGGTTGACGGGAAGCGTGGAGGCGCCGTGGTTCCATGCCTGGTAGAAGAAGGTTCCGCCGACGACGACGGCCTGTTTTCTGCTGCTCATGAAGGCTTTCAGGTCGCGGGTGCGCGTGGAAACCCAGCGTCCTTTGGGAAGCGTGAATTTGGGGGCGTCCAGGGCGCTTTGCGGAGGCATGCCGTTGGTGTGGCAACGGGTGGGCTTTTTGGAGGCTTCGCCGGTGCATTCGGGATCGTCGGAGGCGTTCCAGGCGCGGGATTCGTATTTCCAGTCTTGCTCGGTAACGACGCCGAAGCGGTTGATGGCATCCAGGTTTTGCTGCGCGTTGGAACCGTCGGTGTTCAGATAGTGGCCGGCTTCGAATTTGGAGGACCATTGCAGGTACTGCTCGGAGAAGTCGGGGTCGGTGATGGTTCCCTCGGTGATGTAGAGGTGTTCCATCAGGGCGATGGTCGAGAAGATCGAGCAGACGCCGCGGCCGCCCTGGTTTTTGACGGGCGATTGTGTGGCGAGCAGGTCAAATTTTGCGGGATAAACGGCGTCGGCCTTGCCTTCTTCGGGCAGGGAGTCGTTTTTGGGCGCGCCTTCGATGAGGCTGTCCAGGTCGGCGAGAGCGGGTGCAAAGACTTCGTTTTCGTCGTCGTTGTTTTGCAGCGTGCCGTTGTTGGTGTCGTCGCCGAGTTGTTCGGGTTCGGCGCAGCCTGCGGAAATGACAAAGCTGGACAGCAGACAAAGAAGGAGGAGGAAACGAGTTTTTTGTTGCATGGGAAGAACTCTCGGATAAACAAAATACAACAATTTATAGAAAAAGGGGTAAACCCGCCAAAATCGAGTCAGGGCGCGCACTTAAAGCATGAATGGTCGGAGAATGCAAATGCAAAGCATTGTAAAGGGGAGGGGTGTGTTGGTGATCGGAGAATCGGGTGGTGTGCGACGATCCCAGGGGCAGAGCCCCAGGGTTAGCACAACCAGCGTGCTCCGCAGGGGCCAGAGGCCCCGCTGCGCTGGTGGGTGTGTTGGTGATCGGAGAATTGGGTGGTGTGCGACGATCCCAGGGGCAGAGCCCCAGGGGTGGCACAACCAGCTTGCTCCGCAGGGGCCAGAGGCCCCGCTGCGCTGGTGGGTATGTTGGTGATCGGAGAATCGGGTGGTGTGCGACGATCCCAGGGGCAGAGCCCCAGGGTTAGCACAACCAGCGTGCTCCGCAGGGGCCAGAGGCCCCGCTGCGCTGGTGGGTGTGTTGGGTGTTGGGGGCGGGTTCAGTCGTCGGTTTTGTGGGAGACGTTAGGGAAGTTTAGAAGGCGGCCGGGGTTCTGGCGAGCGGGTTTTTCGGGTTCGGGGGTTTGGCGGGTCACGGGCATGAGCCAGCGGATGGATTTGAGGGGAATGGTGCAGGATTGTTGTTCGGAGGTGAGCAGGCTGAGGAGGATGGACGGGTTGTTGGCGGGGGCGTCGGCGTCCGGGGAGGTTGCGGGGTTGATGTGGTGGATTTCGAGGGGTGTGGCGCGCAGGCGTGGCCAGGAGTCGGTTTGTTCGTCGTAGTATTCGAGCTGGAGATCGAAGTCTTCGGCGAGTGCGAAGTGAACGACGGAGAGACGGCTTTCGAGTTCGGCGGCGAACATGATGTCGAGTTCGGGTGCGGTGGCGTCGTAGCAGGTTTCGGGTTCGAGCTGGTCGGGTGGCAGGGTTTCGGCGCGGCCTTCGAGCCATTCGAGGATGCGGGTGACTTCTTCGTCGCAGTGCACGACGGCTTCGGGCAAAAGCGCGTCTTCAAAGAGCGTGCACATTTTGCGGGTCCAGGTGGGTTTGATGCGGGTGCCGCCGCGCAGGGCGATGATGTGGAGCAGGCGCGCAGAGATCAGGCAGGTCGCCAGCAGGGAGCCGGAGCTGAGCAGGGCCGGGCGGCGTGGTTCGAGCTGTTCGGGATAGAAGGATTTGCGGAGATCGATGCGGGGGCGGAGGTTTTGAAAATATTGACGCCATTTTTCCATTGGATTTCCTTGCCGTTTATTGATCTCGAATTTTTTGATCTTGAACGTTTGAGCTTGAGAGGTCGTGGGTGGTGCCTGTTGCGGTGTTGTTGGGACAAACGATCTGGGGGCGGGGAATATGCCGGGGGTGTATGGTGTGTGGTGTTGGGCGGTGTGCGGCGAAGTTGTAGGCTCGCCTCCATTTTTTCGGGCAAAGCCCGGCGAAGTTGTAGGCTCGCCTCGGATTTTGGCGGGCAAAGCCCGGCGAAGTTGTAGGCTCGCCTCCATTTTTTCGGGCAAAGCCCGG
>JBEBUW010000167.1:0-6895 GCA_040393065.1 Lujinxingia vulgaris | reverse complement strand
GATAGGTCTGATCGCCCCAGGGAATGGCGAAGAGCACGCGTTCGTCGGTCGGGTGGAAGCAGACGACGGCGTGTTGGACGGGGAGTTTTGCGTGGTCGACAACGATATGTACGCCTTTGGTGGGGCGCAAAAGTGGGTTGGGTTGCTCGCTGCTCATGGAACGGGTTAAGTCGGTCCATGGCCCGGTCGCGTTGATCACGACGCCTGCTTTGACTTCGCGTAACTCGCCGCTGAAGGCGTCTTTGATGACGGCGCCGTTGATGCGGCCGGAGTCGTCTTTGAGAAAGGAGACGGCGCGCGCCCAGTTGACGATGGTGGCGTCGTGTTCGATGGCGTCGAGGGCGTTTTCGAGGGTGAGGCGCGCGTCGTCGGTGGAGCAGTCGTAGTAAAGCGGAGCGCCTTTTAAGTTTTCGGTCGCCAGGCAGGGTTCTTCCTGGATGATGTCGCGCACGCGGAGTTTGCGCGGGCGTTTGGGCGAGCGAAAGAGTGAAAGTCCTTCGTAGAGCCACATACCGGCGTTGATCGTGGTCAGGTTGCGCGGCGAGCTTTTGTAGACCGGGAAAAGAAATCCGAGCGGTTGGACGAGGTGCGGCGCGATATCCATGAGGATGCGGCGTTCGCTGACGGATTCAAAGACCAGGCTGAACTCGAGTTGTTCGAGGTAGCGCAGGCCGCCGTGCACGAGTTTGGAGGAGCGCGAGCTTGTGCCGTAGGCGAGGTCTTTCATTTCGACGAGTGCGACGGAGAGGCCGCGCATGGCGGCGTCGCGTGCGATGCCCGCGCCGTTGATTCCGCCGCCGATGATCAAAACGTCGACTGGTTCTCCGAGCCGATCCCACATTTTTTGCCGAGTCGTCATGATTTATTATCCTGTTGGTAAAGAAATTCAATGCGTGCTGCCGCGCGGCGGAGATTATGCGGAGTGTGCGTGCGCCGCAAGCCTGCGGTTGGTTTCCGCGGCTGCCGGCGGGGTTTTTGAGGGGACGTGCAAGTTTTTTGAAAAATTTACTAGGCAAATTCAAAACGGTACTTAGGGTTGGGCCGCTTGCAGTAATTATTTTCGCGGATGGGAACCGCACAAAACCGTTTTACGGAGAATAATGCATATGGAAACACAGGCGGAAGGAATGCAGATGCTCAATCATTCGACGCGGCCGCTATCGGAAGTAACAGAGGGGCAGGAAGTTCATCCGGGTTCGATTACGTGTATCAGCCCGGCGACCAATCAGGTGATCGCGGAAGTGCCGGTAACATCCAGGGAAGCGATGTTGCGTGCGGTGCAGCAGGCGCGCGATGCGCAGCGGAGCTGGCGTCGTTATGAGCTGGCGGATCGCGTGCGTTGTTTGCAGCTGGCGAGTGAAAAGTTGATGGATCAGCGTCAGGAGTTGCTGGAACTGCTCTGTGAGGAAACGGGCAAGACGCGGCCGGATGCTTTGAGTGAGCTGCTGAGCCTGTTTGAGACGATGACGTATTTTACGGAACATGCGGAGGCAATGCTCGAGAGTCATAAGGTGTCGGTGCATTTGTTGCGCAATAAACGGATGCGCATGGCGTATGTGCCGGTCGGTGTGGTGCTCAATATTTCTTCGTGGAGCATGCCGCTGGAGCTGGCGATTTGTCCGGCGATTACGGCGTTGCTGGCTGGAAATGCGGTGATTATCAAGCCGTCGGAGTACACGCCTTTGATTGCGATGACGGCAGCACAGATGATCAATGAGTCGGGGCTGCCGCGCGGGCTTTTGCAGGTTTTGCCAGGTTATGGAGATCTGGGAGAGGCGCTCTGTCATCAGGTGGACGGCGTGGTGTTTTCGGGACGGACGCAGACCGGGCGTCTCGTGGGTGGGATCGCCGGAGAACGCTTGATTCCGAGCATTCTGACGTTGTCCGGTAAGGATGCGATGATTGTGCTCAATGATGCAGATCTGGAGCGGAGCGCGCATGGTGCGGTCTGGGGCGCGTTCTTTCATGCCGGCCAGACGGGGCTTTCTGTGGAGCGCGCCTATGTGCAGGAAGATGTTTACGATGCGTTTGTTGAGCGCGTGGTGGCGTTGACGAAGCAGCTTCGGCAGGGAGATCCGGTGGGAGCGGAGATGGATGTCGGGGCGATGACCAAGCCGGAGCATATTGAGGTGCTGGAAGAGCAGATTGCCGATGCTGTGCGGCGCGGAGCCACGGTGTTGGTGGGCGGCAAGCGGCGCGAAGAGCTGGACGGGCACTTTTTTGAGCCCACGGTGCTGGTGGGCGTGACCGATGATATGCGGATTATGCGCGAGGAAACGTGCGGGCCGATTTTGCCGATTATGCGGGTGCGCTCACCGGCCGAGGCGGTGCAGCGCGCGAACGATTTGCAATTTGGTCTGGGCGCGTCGGTCTGGTCAAAAAATACCGAAATTGCGCATGAAGTGGCGCGTCAGCTCGATTGCGGCGGTGTGTGCATCAATGATGTCATGATGCATTCGATGGCGATTGAAGCGCCTTTTGGCGGCAATAAGTATTCGGGCAGCGGCCGCAAAAAAGGTCTGGAGGAGTTGCGGACCTTCACAAACTCCAAGGCGATTCTGGAGGATATTTTGCAGCTTAAACGCGAACCGTTCTGGTATCCGTATAACAACATGATTGAAACAGCGCTCGATAAAGCGCTGGTCATGTTGTATCGCAAGAAAATCACACGAAAAATTACGGGATTGTTTGGCCGAAGTTAGAAAAGCCAGAGGTTCTTATTTCAGCTTTTTTACTTCTTCGCGGAGTCGTTTGATGACATCGGGCATCGACGACTCCTGCGCGCGTTTACGCATCCAGCCAGGCACGGAGGTGTTTGGAATTGCGTGGACTGTGTACGTGGCAAAAGTGCGGTTGGGATCTCCGGCAAATTCTTCGAGCTTCCAGCTACCGTCATTGCGCTGGTAGTCGCCCTCCAGCAGGGTCCAGGTGCGCGACCAGACGGGGGGACCGGCGACGTGCTTGGCGGTTGTGGTGGCGCGCAAATTGGAGAGCGGAAAGGGAAGTTCCACGGTGACATCGCAGATGTAGGTGTCACCGGATTGTTTGACCAGTTTGGAGGATTTAATGCGCGTCATTGTTTTGCTGTATTGAGCGCAATTGGACACGATTTGCCAGACTTTGGCCGGTGGCGCGTCGATCACGCCTTTGACCACGACTTTGGGCATATCACTGCCTTTGACCTCGATGGTGTCGACGGAGATTTCGCCTTTGCTCATGGCTTCATTGGATTGTGCGGCAGCGTTGAGAGGCAAGGTGACGAGCAGAGCGGCAGCTGTCAGAAATGCGATGCGCGAAAAAAAAGGGGCGATGTGTTCTTTCTGTTGCACAGTCATCAGAATCCTCGGGCTGCAAATACGCAATTTTTGAAATGTTAAGCAGAAGGATTATACGGAACTACAGGTCAAATACCAGAGACGCCTGCAAAGAGAGTTCATAAAAAGTGGACGCATCGCATGTGTAGAAATTCTCTTTAAAATCCCGGAGTACTGTCATTGCTGATTACTGGCTTGCTTGTTATAACGGCGCACCCGCCCGGCGGGAGAATTTTTTCATCAAACTCTCATGCAGTATTTACCTCGCAAGAAAATCATGAAGAAGAAGACATTTCAGGACATTATCTTGACGTTGCAGGCGTTTTGGGCGGAACGCGGCTGTGTTATTCAGCAGCCCTGGGACGTAGAAAAAGGTGCCGGGACTTATAACGCCGCGACATTTTTGCGCGCGCTGGGGCCGGAGCCCTGGAAAGTGGCGTACGCGGAGCCTTGTCGTCGTCCGACGGATGGCCGTTACGGCGAGAATCCGAATCGGTTGGGTTCATATTTTCAGTTTCAGGTATTGCTCAAGCCCAGCCCGGATAATGTTCTAGAATTGTACTGGGATAGCCTGCGTGCGATCGGGATTGATCCGCTCAAGCACGATTTGCGTCTGGTCGAAGACGACTGGGAACAACCGACGTTGGGTGCGTGGGGACTTGGCTGGGAAGTGTGGATTGACGGGATGGAAGCATCGCAATTCACGTACTTTCAACAGGTTGGTGGCATTGAGCTTGATCCGATTCCGGCGGAAATCACCTATGGGCTGGAGCGGATCGCGATGTTTTTGCAGGGCGTTGATAATGTATACGACCTGATCTGGGCTCCCGGCGTTACGTACGGGCAAATTCGTCACTCAGAAGAAGTGGAATTCAGTACATTTAACTTTGAGGAAGCGGACGTGGCGTTGCATTTCCGCTGGTTCGATGAGTTTGAAGATCAGGCGCGTAAGCTGATGGAAAAGGGCCTGGTGCTGCCGGCTTACGATTATATTATGAAGGCCAGTCATACTTTTAATGTGCTTGATGCGCGCGGGGCGATCAGTGTTACGGAGCGCCAGAAATATATTGGCCGCATTCGTGGGCTGGCGCGTGGCATTGCTCAGCGTCATTTGCAAAAGCGTGAGGAACTTGGGTTTCCACTGCTCAAGCAAGCTGACGCCGTTTCTGAACACTGATTTTCGAGTTAATTAGCGAGATTGTATATGATGGAACTCATCTTCGAAATTGGTTGCGAAGAGCTGCCGGCCAGTTTTATCGAACCGGCCATGGCGCATTTGCGCGCGCATTTTATCGAGCAATGCGAGGCCTTGCGCATCGGTGTTCAAGACGTTCAGGTTTTTGGCACGCCACGTCGTCTGACGCTTCTTGTTCATCAATTGGCTGAGCTTCAAGAAGACTTAGAAGAAGTACGGACCGGACCGCCTGCGAAAGCTGCTTTTCGTGATGGCGCGCCTACCAAAGCCGCCGAGGGGTTTGCGCGTGGTCAGGGCGTTGAGCTGGCTGATTTGTTTGTGCAGGAGACGGAAAAAGGTCCGTATGTGGCCGCTCGCGTGTTTCAAAAAGGGAGTCCGGTCAAAGAGCTGCTTCCTGCGCTGTTGAATGAGGTGATGACGAGTTTTCATTTTCCGAAGTCGATGCGCTGGGCGAATTATCGGGAGCAATTTGCGCGGCCAGTGCGCTGGATTCTGGCAGTTGCCGATGGTGAGCGCATTCCTGTGCATTTTGCAGGTGTTGAAAGTGGAATGACAACGCGTGGGCATCGTTTTGCGGCGCCCGACGAGTTTTCTGTGCGCACGATTGCTGAGTATCTGGCGGGCCTGAAAAATGCGCATGTTGTTCTGGATACAGCGGAACGTCGGCAAATGGTTGTGGATGCTCTCGCAAGAATCGGCGAGGAAGTTGGTGGCAAGGTCATCGACGATCCAGAACTTGTCGAAGAAGTCATTTATCTGGTGGAAGAGCCGCATGCTTTGTTTTTGAATTTCGGTGAGAAGTATCTGGAGGTTCCGCATGAAGTGTTGATTTCTTCGATGCGTTCTCATCAGCGGTATTTTGCGATTTCCGGGCCAGATGGCAGTCTGCTTCCTTACTGTGCGGTAATTTATAATACGCCTGTGCGTGATCCGCAGGTGGTGGCCAGGGGGAATTTGCGCGTCCTCAAGGCGCGGCTCGACGATGCGGTTTTCTTCTGGGAAAAAGATCTTGCAACGTCGATGGATGCGCGTGTCGAAGAACTCGAACAGGTGGTCTGGCTGGCCAAAATTGGCAGCATGAAGGCGCGTTCCGAGCGAATCGCCGAGCTTGCTCAAAAGATTGCTTTAACCCTGGGGCTAAGTGAGGACAATGCGAAAACGGCGCATCGCGCAGGTTATCTCAGCAAAGCAGATCTGGTGAGCCACATGGTGAACGAGTTCACAGATCTGCAGGGTGCCATGGGGCGGGCCTATGCTCGAAAAGGTGGAGAGTCGGAAGCGGTTGCGCAGGCGATTTACGAGCAGTATTTGCCGCGTGGCGCTGACGATGAGCTGCCGGCCTCGGACGCTGGAGCGTGCGTTGCGCTGGCGGAGCGCCTGGATGCAATGGTCGGATGTTTTGGTATCGGGCTGGTTCCTACCAGTACGGCAGATCCTTATGCGCTTCGCCGTGCGGCTCTCGGTGTTTTGCGGATTATGCAGACGCGCGGATACGATGTTCGTCTTTCCAAACTCGTTGCGCTCAGTCTTGAAGTCTATGATGAAAATGCGCCGGGTGTGCTGGAAACAGATCGTGAGCAGCTTGTATCGGCTCTACTCGCGTTTATGGCCACGCGCCTTAAGTTCCAGCTCAGTAGCTCTGCGCCTACGGATGTTGTGGATGCCGTTCTCGCTGCCGGATTTGATGAAGTGTTGAGTGTGCAGGGGCGTGTTCAGGCTCTGGCAGAGCTTCGGAAAGAAGCGGATTTTGAGCCTCTGGCTGCTGGCTTCAAACGTGTTGTTAATATTCTGAAGAAGCAGGCTGCTGAGTTGCAGGGTACGACATTGGCTCCTGAGCTATTGGTAGAAGAGCCTGAGCAGGCTTTGTTCGAGGCCTATAAGTCGGCGGAAATCAAGGTAGAGCAGGCGCTGGGTGCACGTGACTGGGCGGCTGCCTGTGCAGCATTGATTGCACTAAAAGCTCCGGTTGATCATTTCTTTGATCATGTCATGGTCATGGCTGACGATGCGACGATTCGTAACAATCGGCTGGCACTACTAGCCGGGTTACGCGCGCTGTTTATGCGTGTGGCCGATATTTCAGTAATTGTGTGACTAGCTCGGCTGGCTGGTGAGTTATTGGTGCGTTCAAGCTTTTTGAACGCACCAAAAAGTTGAGGGGCTGCGCTGTTGCGTTGTGAAGAGGCTCAGCAACGCAGGCGGTGCACAGTGTGGTCTGCGGGTAAGAAATTTTCAGGCCAGGAAATTTCTGGACCGCTCAGAACGCCTCAATTTCTGAAATTCTGCCAGAAATTGCACACATTACAGCCTCGTCACTGCAAAATTTTTCTACTTTTTTGCCGCCTGCTCATGCGCCTCCCCGCGCCGTCTGACCACTGCTACTTCT
>JBEBUW010000166.1:0-7376 GCA_040393065.1 Lujinxingia vulgaris | reverse complement strand
CTCGGGAAAACTGCTAACCCAACTCACTGACGCTCGCCAACCGGCTCTTCCCGGGAACTGATGAGGGAAGGGCTTCCGACTTGCTATATTTGTTATCGGAGATTTTTGGAAAAAGTTGCCTGATAATTATAAAAATTTACAAAGGCATGTTGCAGGCCGAGGATTTTCCCCGGGCAGCCCGATGCGACATGCTACCCACTCCTACTGTACCCCGTATTCGAGGTGAGCCTACAACGCGGCCGGGCAAAGCCCGCCAGAATCCGAGGCGAACCTCCATTTTTTCGGGCAAAGCCCGCCAGAATCCGAGGCGAGCCTACAACACGGCCGGGCAAAGCCCGCCAGAATCCGAGGCGAGCCTACAACGCGGCCGGGCAAAGCCCGCCAGAACCCGAGGCGAGCCTACAACGCGGCCGGGCAAAGCCCGCCAGAATCCGAGGCGGGCCTACAACGCGGCCGGGCAAAGCCCGCCAGAATCCGAGGCGAGCCTACAGTTTCGAAGTTGCAGGCATCCCGTGCTCGCCAGAATTTTTCCTTTTCGAAACCACAAATTTACATCCACCCGGAATTTACAAGACGTGCTACCATCCCTTCCAGCGCGCAATCTGCGCCCACTGAATCCTCTGAAAAAATGAAACTGTTGCCTGTTTGATTTGGACTCCGCATGCGAATCTGTAACCGATACGGCTTATTCATTCTCTGCTTTCTTGTTGTTGCCTGCGCCTATCTGACGGCCTGCTCAAGCAGCGACTCCGGCACGCACAACGACAACCATACACATCACGATACCGATCATGTGACCGACACCGGCACCGAACCGGAGGACGATGCGAGCCTGGATGCAGACTTCGATACAAACCTCTCGCACGACGTCGATCCCACCGACACCGACCAGTCCGACACCGATTTTCCTGACATCGACAGCGACGACGATGCAGACTCCCCGACCGATGCTGACGCCCCGCACATCCCCGAAACCTGCCCGTCGTACGCAACCGACGTAAACGGCGACGCCAGCCACTGCCTGTACCCGCTCCAGATCGCAACGGGCGTCCAGAACTCCTGCGCCATCACCGACGACGGCGTCCTGCACTGCTGGGGGCATAACTTCACCAAACCCCGGCGTCCCGACCTGAGCGCCCGCCCCGTCTCCACGCATAGCGACTGGCACCACATCGCCATCGGCGCCCAACACCTCTGCGCCACGCGCCGGGGCGAACTCTTTTGCTGGGGCGACAACACCCACGGACAACTCGGCCTTGCCAACCCCGCCGTTGAGCAACAGGCCGAACCGACACGCGTCGGCAACGAAGAAGGCTGGACCCAACTCGCCGCAGGCGCGAACTTTTCCTGCGCCCTCCAGAACAACCAGCTCCTTTGCTGGGGCGACAACACCTACGGACAGCTCGGCAACGGCAGTGCTGACCACGAAACCGCCCCCACCCCCATCAACAGCGCTCACCTGGATGACGCTCCCTGGACGCACATCAGCGCGGGCACCCACCATATCTGCGGAATTCTCGACGGCGCCCTCTATTGCTGGGGACAAGGCACTCATGGCAAACTCGGAACCGGCAATAGTAACAACCGCCGCATTCCCACCCAGGTCGGCACCGATACCGACTGGACCGCCGTCAGCGCCGGCGAGCAACACACCTGCGCCGTGCGCCAGTCTGCTGTCTACTGCTGGGGTAATAACGACGCCAACCAGCTCGGCCTCGAAGAAACTACACCCCAAAACACCCCGGTTCTCACCGACAACCAACACACCTGGACCCAACTCGCTGCAGGCCAGAACCACACCTGCGCTATCACGGACCAGCGCGAACTCTACTGCTGGGGCGACAACTCCGAAGGTCAACTCGGCGACGGAACCACAACTCCGCGAACCAGCCCCACCCGCGTCGGTACACACAATGACTGGCAATCCGTCGTAGCCGCCAGCCACCACACCTGTGCCCTTCGCAACGACACCTATTATTGCTGGGGCAAAAATACCCACGGGGTCCTCGGCAATGGCGCCATTCACAACAAAGAAACCGCCCCCACCCGCGTCGGAACGCACAGCGACTGGCAAACCGTCAGCACGCACGATGGCCACACCTGCGGCATCCGCGCAGGCGAACTCTACTGCTGGGGCGACAACGTAAGCGGACGCCTGGGCACCGGCGAACCCAACCTCATCGGCGCCGAAACCCCGACCCGCATCGGAAACCACAACGACTGGCAAACCATCAGCGCCGGCTTCCAACATACCTGCGGCATCCGCGCCGGCGAACTCTACTGCTGGGGCGCCACCGACAGCGGCGGCCTGGGCATCGGCGTAGTACCAACAGATCCTCCCATGCCCGAACGCACCCCCGTCCGCATCGGAAGCCACTCCGATTGGACCGCCGTCAAAGCCAATCACTACAACACCTGCGCCCTTCGCGCCGGCGAACTCTACTGCTGGGGCTTCAATCCCGACGGCCAGCTCGGCACCGGAAACACCACCTATCCCAACACCCCCACACGCATTGGCTCGAACACCGACTGGGCCCTCATCACCATGGGCCGCTGGCACACCTGCGGCATCCACGCCGGCGAACTCTACTGCTGGGGCAACGCCCGCGCCGGCGGCCTGGGCGACGGCACCACCGATTCCTCCACCACACCGGTGCGCATCGGCGCCCACAACGACTGGAGCCACGTCACCATCGGCGGCGCACGCACCTGCGCCGTCCGCCAGGGCACCACCTACTGCTGGGGCAACCCGCCGATTGGCAACAACGACCCGTCCAACTTCACGCGCCATTCCCCCGTCCAGATCAGCACTACCCAGACCACCACCGACATCAGCGGCGGCCTGTTCCACACCTGCGCCCTCTGGGACGACCAACTCGTATGCTGGGGCTCCAACAACAGCTACGAACTGGGAACGATCACCGACGAAACCACAATCATTGCCCCGCTCACCATCGACACACGCACCGACTGGACCGAACTCTCCGCCCACAACGAGCACACCTGCGGCATCCGCGCAGGCGAACTCTTTTGCTGGGGCGACAACACCTACAACCAGCTCGGAATCACCAGGCACCGCACTCCCCGGCCGGTTCTTGGCCTCTAACAATTTCTATCCCCGGCTTTCGCCCTCTATTGCACCTGCATGGGCGAAATGTTAGGCCATCTGCGACTGTTCTGATCGCCGACCAAGCCGTCAAACCATGTTGAATGTCTACAGGAGAACCCTACATGAAATTTTTTATCGACACCGCTGACGTCAATGAAATCCGCGCCGCTGCTGCCCTTGGCATCCTCGATGGCGTTACCACCAACCCGTCGCTCATCGCCAAAACCGGCCGCCCCTTCAAAGATGTCATCACCGAAATCTGCGAAATCGTAGACGGTCCCGTTAGCGCCGAAGTCACCGCCCTCGACACCGAAGGCATGCTCAAAGAAGGCCGCGAACTGGCCAGCTGGGCCGACAACATCGTCGTCAAAATCCCGCTGACTCCCGACGGTCTGCGCGCCTGCAAAATCCTCACCAGCGAAGGCATCGGCGTCAACGTCACCCTGTGCTTCTCCACCAACCAGGCCCTGCTCGCTGCACGCGCCGGCGCAACCTACATCAGCCCCTTCATCGGACGCCTCGATGATCTCGGCCAGGAAGGCATGGATCTCACCGAAGAAATCGTCACCGCCTACGCAAATTACCCCAACATCTCGACCGAAGTCCTCGTCGCTTCCGTGCGCCACCCGCGCCACGTCACGACCTCCGCCCTGATCGGTGCCGATGTTTGTACCGTGCCCTTCTCCGTCATCGACAAAATGTTCAAACATCCCATGACGGACTTAGGACTCGCCCAGTTCATGAAAGACTGGGAAAACGTTCCCAAACCCTGAACCAAGATTTTCCCGGAATGCCCCGACAACTCCACACACCACTGCCCGCGAGCAGCTCCGTGTTCCCAAAAATCGTACTCGCGCTTATTCTCCTGCCTCTGATCGAGCTTGCCCTTTTCATCAAGCTCGGTCCGATTCTTGGCCTGTGGTTAACACTGGGCATCATCATCAGCTCCGCTCTTTTCGGACTCGTCGTAGGCCAGCTCGCTGGCCTACGCGCTCTGCACCGCATTCAGGACACACTCGCCAAGGGCGAACTCCCCGGCAATGCCATCCTCGACGGCGTCCTCATACTCGCCGCGTCGATCTGCCTGTTTCTCCCCGGATTTCTCACTTCCGCCATTGGCCTGCTCCTCCTGATTCCACCGCTGCGCATCCCCGTAAAACACCTGCTCCGCAAAAAATTCGAGCAACGACTCACCTCCTCCGAGCCCACGTTTTTCGGCGCCGTTCCCTTCAACATGTCGCACGGCTTCAACAACCCCGATACACCCTTTCACCAGAACGTATTGCTCCACGACCACCTCCACGCCTCCCAGAACGCCTCCTACTACGAGGATGAGGACGGCCACGGCGAAATCATCGATATCACCCCCTCATCCCGGGATGATTCCGACGCAAACCAACCAAAACACGAAAATTAGTAGAACTTTGAGCGCTTTAAGACTATACATCCGCTCCGTACCGGATCGTTTCGCTCAACCCGTCTGCACAAATTACCCGCAAGGATCTATCAATGCTCGTTGATGTACACGCCAAATCTTCCCTGTCCGAAGGCGTCACCCTCTCCCCCGAACAGGTAATTCAGAGCGCACGCAGCGCCGGCCTCGACGCCATCGCCTTTTGCGAAACCCGCAGCACCGCGCACTGCCAGGAAATTTTGCAGTACGCCGCACAATTCGACGACATCAAAGTCTTCATCGGTATCGAAATCCCCACCGACCACGGCATCCTGCTCGGATTCGTCCCCGAAATCGACGATTTCTACCTCTACGAAGAATGGCGCATCCTCACCGACCTGACCACGCCCTCGCCCGAATCCGTCATCGAAATGTTCGAGCAAAAAGGCGGCGTCACCATCGCAGCACGCCCCTACGACCTCGAAATCCCCTTCAACATGGGCGACCATATCTTCGCGCTTACCGGCCTCAAAGCCGTTGAAGTCTTCAATCCCCGCGTCGGCGAAATTCAGAACAACTTCGCGCTCGAAGCCGCAACCTCCATGGGACTTTCCACCGTCGGCGGCAGTGACCCCACCACCCAACCCGGCGTCATCGGCCAGTTCGCCACCTTCTTCAAAGACTCCATCACCACCCAGGCCGAATTCGTCGAAGCCCTCCGCACCTCCGAATTCTGGGCCGTCCAAATCGGCAACGCGCGCCTCAAAAAATCCAGCCGCCCCGACCGCCCTGCCCCACGCCCCGCCACACCCCGCGGCTCCCGCGACGACGACAAACGCCCACCCCGCGGCCAACGGTCCGACGACAAACGCCCCCCACGTGACGACAAACGCGGCGGCGGCAACCGCCGCCGCTAATCCCCACCCAACAACACCTCTCATCCACCCGCGCACCGCTACCACCCCACCCAAAACACCCACCCGCACAGCGGGGCCTCTGGCCCCTGCGGAGCGCGCCGGCTGTGCTAGCCCTGGGCCTCTGGCCCTGGGCGCGTTGCACACCACCCAATTCTCCGTTCACCACCACACCGCAAACCACCCAACAAAAAAAGGCCGCGCAAGCGGCCCCAAACTCAACCCAACATTTACGGCAAAACTATCGTCGATTCAGGACCGCCGCCGCCTCCTCCAACGACACGTTCGCCGCCCGAGCACCCACGTCCGTGCACGACAACCCGGCCGCAACGTTGGCCACGGCCACCGACCGGCTCACTTCCCAGCCCTGCAAAATCCCGTACACAAACGCGCCCACGAACACGTCGCCCGAGCCCGTCACATCGACCACGTCCACTTCATGCGCCGGCTCACGCAACATCGTTTCGCTCTCACGCGTCATCGCCACGCAACCTTCATCGCCCATCGTCACCACGACGGTATGCGGTCCGCGCTCCAGCAACGCCCGGCACAACTCCGCAAGCTGCCCCATCCCGGTAAACCGACTCGCAAAGCGCTCCGTCGTCACCAGATAATCACACAATCCCACCAGTTCCGCGGCCTGCGAGCTGCGCCCGCCTGCTTTCAAAACCACCGGAATATTACGCTCCCGCGCAGCCTTCATCAGCACCGACTGCGCATGGGGATACACGCCATCCACCAGCAAACAGCTCACGCCGTCCAACATCTCCGGATGAATCTCCTGCACGCCCAGTTCCGACACACTGCCCGGCGTATAATACGTCTTTTTCCGGCCGCTCTTGGATTCCAGAATGATAAACGACAACTGACTGATAGCGCCTTCCTCAAGCACCATCGCACGCGTATCCACGCCTTCGTTCGACAAGGTACGCTCAATCTTATGACCGCGCTCATCCTTGCCGACCTTGCCCACAAAACGCGTCTCAACACCCCAACGCGCCAGCAGCGTCAGCGCCGTCGCCGCCGTCCCACCACCCTGGACGCTGAACTTTGACATCTCCAGCGCAGCATCTTCCTCCGCGAAGCGCTCCACCACCGAAATCTGGTCCAATGTACAATAACCAACGCCAAGTACACGCATTTTCTCTTCCTAGCTGATAAATTTACTGCCCTGACACGTTCCAAATCCTTACAAAACGGCGATCGCAAGTATAGGGAATCACCATCAATTTGCAACGTTTCCCCCAAACAAGCCGCGCCAATCCACGCACTGCGCATGCTTCGCGTTTACGCTCCCTGTAGATATCTGCTACAACAACCTTCACGAAACGCTGCCAACCAAACGATACCAAGCACCACAAAATCACTGTTTCTAAACCTATCATTTGTCTCAGTGCCCGTTTTCTCAAAAAGGACGCCATGAATACCAACGAACTCGATGCCAAAATCGCTTTGCTCCAGGACAACAAAGACCGCTGGGCCACGCTCCCGCTGCGAAAAAAGGTCGAAATGGCCAAACGCCTCATCGACGCCAACATCGCCGTCGGCAAACGCCAGATTCAGGCCGCCATCAAGGCCAAGCAAATCCCGGCCGATTCCCCACTGGTCGGCGAGGAATGGCTTGGCGGCCCGCTCATCACCGTGCGAAACCTGCGCCTGCTCGTAAACTCCCTGGAACAGGTCATCACCCGCGGCACACCCACCCTGCCGCCCGAGGCCGTCCACACGCGCCCCGACGGCCAGACCGTCGTTGACGTTTTCCCGACCGACACCTGGGACAAACTTCTCTACAAAGGCTTCACCGCTCAGGTCTGGATGCAGCCCGGCGTCACGCCCCAGAACCTGGCCGACACCATGGCCGTCTTCTACAAACGCGCACGCCCCACCGGCAAAGTCGCCCTTGTGCTCGGCGCCGGAAACGTCGCCAGCATCGGCCCCCTCGACGTCGTCTACAAACTCT
>JBEBUW010000165.1:0-7488 GCA_040393065.1 Lujinxingia vulgaris | reverse complement strand
CTACGAGAGAAGGGCTTCCGACTTGCTGGATCTGTTTTCGGAGATTTGCGGAAAATGTTGCCTGATATTTTCAAATAATTTGCAAAGCCGTGGTGACGGCCGGGGAAAAATCCCTTCTGACTCGTCTATCCACTGAAATGCGGTTGGCGCGGAAGCTCATTTTCTAGCGCGGCTAGAAAACATCTGTGAGGGTTATTTCACGATGCGCCAGCAGCGGTGTGGGCGACTGTAGGCAAAGTCATGGGCCTGGGTTTGTGAGGTGATTTCCTCGATGGCGCTTGCCTGAATCGCGTCGGGTTCGAACTGGAAGCCGCGGAAGTTGTTGGAGAAGTACACGACACCGCCCGGGCGGACGATAGAAAGCGTCTGGTTGAGGAGCCAGACGTGGTCGCGTTGGACGTCGAAGACATCGTCCATTTTTTTGCTGTTCGAGAAGGTGGGGGGATCGACGACGACCAGGTCGTAGAGGGTCGTGATTTTGTGGACGTCGCGCAGGTAGGCCATCAGATCGGCGCGGACGAATTCGTGGGCGGGACCGGTGAATCCGTTGAGGGCCATGTTGTGTTCAGCCCAGCCCAGATAGGTGTTCGACATGTCGATGGTGGTGGTGGAGTGCGCGCCGCCGTCGGCTGCGTAGACGGAAAATGCGCCGGTGTAGGCAAAGAGGTTTAAAAAGCGTGTGTCTTTGGCTTCTTTGCGGACGCGGTCGCGGGTGATGCGGTGGTCTAAAAACAGACCAGTGTCGAGGAAATCGGTCAGGTTGACTTCGAACTTGAGGCCGCCTTCGGAGACGACGAAGGTCTGGCCGCCATCGCCCAGGCGTTCGTATTGGGAGAGTCCGCGCTGGCGTTGGCGTGTTTTGAGGAAGAGGTTTTCGGGTTCGACCTGGAGGACTTCGACGATGACGGAGATCAGGGTGTCGAGCCAGTCTCTGGCGATTTCGTCGGGCATGTTGCTTTTGGCGAAGAGTCCGATCTGGATGCGGCCTTCGTAGGTATCGACGACGAGGGGGATTTCGGGGATATCGCCGTCGTAGATGCGGTAGCAGGAAATTTTGTTGCGGTGTGCCCAGGCGCCGAGGCGGCGCATGTTTTTCTTGAGGCGGTTGGTGAACATTTTGGCGAGTTGTTGGTGAGTTTCTGGCATGGCGCGGGGTGGGGTTGGAGAGAATTTCGCGGTGATGGGCGAGCTGTGATTACACTTTGCTCAGGAGAGTCGCCAGACAAATCACGGGCGACATCATTTTCAGGAGGTTTTTCATGGAAGTGGGCAGCATTTGCAACCGTCAGGTTCGCACGATTTACGAAGATGAAACACTGATCAATGCCGCGCGGCGTATGCTCAACACGGATACAAATGCGCTGGTGGTGATCAGTCGTGAGCAAAAGCTCTCGGATCCGATTATGATGCCGGTGGCTCTGCTCAAAGATCGCGATATTGTGATGGGCGGCATTCTGGTTTGCCGCGACGAGGAGTTGTGCGGTTTGCGCGTACACGATGTCATGTCGCACGAGCTGGTTGTGGTGTATGAGCACACGCCGCTGGACCAGGCTTTTACGATTATGCAGGAACATCATCTGCATTATTTACCGGTTTTGAACGATCATGGCGCGCTGGTAGGGCTGCTGTCGCTCGATCAGCTTTTAGCGTGGGTGGCCGAAGAACTCAATCAGGCTGCCGACGTGCTGGCGTACTCGGCCTGGTCGGGAAGTAGCCTGAGTGTGTAGAAACTTCATCGCAAACAGCTTTTAAAATACGACCGTCAGGGTCAGGCGCGCGTTTCGGGGGGACGCGGCGACATAGTGCAGCGCGGGCAGTGCGCTTGCGGCGCGTTCGCGATTCCAGTGGCTTGCGAAATGGTATTCGCCTTCGCGTGCGTGGAGATCGAGGAGGTTTTCGACCTCCAGATCGAGGCGCAGGTGCGTCCAATGCCAGCCGAGGGTGCCGTTCAAAAGCACGAGTGCGGAGCTGCGGGCGCCGTGTGGGAGGGGGCGGGGCAGGACGCCGAGGCCGTGGATTCCGGCGCGCAGGCCGCTCGGGTGGGTAACGACGCCTTGCAGACCGCCCATCCAGCGGGGGGCCAGGGGGACAGGGCGTTGCGATTGCACAAAGCGCGCGCTGACGGCGGTGGCATCGGCGCGCAGCGTGAGCCAGGGAAGCGGGCGGGAACTGAGAACCAGCTCGGCGCCGATGCGTCGGGTGGCGTTGAGTTCGATGTTCAGGCCGGAGACGTGGTCAAATACGGATTCGCGCGCGACGTAGGTGCCAAATGTGGCGAGGCTCAGGCGCAGGGTGTCGAGGGAGCCGTAGCGCGCGCCGATTTCCACGGTGTTGGATGCGGTGATGGCGGGTTGGCCGCCGTCGAAGCGCTCGTCAATCAGGCCCTGGTTTTCTTCGGTGTTGCCGAGAAAGGCGCGTGCTTCGGGCGGGCGTATGCCGCGGCCGAAGGCGGCGAACCATTCCAGGTTGTTGCTGGCGCGCCAGGCGAGTGTGGTGCGCGGACTGAGGGCGGCCAGAAGTTGCGTGTCGGGTAGGTCGTTGGGTTGAAGATGTTCTGGGCCTGCGGCGGTCAGAAGGAAGTGAAGGAGGTCGAGTCGAAGGCCAGCGTCGAGTCGGAGGCTTTTGGGGGTCCACCGTATGCCGGCCAGCAGGTGGGCAGCGGTCTGGTGGGCGGAAAGCTGGCGGATTTTGGCGAGTGTTTGTTCTTGTTGGCCGACGTGATCTTCGTGCTGGTCGAAAAATTCGTGGCGTGCACCGGCGCCAAGAAACAGGCGCAGGTTAGTGCGCAGGTCTTGTTCGAATTCGATGCTTGCGCCGAATTGGGCGTGTTGTTCGTGTTGGCTGCGGCGGTCGCCGTGGAGGGGATCGTTCAAAAATCCGGTGAAGTTTTCGAGCAGGTTCAGTTTGCGGTAGCCGGCGTAGCCAAGGGTTTTGAGGGCGGAATCGGCGCGGACGGCTTCGTAGATGGCGGCGAGCAGGGCGCGCTGGCCGTTGCCGCGTGTTTTGTCGTCGTAGGCGTCGTAGAATCCGATTTCTCTGGCTGCGAAGGCGTCGCTGCGCAGGATGCCGGGCAGGCCAAAATCGGCGGCCGAGGCGGACGCGAGCAGGCGGAGCGAATCGCCGGCAGGGTTTACGTCCAGGCGTTTTTGGGCCATCAGAGAGGCGCGGCGGCTGCGGCGGTTCTGGCCAAAGCCGCTGTCGAAGAGTGCTTCGCCGGCGATGAAGTCGTCGCCAAAGCCGCTTTCGGGTGCGTAGCTGATCAGCGCGCGGTGTCGGTTGGTGGTGCCAAGGGTGTAGGCTGAGCGCAGGCCGCGTTCTTCGGAAGGCACGCCGAGCTGGTAATGGGCAGTGCCGGCGATGGAGAACAGGCCCTGGTTCAGGGTGAAGGGGCCGCGGGTGACATCGACGCCGCGGATGAGTTCGGGGATGATGAATCCGAGATCGAGATAGCCCTGGGCGTGGATGTTGGACCACTCGTTGAGGGGGATGCCTTCGAGGGTGATTTCGAAGTCGGCGCCGTGGCTGGCGTCGAATCCGCGTAAAAATATCTGGTGGCCTTTGCCTTCGTTGCCGTGCTGCACGAGTACCAGGCCGGGCACAAGCCGGAGTGCGTCCTCGGCGGTGCGCCGGGGGATGGCTGCGAACTGGCGGGCGGTGACGCGGGTTTCCGAGGCGGTGGACGCGGCCGGCGCGGGGGCACGGGTGGTGAATTCGTGTTCGCCGGCGGCTTCGTTGGCGGGTGCTTCTCCATCAACCGGTTGAACTTCTACTTCTTCTGCAATCGCTGGCCGTGGCAGCGCGAGGCATGCCACGGCGGCAAGGATTACAATACTTCGCTTTTGCAGTGTCCTTCTCCATTGACGTGGCCGAGATGGTTGCTCTGCGCACGCACGAAATCCCACAGATTGTCGATGTCTTCGTTGCCGACGTCGTAGGCTCCGATGCCGGCTTCTTTGAGTTCGTCTTCGGTGATGGTGCCGTCGTCATCGGCGTCGGCAGCAGCGAGCGGGCCAAAGAGGAGGGTGGGTTCGGAGGAAACCAGGCTGTCGCTGAAGAGGTGGTCGGCGTGGACGGTGATTTCGAAGCCTGCGTCTGAGTCGCCGCTGACTTGGATGGTGGCTTCGCATTCGGAGTACTTGACGCGGTCGGTAAATACCCAGCTGAAGGTTTTGGTGACTTCGTTTTTGGTGGCGCTGCCGGTGATGGTCAGTTCGGAGATGATGAATTCGGGATCTTTGTGTTCGCCGCCCTCGACTTCATCGAGTGTGGCGACGGGAAAGCCTTCGCCGTCGGAGTTTTTGGCGAGTTCGATGGATTTGGGGCCGGTGAAGGTCTGGTTGCCGATTTTGATCTCTTCGAAGCGGACGATGAAGCTGTCGAAGGAGATTTCCCAGTCATCGTTCATGTCGTCGGCGGAGATGCCTTCTTCGATGAATTCTTCGCCGTAGGCGGTGATGTTGACCTTGCCGGGTTCGTCATCGTCGTCGCTTCCGCAGGCGCCGGTTGCGCAGGCAAACAGGCTCAAGATCAGGGCAGCAGCGATGCGGCGGGAAACAGGGGACATTTTGTGCATGGGGCTTCTCCGTAGAAATCAGTCATCAAAAGCAACAAATTCAAAATGGTCGTGCGTCTGAAACGTGCGTCGCAGTCGGAAATAGGCGGTGCGCACTTCTTCCTGGTCGTTGGATTCGCTGAAGGTAATCAGTTCCTTGCCTTGCGCTAGTTCTGCGAAGTCGATGCCGTCGAAGAGGCTGTCGCCTTCGTAGGGATCGGTGGTGGCAAGGCGGAAACCGATCTGGTTTTGGGTCTGCCCGGAGATTTCGATTTCAAAGGGGGCGCCGATCAGATCGCGTCCTTTGTTGGCCTGGATGAGCGCGACGAAGGCGGTTTCCTGGCCGTCGTCGATGCGTTTTGCGACGCCGCGCAGGATGGCGGTATGTTCGAGCAGGGCGTCGTTGGCGGGCAGGCCGTCGTCGGGCGTTCCGTAGGCGAAGGTGAAATTGGCGCTTTCGTAGTTGCCGGCGAGCAGGGTTGCGGTGCCGAGCGGCTGGCCGTGGCCCTGGATCCAGTCGACGACGAAGCGTCCGGGCATTTCGCCGCTGATTTCGCCGCCGTGAAAGTGGCCGGGGTGTGCGTAGGCGGGGGCAATGAGCCAGTCGCTTAGACGCCGCGCAGCGTGGGCTTCGCCGCGGACGGTGAACAGGACGTTGCTCAAGGCCATGCGGGCTTCGCTCAGTTCGACGACGTAGCCAAGGTCGGTGGTGGTCGGGGCGACGAGCGAGCCATCGGCGACGATTGGTAGTTCGATGCGGGGGGCTTCTTCGGCTTCGCAGCCGGTGAGAATGAGGGTGGTGAGAGCGAGGATCCACAAAATGCTTCGCACAGCATTGCCTTCAGGTTTCGGAGTCATTTTGTTGAAAGCTTGGAGATAGGGCTTTGATATTTCTAGGGAATTGAGCATCGTTCCCAAATTGGGTCAGGTCTGTAACATCCGGGGCAGGTATCGTCTAATAAAAATCGAGATTCCGGGGTGTGTTCTGGAGAGAAGGGGAGGGAGACAAGAAGGCCGGAAAAGCTCTTGTGGGGATCGATATATCTTTGTGCGGTCGGGTCTTTGTGATTGACCAGTTTTCGCAGTTCCTTTAACTATCCGGCAGGAAATTGCTTTCTATTTCACGACATACAGGAGCCTGATTATGGATAGTTTTATCGCGACGATCATGATGTTTGCGGGGAATTTTGCACCGAGAGGCTGGATGTTTTGTCACGGACAGATCTTGTCGATTGCGCAGAATACGGCGCTTTTTTCGTTGCTGGGCACGACGTATGGGGGCAATGGCCAGACGACCTTTGCGCTGCCTGATCTGGCTGGTCGTGTGCCGGTGGGCACCGGTCAGGGACCGGGGCTGTCTTATGTAAGTCTTGGAGACAGGGGAGGCGTGGACACGATGGCTTTGACGCAGGCGCATCTGCCGACGCATTCGCATGTGGTCAATGCAAGGTTGCCGGTGAGTGCTTCCAACGCCCGGGTTTCTTCGCCGGTAACCAACGTTCTGGCTGTGAGTGCTGATGAGATTTATGCACCTGCTTCGGCTGCAACCGACACCATGGAGGTAACGGCTGAGGTCGGGCCGGCAGGTGGCGGTCTGCCTTTTTCGCTCATGCAGCCTTATCTGGGGATGAACTTCGTCATCTGCGTGGAAGGCATTTATCCGTCTCGCAACTAAATCATTTTGTTTTGAATGGGTACAAAACCCGACGGAGACTCCTGTGAATCGACGTACGTTTATACAGGCCAGTGCGGCGGCGGCTGTGCTGGCGGCAACAAGTAGTCCGGCGGTCGGGCTGGGCCAGGTGCTGGGCTGGGCGCAAGGGCTGCCACGGCTGCATTTTTTTGATGGTCCTTTGCCGGCTCATGCAAAGCTCGGGCTTTTGCCGGCGCAGCGAGAGCAAATCCTTCAATATGGTCGTGTGCTGGCGCTTCGTTCCGGTGCGTTGCTTGTGGTCGATCGCGGCACGGGTACGGCGGAGATTGCCTCGGCTGAGGGGAAGCTGGCGCGGCGTGCAGGCGTGTGGGATGCGGCGGAGCTGGGGGATGGCACGCTGCTGGTTGCGACAAAAAAGCAGGGTCTTTTGCGCACAGATCTGGATTTCAAAACGCTGGACGTTTTCCAGCCGCATGATGATGTGCACATGGCGGTGCGCGTGGCTGCAGCCGGCGCAAGGAGCGGCGCCATGAGCGGTGCCCTGACCGGGCAGCAGTGGGTGGCCTATGTGCCAACGACGCAGCGCGTGCTCAGCTCGGGCGGGCGTGCCTGGGCACCGCTGGAGGAACTGGGGCTGCGCTCGGTGAAGGATATCGTCGGGTTGGATGATGGGCGTTTTGTGGTTGCGGATGCAGTGTCGGCGTCGGTGGTTTTGACGGATGGGCACACACGCGAGGTGCTGGCGAGTTATCGGGATCGGCATGGAGATCCGGTGGCGCCGCTGGCGTTGCTCAAGGCGCAAAACGGCGAACTCTGGGTGCGTACGACGGCTCCCGCTCATGTGCAAATCAGGGGGCTCGTATGATGTTGGCAGGCATTGCGAAGATGCAGAAGGCCGGTTTCGTTTTGTTGTTGCTTGTATTGTTTGCGTTCACGTCTGCTTGCTCGGACGACGCCCAACCGGGAACTTCGGATACCGGTGTTGCAGATACGGGAACTTCGGATACAGACCCTTCCGGGGAAGACGCAGATCAGGAAGCAGATGCAGATCTGGCGGATACAAATCTCGATGTAGAAGATCAGGATATTGAGGAACAGGACGTCGAAGACCTTGATGTGGACGAGCAGGACATCGATGAACAGGACGTCGAAGACCTTGATGTGGACGATCCGGACATTGAGGAACAGGACGTCGAAGACCTTGATGTGGACGAGCAGGACATCGATGAACAGGACGTCGAAGACCTTGATGTGGACGAGCAGGACATTGAGGAACAGGACG
>JBEBUW010000164.1:0-7530 GCA_040393065.1 Lujinxingia vulgaris | reverse complement strand
ATGTTTCCTACAACAGGCCCGCGGGTTTCACGCAACCAGGTCACCCTACCGTAGCTCCTCTTTCACCCGACCCTCTCCCGAAAAGAACCGTCGACATCAGGTGGGGTCTCTAGAAAACCACCGTACGCACTGACGCTCGCCAACCGGCTCTTCCCGGGAACTGACGAGGGAAGGGCTTCCGACTTGCTATATTTGTTATCGGAGATTTTCGGAAATTGTTGCTTGTTTTATGATTTTATTTTGAATCGCCGGAATGGTTCATGGTTTTTTGTTAGAAAATACGTTGTGGTTTAGAGAATGAGGATGGAGAGCAGGCCGGCCAGGAGGATGGGGAGCAGGCCAAGGGCCACGTATCTGGCGAGCTTTTTGGTGCCGACGACGAGGGTCAGGCTGGATTTGACGATGCTGTTGGAGATGATGGCGATGACGATACCCTGTGTGGCGACCGGGGCGGAGAGCAGGTTGTTGCTGGCCATACGAGCCAGGGTAAGGCTGATGGCGTTGTTTTCGGCCATGCCGCCGAAGAAGGCGGTGATGTAGATGGCGGAGTCTCCGTAGGCGCGTTGCAAGATGTTGGCGACGCCGATGATGACGATGAAGATCGCGGTAAGTTTGAGGGCGGGGACGAGTTCGAAGGGGTTTTCGAGCTCGAGGGGTTCGCGGTGGTTTTCGGCCGGATCGACGGCTGGTGCAGGGGTGGTTTCGATGGGTGTGGCTTCGCCGGGCGGGATGCGGGGGAACTTTTTGCGGAGGCGGTACCAGGTAAAGCTGACGACACATATTCCGGGGATGGCCATGATGAGGAAGGGGATCCAGAGGGTTCTGAGCAGGGATGCGTTGACCAGGCCAACGGTGATGGTGACGCGTACGAACATGAAGGCGCTGGCGATGAAGATGGCGAGTGCGGCGCTGATGAGGATTTTGGGGGAGTCGGCGGAGCGTCGGACCTGGCGTGACATGGCCAGGGTGACGGCGGTGCTGGAGGCCATACCGCCGAGCACGCCGGTGAGGATCAGGCCGCGGCCGGTTCCGAGGAAGCGGATGGCGAAGTAGGCTAAAAATCCGATGCCGTTGATGAGGACAACGAGCAGCCAGATTTCGCGCGGATTGTAGATGCCCCAGGGATCGACGGGTTCGTTGGGTAAAAGCGGGAGAAAGACGACGGTGACGAGCAGGAGCTTCATCGTGGCGAGGATTTCCTCGGGCGTGAGCAGGTTGACCAGGCGGTGGGTGGCGCGCTTGATCGAGAGGATGCTTGCGACGATGACGGCGATGCCGGCGGCGAAGAGGGGGAAATCCGGGGTCATGGCGCCGAGCACGAAGACAAGCAGGGCGGAGACCTGGGTGGTGATGCCGACGCCGTGGGACATGCGGTGGCGCTCGAGCCAGAAGAAGGCGAGCATGAGCAGGACGAATCCGATGCCGGTGATGTAGGGCAGGGCGGGGATGACGTCCTGGGCGACGACGGAGAGCGTGCCGAGCAGGGACGAGAGTGCAAAGGTGCGCATGCCCATGCCGGCGATGCCGGAGGCGGGGTCATGATGGCTCTGGCGCTCAAGCCCGACGATTGCGCCGATCGCCAGGCTGATGATGACCATTCTAAAGAGTTGCCAGTCGAGGATGGATTCCAGCTCCACGGTGGGCCTTTCTGCTAAAAATCGTAGGTTTTTTCTAGGACCTGCACACTGCAGCGGGCAGCCTGACAGGTATAGAAGGAGAGGGCAATTTCTTCGCGGTGGTTGACGGCGGTGGAGACGCCGTAGGCATTGGCGGAGAAGGCAGTCTCGGTGGTCCACTGCCCGTTGTGGGTGCGGCGTGCGACGCGCAGATGGTTGTTGTCCTGGTTGTGGTAGGCGACGAACAGGGTTCCGTCGCTGCCTTCGACCATGGAGGAGAAGTAGGTGACGCGTTCGCCGGAGAAGACTTTGCGTTCGCGGGTGAGGTTTTGCATGTCTCCGCAGGTGACGATGAGCTGGCTTGCCGCGTTGGTGCTGCTCATGCAGAGATCGCCGTTGTGGCGGATGAGCAGGGAGCTGACCTGGTGATCGTCGGGCAGGTAGGAGCGTTCGGTCCAGGCGTTTTCGGCCAGGCTGTAGCGGGCGATTCCGTAGGTTCCGAACTGGCTGCGGCGGTGGACGAGGTAGAGGTTGAACTGGTTGTCGGCGCGAAGGCCGCGCTCGTAAGCGGCGGAGTAGGCGCCGGTGAGTTGGGGCAAGCGTTGCCAGCGCGGGGCTGCTGCGGCGCTGTTGTAGACGAGGAAGTCGACGGTGGAGGTGCGGCTGTTGGCGAAGCTGACGTAGAAACGTGCGCGGTCGCGGGTGACGTCGAAGCCATCATTGCCTGCGCCGATCAGGTTTAACGAGCGGATTTGCCAGACGCCGTTGATGGGAGAGCGGTGCGCGACTCGGAGCTGGTTGTCGCGCGGGTCGGGGTAGACGGCGATGGGCGCGTCGGGCTGGATGACTTCGAGGCCGAAGATGCCGCTGTGGGGTTGCTGGACGGATTCGTATTGCCAGGGATCGTTGGTGTTGGTGATGGGTTGGATAAAGCGGTTCGCGACGGTGAGTTGTGGCGTGGTGCAAAAGGAATTGGCGCAGCTGTGGTAGCCGAGCCACATGGTGCCAAGCTCGTCGACGATGAGGCTGGTGCGATCGTTGAGGGCGTGGTTGGGAGAGAAGTTGTCGTCGACGATTTCGGCGGTCCATTCGCCCTGGTTCCAGTCGGTGTCGCGCTCGATGTCGGGAGGGATCCAGGCGTCGGGCGGTTCGGGTTCGGCGTCCATGTCGATGTCGAATTCATCCAGGGCGTCTTCGAGAGGGGAGGTGTCGAGGATTGGATCGGCGTCGTCGAGGTGAGCAATGTCTTCGGGGTAGGGTTCGTAGAAATCCCAGCGTTCAAGTGCCGCGTCGCTGCAATCGCAGCTGGCCAGAGGAAGTAATAAAAACAGCCATAATAAGCGGTGAGATGTCATGGAAAAACCTTTGTAAATAAGTGATCCAGAGAAATTATGGCCAAACATTCATGCGTGTTGCGGGTGCGCCCCGGCCGTGGAACTTGCTGGGATGGGGGATAAGCAAGTATTCGGCAGCTAGTGTGGCACAGGCAGGGAGTTTCGGGCAAACCGTGTCATTTGCGTCTGCTGTAAATCGTGTAAATCGAGGTGCCGGTGTTGATCCAGGTTGCCAAGGTATGCACCGGCCCACTAGTGTAGCCGGAAAATTGCGTACTAACGGCCAGTTAGAGCAGCGTCGTTAGGTTTTTATGTGCCAGGACATTCTATCCACTTTTTTCCTTTGAGGTCCCATGCGAGTTGTAGATCTGATCCGTCATAAACGAGATGGTATTGAGCTGAAGCCCGAAGAACTCCGTGCATTGATCGATGGTTATACAAAGGGTGAGATTCCGGATTATCAGATGTCGGCGTTTTTGATGTCGGTGTATTTTCGCCTGATGACGCCGGTGGAATTGAAAGCCTGGACCGAGGCGATGTTGTATTCGGGCGAGGTTCTGGATTTCTCGGATATTGCCGGGCCGAAGGTTGATAAGCATTCGACGGGCGGCGTGGGCGATAAGATTTCGTTGATTCTGGCGCCGCTTGCGGCGGCGGCCGGGTTGAAGGTTCCGATGATTTCGGGGCGCGGGCTGGGGCATACGGGCGGGACGCTGGATAAGCTGGAGAGCATTCCGGGATTCAACGTGAATTTGAGCGTCGAGCGTTTCAAGGAGATGGTCGATGTGTATGGCTGCGGACTGATCGGGCAGACGGGCGAGATTGCGCCGGCGGATAAGAAGATTTATGCGCTGCGCGATGTGACTTCGACGGTTGAGTGCATTCCGCTGATCGCGAGCTCGATTATGAGCAAGAAGCTGGCGGAAGGGATCGATGCGTTGGTACTGGACGTGAAGGTGGGCAGCGGCGCGTTCATGAAGAATCTGGATCGTGCGCGCGAGCTTGCGAAGACTATGATCGGGATCGGTGCGACGATGAATTGTCAGGTACGCGCGCTGATTACGGATATGGATCAGGTGCTGGGGCTGACGATCGGGAACAGTCTGGAGATGATCGAGTCGATCGAGACGCTGCGTGGTGAGGGACCGGAGGATATTACGGTTTTGACGATCGAGCAGGTCCTGGAAATGATGGATATGGCCGGGATGGTGACGGATCGGGATGAGACGCGCAAGTATCTGCGCGGGCTGTTGGATGATGGCACGGCGCTGAAGGTGTTTCGCGATATTATCGAGGCGCAAAACGGAGATCCGACGGTTTGTGATGATACGAGTCGTTTGCCCCAGGCCAAGCATACGGTGGAATTTGTTGCGGCGAAGTCCGGCACGATTTTGCGGATGGATGCGCAGGAAGTCGGAATTGCGGCCTGTGATCTGGGCGCGGGTCGGCGCACGAAGGAAGACGTGATCGATCACGCGGTGGGTCTTGTCTTTAAGAAAAAGCGTGGTGAGCGCGTGGAAAAAGGTGAGCCGCTTGTGACGATTCATTATAATGATGCGACGAATCTGGAGGCGTGTAAGGAGCGTCTTTTGAATGCGATCGAGATCGGTGATGGTGCGGTGGATGAGCGTCCGCTGATTTATGAGCGTCTGGTGTAATTGTTCTGGTTGGTTTCGGGGAATCGAGGTTTTTGAGCATGGATCGGACTGTGCAAACATTCGGGCGGAGTCGTCTTGTGGGCGTGTTGATGCTCGGGATGTTTGTGTGGTGCGGTTGTGATGCCGGGAAAGCCTCGAAGTCTTCCGAAACGCCGGAAGTTGCGGCTGCTGGCGAGGAACAAGCTGGCGGCACGCTGAAGATCGAACTGGAAGGGGTGGAGGGCGGTTTTTTCGACGATGAATCGCTGCTGGACGGCGCGATTGATATCGCTGCGGAAGAAGCCGAGGTTGTGTGCGTGGGGCAGGGCAGTCGTGAGGTGCGCGGCATGGTGCTGGCGCCGCATGCGCGACTTGCTGCGCGCACATGGCAGTTTCCGGACTGGTTGGTGGGACGTGCGGAGGCATCGGCGCTGGAGGGCGAGTTGCCGGTCGGCGGTGTGGCTGTGCGGTTGTATCGGGTGGACGGACGTGGAGAGCAGGTGGGCGATGCGTTTGCGCGGACGCAGACGAGTTCAGGTGGGCGGTATTGTTTGCGGTTGCCGGATGGTGTGGAGCCCGGGCCAACGGTGATGGTGGAGGCATCGGCAACGTCGGAGGGTAGGGAATATCGCTTGCGGCGGATGTTGATGAGCGCGGAAGACGCGGATTTGCATCTGGCATCGGAGAGTTTTGTGCAGGTTTTGCTGGAGAACGGCGTAGATCTGGAGCGGGCGCCACTTGTGAACCTGATGAATCTGGAGGTTTTTGCGCAGACGGCGGTCGATCTGTTGAATCCGATTGTGCTTCTTAGCGATGAAAGTGGGGATGAAGGCGGCGTGGAAGCGGGTGTGGCGCTTGTGAAGGCGACGCTTCTGGAGGATGCGCGTTTTTCGGCGGGGCTTTCGCGTTTGCAGGGATTGCAGGGCAAGAAATGACAAACGCGCCCGTAGGCGCGTTTGTGGCAAAGGCTTGAATCGGTCCTGCTAATAAGCCGGGTTCTGTTCCAGAAGTGAATCTGGCGATGATCATTCATCTAGGCCCACTGTTGCCAGGGGGCTCGAGCGGTTACCTGAGGTCAGCGCAGCGAGAAACCGCGGGGAAGTGGCTAAAAGCCGCCTTCCCGACCTCTGTTTACCTTGCATCAGGTGGGGTTTACCCTGCGAGCGACGTCACCGTAGCCCCGGTGAGCTCTTACCTCACCTTTTCACCCTTACCGGGTATTTCTTGCGAAACGCCCGGCGGTTTGTTTTCTGTGGCACTTTCCCTGAGGTTACCCTCCGGTCGGCGTTACCGACCACCCTTCTCTGTGATGCCCGGACTTTCCTCCCGCTCAGCGAAGCCGAGCCAGCGATCATCCCACAGAACCGATTCGGGCACTGGATAATACTACAACGGGCAAAGTGCAACTATTTCCTTTGCACTTTGCCCGTTGTTTGCGTCTTTATTGAAGGGATCGAAAAAATCGATCAGGCTTCAATGGCTTTTTCCGGGTAGGAATCCGGAGAGAGATCGTCTTCCCAGAAGTAGAGGATGCGGTTGCAGCTCGGGCATGTTTCGAGCGTTTCGCCGCGCTGGACTTCGATGTACTGCTGGGGCGGCAGTTGCATGAAGCAGCCTTCGCAGTGGCAGTTTTTGGCAGCGACGACGGCCAGACCGGGGCGTCGACTGCGGATGAAGTCGTATTTGTAGATCACGCGTTTTGAAACCTGGCTGCGTGCATCTTCGCAGCGTTGCTTGAGCCGTTCGATGTTTTGATCGAGTGCAGCGAGCTGGGATTCCGCTTCTTTCTGATCGGCAGCGATGCTCTGGCGAAGCTGCACGACTTTTTCTTCTTTTTCCGCGATGGATTTTTCGGTCGAAGCGATCGTTTCCGCCAGCTGCATGAGTTCTTCTTCACTCTGCTCGGTGGATTTTTTGAATGCTTCGATTTCTTTTTCGACCGCATTGTATTCTTTGGTGCTTGCGACCTCGTGGATACGCTTTTGACGCATGTGGAGGTGTTCGGTGACTTCTTTCAGGTCATTTGTTTTGATGACGTGAAGTTTGCGAACTTCCTCGAGTTCTTCTTTTTGAGAACTGAGATCGCTCACCAGCTTTTCGAGAAAGCCCGTTGTTTCCTCCAGTCGGGTAACGATTTCGTTTTTGCTCTGAAGGATTTCATCCAGCTCGAGATCGTTGCTTTGAAGTTCTCTGAGCAGGGCCAATTGTTGTTTCATCATTCACCTCGCCGATGTGTCGTCCCAAATGCAAAAGCGCCTGAAGGTGAACCTTCAGGCGCTTTTGTATCGAAGCCTGCAGTAGCAGTGCCGCAGTTGCTATCGCTTAAACTTGTTGTCACGTTTGTAGACTTGAATCTGTTATGCTCTTTCACGCGTTCCTTCGGTGTAACCATGCCTGCCGAAAAGTTACAAAGTTCTTGGTTGTTGCAAGACCGGCCATCGAAATGGTCGGGGAGAGAATCTCTCCAAGTGGGCCCACCTGGGCTCGAACCAGGGACCAGCCGGTTATGAGCCGGCGGCTCTAACCAACTGAGCTATAGGCCCAATAGCATTTCGCGGCGCGAGGCCGTCGATGCTAAAGACGAACGAGCAGAAGGCAAGAGGTATTTCATAAAATCGCCCGAATGCACTTCTAAAGTTTCCATGCGAAAATCGAAAACTCAGGAAATATTCGCATTTGCCGCACGCGGCAGGCCGTATTACTTAGCGAAGGATCACAAAAACCGCAAGTTATTTTCTGATCTATCTGTAGGCTGATGCGGGGTGCGCCAAGAAATTTCATTAAAGTGCAAAATTCCAGAAAAATGTACTTGACGGAATGGAAAAGCTTTCTTATGGTGCCGTCCTCGCTTGGGGAATGATTTTCAACCCGAGTGAGAGAGACTTACAAAAGGGCGCATAGCTCAGCGGGAGAGCGACGGCCTTACAAGCCGTTGGTCACAGG
>JBEBUW010000163.1:0-7998 GCA_040393065.1 Lujinxingia vulgaris | reverse complement strand
AATCTGTGGGTCGTGGGTTCGATCCCCACACGGCTCATGTGTCCCTATCGTCTAGTCAGGTCCAGGACACCGGCCTTTCACGCCGGCGACACGGGTTCGAATCCCGTTGGGGACACCTTGGAGAAAGGCGACTTCACCAATCTGGGTGAAGTCGCTTTTTTCTACAAAGCAAACGTAAAGTTTGGAAGCGGTACAAAGTTATAAAAAGACTTGACAGAGCGTATGTATTTTTAGAAATAACAGCGCGTCGTTAGAAGACGTCCCTATCGTCTAGCCAGGTCCAGGACACCGGCCTTTCACGCCGGCGACACGGGTTCGAATCCCGTTGGGGACATGATTAAAAAAGCGACTTTATCTTGAAAAAGATAAAGTCGCTTTTTTGTTTTCACTCGCGGTCGAGTACGAAGATAACGTGTTTGTGGATCCCTTTGCCGAGCCATTCAAAATGTTGAATTTTTAGGCCGATTGCCTGGAAACGTCTGTGCCAGCCCTCGGCGGTATCGAAGTGGAGGGGTTCTTTGGGGATTCCGCGCAGGCGGTTGGCGTTGTGATCGAGAAATGTTGTGCGGCGGCGATCGAAATCGGTGATGTAGACGGTTTCGAGGATGATGAGGCGGCGGCAAACGCGGGCGGCTTCGCGCAGGACCTGATCCGGATCTTCGCAGTGATGCAGAACGTAGGAGAGGATGCCGACGTCGAATTGCGCGTCAGAAAAGGGGAGATCGCGGCCGTTGTAGGCGGTCATCGGGAGTTCTGTGCGGTTGCTTTGTGCGTTTCGTTCGACAAGATGTGTTTCGTGTCCTTGCCGGGCGATGAACTGGCTGACGAAGCCTTCGCCGGCGCCGATATCGAGGACGCGATCGCCGGGTCGGAGATAGGGGGCAATGGCCTTGTATTTGGTGTGAGCGCGGCGGCGAAGGATGGCGTAGATCGCGCGTTGGGAAGCGTTTTTTGTCGGGGAAAAAAGAGCTGCGAGACTGAAGGGGATGAATTGGAGGGCCATAATATAAGGATGTGCGCTCGGGGAGACGTCCGGATTGTAGAATAAATAGCTCAGCGGGACGAGCAGACTGAGTAGGAGAAAGGGCCGATAAAGTCCGGGGCTGGCCAGGAAGGAGCACAGGAGAACCGGGGCCATGTACCAGGGGTGAAACACCGGGGACAGCAAAAGATGTGCGGCCAGGGCAAGGGTGAATCCGGTCGCGAGTCGGGCAGGTGTGCGGCCATTTTGGAAGAGTGCTGCCAGTGCAATGATCGTGATGACGGCGAAATTGAGCCAGGGGGCGATGAGATGCTGGACGGGCGGCGTGATGCCTTCGCGATAATTCCAGACATGATGTTGTAGCGTGTAGAAGATCGGGGCGTTGAAGGAAAATGTATCCGCGTAGAGAGCGAAGGATGCGCGGTGGTTTTCGAGTAAATCCGGATGCCAGAGCAAGGCGTAGCCGCCGGCCAGAATGATTGCGCTTACGGTAGCGCAGCTCAGGGCGGAGAGTAGAGAGATTCGGCGGGTGAGGTGAACAGCGAGGACCGGGGCGATGACGAGTACAGTGGGCTTGGAGAGTGCGGCCAGGCCGAGTGCAAAGCCGGGAAAGATTCCGGGGGTGATTCTGGAGCGCAGGGGGATTGGGTGGTCGGGGCTAGTTTCGGGATTGGAGGTTCTGGCGCATGCAGTCAGGAGGATCAGCAGTATCCAGGGGAGAAGGAGGGCTTCGCTGTGGCCGCCTGCGGCAAATTCCCAATAAATAAACGGGTTCCAGGCGTAGAGCAGTGCGATTGTGCGTTTTTTGCCGAGTTTTTCTAGCAGTCGGGCGAAAAGCGTGATGGTGAGAAGGTCCGCGAGGGCAAAAAGCAGGCGGATTGCGCGTTCTGCTGGCAGTGGCGAGATTTTTGCCAGGGCTGCGCCGCTCACGAAAACTGCCTGGGCAAGTGGTGGATAGACGGTGTGGTAGTTGTGGGAGTTGAGTTTGTCGAAGTCGTGGAACGTCGTGGCGATCGCTGCAAAACCGTCGGTCTGAGAAAACTCGGCCGGGGTCGAAGCGTAGGGATTGTGGCCATGGAGTATGAGCTGGCCGTCCCAGGCGTAGCGGTAGACATCGTCGGAAAGAGAGACAGGGGCAGCCAGGGCACCGAGGCGAAGCAGGGCGGCGCTCAGGAGCAGGAAGAATATCCAGCGACTTCGGGTGAGATGAGGAGATAGAAAAAGGCTGCGGTTTCGCCAGGCGACGGCAGCCAAAATGGCTGCCGAAGCGGCGAATGTGCTCAAAAAGAGGGCAAGGTGTTCGCGCGGCGCCGCCAGATTGCTGGTGAAGGCGGTCAGCGCCGCGACCGCGAGAAGTGCGGTCCAGAGCGCTGTCCATTGTTTTCGGGATGGCGTTTGCCGCGCTGTTTTCGCCGTATCCAATGTTATGCGAGAGCCTTTTTGAGCGGGAAACGCGTTAGAGGACACGCACGACGTGGTAGTTCTTTTTACCGGCGCGCAGAACCAGCATGGATTCGCTGGCGAGGTGTTCGGAAGTCATGACGGTGTGGACGTCGTCGACACGGTCGTTGTTGATGTAGACACCGCCCTGCTCGAGAAGTCGGCGTGCCTGGCCTTTGGATTTTTGCAGACCGGTTTCGACGAGCAGGTCGATCAGGGGCAGGTCCCCGGCGGTCAGGCGGGCACGCTCGATGGAAGTAGCGGGAACATCGGCAAAAATCGAGTCGAGTTCGCGGTCGGAAAGTCCTTCGATGCGTTCGCCAAAAAGCATGCGGCTGGCGCGGATGGCTTTGTCGGTTTCGTCCTGACCATGGACAAGCGTGGTGACTTCGGCAGCAAGCCGCTGTTGGATCTGTCCGCGGTTCTGGCCAGATTCGAGTTCTTCCGCCAGCGCGTCGATTTCGGCGGAGGACAGGAAAGTAAAGTAGCGCAGGTACTTGATGACATCGCGGTCATCGGTGGTGAGCCAGTACTGATAGAATTGGTAGGGGCTGGTGCGTTCGGCATCGAGCCAGACGGCGCCTTTTTCGGTTTTGCCGAGTTTCTGGCCGGTGGCGGAAGTGATTAATGGGAAGGTCAGGCCAAACGCGTCCGCGGTGGATGACTTTCTGCGGATGAGTTCGGTGCCGGCGGTGATGTTGCCCCACTGGTCGGAGCCGCCGATCTGGAGCGTGCAGCCGTAAGCGTTTTGCAGGTGATAGAAGTCGTAGGCCTGGATGAGCATGTAGCTAAATTCGGTATAGCTGATGCCCTGTTCGCGTTCTTCGAGGCGCGTGCGTACGGAATCTTTGGCGAGCATCTGGTTGACGCGGAAGTGGCGGCCGACGTCGCGAAGAAAATCGATGAAGGTCCATTGGTTCATCCAGTCGGCATTGTTGACCAGAGGAGGTGCGGTGGTCGGACGCGGGTGTGCGCTGGCATCGATGGTGTCGGGGTGCAGCGTCAGGGCGCGGTCCAGGATGGCGCGAAGTTGGTCGCCGATGCCGACGATGTTTTCTTGCAGAGCTTCGTTGGTGAGCAGGTTGCGTTCTTCGCTTTTGCCGGAAGGATCGCCGATCAGACCGGTTGCACCGCCAACCAGCGCGAGGGGATTGTGGCCGTGGCGTTGGAAATTGGCGAGCATCATGATGGCCATTAGGTGGCCTACGTGGAGGCTCGGGCCGCTGGGATCGAAGCCGCAATAAAGGGTTGCGGGTTTTTCAGCCAGAGCTTCGTCAAGCTCATCGTGGGTGGTCTGGTGGATGAGCTGGCGCCAGGAAAGTTCTTGGAGAATGGAGCTTTTGAAGGTTTTTTCGTTCGTGGTCATGGATAAACTTGGATAAAATTACTTTGCGTAGTCGATGGCGCGGGTTTCGCGGATGACGGTAACTTTGATCTGTCCGGGATAGGTCAGTTCGTTTTCGATTTTGCGGGCAATTTCGCGGCTGAGTGTGAAAGCCTGGTCGTCGTTCACGTTGGAGTGTTCGACCATGACGCGGATTTCGCGGCCGGCTTGAATTGCGTAGGTTTTTTCGACGCCATCGAAGCTCATGGAAATGCGTTCGAGATCTTCGAGGCGTTTGACGTAGGTTTCGAGGATTTCGCGTCGTGCGCCGGGACGTGCGCCGGAGAGTGCGTCGGCGGCAATGACCAGGTGGGCGATGACGGAGTTTTGCGGTTCATCATTATGATGCGCAGCGATCGCGTTGCGAACAATCTCATGCTCGCCGTATTTGCGAGCGATGTCGGCGCCGATGATTGCGTGGCTGCCGTCTTGCTCGTGAGTGAGGGCTTTGCCCATGTCGTGTAGCAAACCGGCGCGGCGCGCGAGTTTGACGTTGACGCCGAGTTCGGCAGCCATCAAGCCGCACAGAAAGCCGACTTCGATGGAGTGTGCCCACATATTCTGGCCGTAGCTGGTACGGTATTTGAGGCGGCCAAGAAGTTTGATGATCTCGGGGTGCAGGCCGTGGATGCCCAGTTCAAAGGCGGCTTTTTCACCGGCATCTTTGATGATCTGCGCGACTTCCTGCTCGGTTTTGAGAGCGACTTCTTCGATGCGTGAGGGATGAATCCGGCCGTCGCTGATGAGTTTTTCGAGCGTAAGACGTGCGATTTCACGGCGAACCGGGTCAAAGCCGCTGATGATGACGGCTTCCGGGGTGTCGTCGATGATGACGTCGATGCCGGTGGCTGCTTCGAGGGCGCGGATGTTGCGGCCTTCGCGACCGATGATGCGGCCTTTCATGTCGTCGCTGGGGAGAGCGACGACGCTGACGCATTTTTCGGCGACGTAATCGCCTGCGTAGCGCTGGACGGCGACGGCAATGATTTGCTGTGCGCGTTTGTCGGCTTCTTCGATGGCGGTTTCTTCGATTTCGCGCACTTTTTTGGCAGCTTCGATGGTGGCTTCGCCGGTCATGCGCTCGATGATTTCGCGGCGCGCGTCTTCGGCCGTGTAGGAAGCGATGCGCTCGAGCGTTTTCTCGATGCTGGCCGCCTGCTCGTTCAGTTCGGTTTCGCGGGCGACGAGGTCTTTTTGAAGGGCGAGGCTGGCTTCTTCGCGACGCTTGTGGTCGGCCTCGCGTTCATCGAGTTTGACGGCGCGCAGGTCGAGCGTGGATTCACGTTTGGTGAGGCGTTCTTCGATTTCACGAAGTTCGGCGCGGCGCTCTTTTTGTTCCAGATCGGCATCTTTTTGCGCGGTAAGAATCAAAGAGCGAGCTTCGAGCTCGGCGCTTTTTACGAGGGAGTCAGCTTTGGCTTTGCTGCGTTCTTCGATGCGACGCGATTCTTCTTCGGCTTCGGCCCGGACCTCGGCACGGACTTCGGCTGCAAATTTCTCCGTCAGCTCTCGGCGTACCGGTTCCATCAATTCCTGCCGAACTTCTTGCTCCACGCGTCGACTGGTTTTTTCGACGGTTTCGTCACGTAGACGGCCTAGCTCGTCGTCGAGTTTTTCACGCATCTGCGCTTCGGACTTGCTGCGGGCGACATAATAGCCCGCAGCAATTCCGAAGAGCAGACCAATGACGATATATAAAATCTCCATTCCCTTCGTACTCCTTTTATGACGCAACACGAGCGGAGCAAAAAATGCTCTCAACATCGGTTACGATAATATCCATCGCTCTATCGTGTTCCTCGACCGGCAGCAGGGAGTCCGTTACTTGCCAGTGATAGGCAATGCCTACGGCGAGCGGACGGTGCGAGCCTTCGGGTTGCAGGACACGGTCGTAAAATCCCTTTCCAAAGCCGAGTCTTTGACCTGCGCGATCAAAAGCCAGGCCCGGTACAAGATATATTTTGATCAATTCATCTGCTGCGGGCTCGCCGCCGGGCTCTTCAATACCGAAGGTGCCTGCAACCAACGGGGTTGAGTCATCCACCGCTATAAAATCGAGCGCGCCGGGTCCGACGATGCGCGGTAAATAGGTGTGGCAACCCTTCGCACGTAATACACCGAGAAAGGCATGAATGTCGATCTCATTGCGAAAAGATTGGTAGGCCCCGACGTGTTTGTATTGGGAGGGTAAATCAAGCGCTTCGAGGTTTTTGCAGACTGCAACTGAAGCCTTGTGAACCTGGGCAGCGGTGAGCTGCTCGCGGAGTGCGCGATAATGCGTGCGAAGCACTGCCTTTTGATGCGCAGGGGTACTCAAATTGGCTCACGATTGTTCGTAGGTTTCGAGTAAATGATGCAGAACCTCCGAGCGCTGCCTGATCTCCTCTTGCAATTGAGCCAGTTGATTTCGTGCTTCAAAAAGCTCGCCGGCAACATTCATGCCCGCCAGGATCAGTAATTTATCAAAAGTAGCGGTGGGGGCTGCAGCCTGAAGTTCGGCTACTTTGTCGTCGAAATATCTGGCCAGCTCGATGACAAAATCACGATCACGGTCGCTGCGAATCGTGAGTCGTTGCCCGCGAATATCGACGGTAACCGGGCCCTGATCGGCTGCATCTGCGGAGGTTGATGTCCGTATGCTGTCAACACCTGAAGCTTTGTTGTATTGCGAGCTCAAGGAGCGCCTCCGGGATAAAATCTGCGAGCTGAACGGCAAAATAGTAAGGGGAATTCTGAAGCGTGTGCGTGCTCAGGAGCCTCGCACGTCCGTTCTGGCGTGAAAGGTTCCATACCATAGAGCCAGAACGCGGGTACAGCAACCTAAAAACAGGCGGCGTTTATTCAGTAAGCTTTCATGCGGGCGCAAGTTCCGCGGCGCAAGGCGATGCGTGGCCGGGCTTTGTCTGTTGGTTGTGGTGTGGTTGTAAGTGTTTGAATTTGCTGGAATAAAGGTGGGTGGTTTTTGGGCTTTAGGCTGATGCGTTGTAACGAAATCAGGCTGTAAGGAGTCCTTTAGATGTTGAAAACGTATGAAAAAAAGCGCTGGTTCCTGCTGCTGTGTCTGGCGGTGCTGGCAGGTTGGCAGATCGGGTGCGGAAGTGAACAAATCATGGTGATCGAGGGCGACGATGATTCTGTTCAGGACATAGCGTCGCTGGAAGAAGAGGCGGCCAGAAAAACCGATCGGTTGCTGGAAGCGACCAATGCTGCGCGCGCTGAGGCACAGGATTGCGGTAGTTTTGGTGTGATGGAGCCGGTTGCGCCGGTAACGCGTAGTGCTGTTCTGGACGAAGCGGCCTGGGTTCATGCGGAAGATATGGTGAGTCATAATTTTTTCTCGCATGAAGGTTCGGATGGCAGCCGCGTGACGGAGCGTGTGCAAAGTGTGCGGTATGAGGGAATTCCCGTCGGCGAGAATCTGGCAGCGACGTTTCGTGCTCCGGAAGGCGTGGTGCAGGGCTGGCTGGATTCGGAATCACATTGCCGAATATTGATGAGTCCGCATGCCGTGGAAGTGGGTTTTGCGGTCATCGATGGGGATCGGGATAATGATTACGACGCATACTGGGTGCAGGTTTTCGGGCGTCCGAACGAATAAAGCTGACTGATAAGAATCAGGTGGGTATGTGGTTCAGGGTAGGATTTCGATCGGTGTGCCGACTTTGACCGCCTGCCAGATTTCTTCCATTTCGGCGTCGGTGACGGCAATGCAGCCGTCGGTCCAGTTAAAAAGCTGCGCGAAGGGTGCAAGCCAGCTTCGCCCGTTTTTTTGTCCGTGGATCATGATCTGACCGCCCGGGGAAACACCGCGTTTTCTGGCACTGGCAGTGTCTTCGCGGTTGGGGTACGAGATTCGGATCGCTTTATAGTAGGCGGAATCGGATTTTTTGTAGTCCAGCGTATAGCGTCCTTCGGGCGTGCGCTGATCGCCTTCTTGCTCTTTGTGTCCGTGCGGATTTGCGCCAAAAACCACGTGATAGCTTTTAAGCACCTGGCCGTTTTTCATCAGAAAAAGCCTGGATTCTGATTTTTTGACGAGTACGAAGTCTGCGTGCGTGGGCTGCTGCAGGGAGTCGGGCGCTTCTTGCGCTGCGAGCATGTGGGTGGCTGGTGTTGGAGCCAGGGCCAGCAAAGTAGCGAGGATACAAAAGACGAGGAAAGGGAGGAGGCGAGTCACGGCGTTTTTCTGTGG
>JBEBUW010000162.1:0-8007 GCA_040393065.1 Lujinxingia vulgaris | reverse complement strand
CCGAAAGCGACTCCGGGCGGTGCAGAACTCCTACTCGGACGTCCGAAAGCGACTCCGGGCGGTGCAGAACTCCTGCTCGGGCTGAAATACCTGACACAGGCCGTGCAGGCTTACCGAGCTGGTGAGCCCGCGCCGCTTCTGACACCTGTTTAATCCGTATGGTATCGTGAGGGGACTGAATGGTTATTGCAGTGATCATTCGACCTGACCTTTTTTCCAGCCACAATGACGAAACCAATTTGCGCATGATGTTGGGTCAACAATTTGAAGAATCTTTTTCAATACGGTCGGTATGATGTCGCGGTTTTGGACCTCAAAGCGGCGCATCCAGCTTTTTACCCAGCTCTACATCAGTTTAATTGGCGAGAATTCCGGTGAATAGGGCGGTAAATAGACGAGCATTGCACCTGCGCTCTCGATCTTTTCGCGTACTCCGGCCACCTTGTGGACGCTCAGGTTGTCCATCACCACCAGTTGCCCCGGACGAAGCCGTGGCACAAGCTCTTCATCTAGCCAGGTAAGAAAGATTTTACCGGTCAAAGCGCCGTCAAATATGCTCCAGGCCAGGGCTTCCTGCGTGGTCATCGCACTGAGCAATGTCACGTTTTTGCCCTTGTTTGCGGGCCGTGCACTTTTTGCACGCGTACCACTGACTGAGCGGGCGTAACTTCTTGTCATTGCGAGATTACATCCGGTTTCATCAAGCACAACGACATCATCAGAATTGCAACAATGCATGATTTCGTCCTGAAACAAGGCGCGTTCCGCCTGACGCGCTTCGCTCAGGGATTCCGTGGCGTGGAAATCTTTTTTTTCCTGGTCAGTCCGGCACGTGCAAGCTCGCGCGAAAGCGTGGAAGTACTGATCGTCTTTCCGGTTTGTTTCAGCATGGCAGCGCATAATTCGGCAATTGTACGATCGTTGCGCTCTTCCACGAGTTCAACGAGGATTTTAGCCTTTTCGTCGTCAAGCAAACGAGCCCTGCCACCACCATGCGGCCTGGGCAAAAGCACACCATCTTGTTCATGGTCAAGCTTCAACCAACGCCCTATGGTAGACATACTGACATTGAATATCTCTGCAATTTCCTCATGCGTACCCACGCCACGCCTAACAGCCGATACAACCCGCTCTCTCAACTCTGCTGAATACCCATATCCCATAATCATCTCCTTTTGTTTCAACCGTTTCGCGGGTTGAGAAGATCATGGTTTTTGAGTAAGGTCAAACGGTAGTTACAATAACTGGTCTTCACTTAAAGAAGGGAATGAAACTGGCTATTCTGCAGTGGGCCCAAGTGCAGTAGCGTATTGGGATGGAATAAATAATGTACTGAGTTATTGGCGTTAATAGTTAAAACTTTTTTATTAAAGGAAAAGTCATGAAGAAACTTGTATGGGTGTTGATTGGAGTTGTTCTCTTTCTGGTTGGAAATGGCTGTAATGGGCAACAAGAAGGTGTTGAGCCTGAGCAGATATCATCTATGCTTACGTTACCTCGTCTTGTTAGCATGGGTAATTGCGCCGAGATTCTTCCTCCTCCAGATTTGTGCACATGGGTGCAAAGCCTGGATCTTCTGGCGTGGGGAAAAATTGCTGCGATTCGTCCGGTGGAATCTCCAAGTGTATTAGGGAGTCGATTGGTCGAAACCTGTGCAGGACCAGTGAACGCTGCTTTAGAAATTGATCTTGCTATCGAAGATGTGGTTTTAGGTAATGAGAGCGGAATCATCACGATACGCATTGGATTTGATCAGGTTAGCTCATGGCGACCAATGCCTGTGACAAATGATGGCAAGCTCGAATGGCTTGGGAAAGGAGGAGATCCTTTGCAGATTGGCCAGAAAATCGGCGCACCGCTCTTCTTTGATGATGCGACTGATTCATGGTTGCTCCTGGGTGAGCCGATGCTGACGGAGCGAATGGGTGAGGAAGGTGTACGACGAATCGAGGTTCAAGACATGAGTGGTTTGGAATGTTCGGAAGGGCCACCGAATGGCTTGCACGGGCTAGAGATTACTCTTTTACAAACTACAATTGAGCAATGTTCACCGTCAGAGAAGGCCAGTCAGCGTAATGCGGATAAGTTGAAGCATGTCCAAGGAATTCCTGGATTTTCATATGCCGCTACTTGTATTGCAGAAGAAAATTTTAATGGTGAATGTCGAGCAGATCATGAATGCGAAGCCCAGAAAGTTTGTCGAGAATTTAAATGTGTAGCTCCATAATAATATAATATTTATACCCCAGTTAGGTTGTAAAAAAAGCCATAGTCCTTTTGAAGGAACTATGGCTTTTTCTATTATTTCAATGAATTATTTGTAAAAAACTTGTGTAATACAGGTAATTTGCGACGTTTCGCCGCAATGGCCGCAGAATCGGTATGGTTGTCAGCCGGCGGTGAACCGTTATAATCGCGGCCGTTGCGTGCCAACGAACTTCGGCTCGAAATGCTGGGTCGGGAACATCTTCTTTTTGAAAATCTGGAAATTCATGAAGCAGTTACAGGATCGTTTTGGTCGGGTTCACAACGCTATGCGTATTTCGGTGACCGACAAATGTAATTTACGCTGTCATTACTGCATGCCTGTAACGGGCGTGAAGTGCGCGCCGCGCGAGCAATTGCTGACGTTTGAACAAATTGTGCAGACGGTGCAGGTGGCCAATCGGCTGGGCATTGATCGGATTCGGATTACGGGCGGCGAGCCGTTGTTGCGGCGGGATTTGCCCAAACTGATCGGGATGCTGAAGCGGGAGACGGACAGCGCGAATATCTCGCTGACGACCAATGCGTTGATGCTGGAAAAATATGCGGGGCCGCTGGCGGAAGCCGGGCTCGATCGCATCAATATCAGTCTGGATTCGCTCCGGCCGGACCGGTTTGAGAAAATCACGCGCTTTGGCGTGCTGGAAACGGTCTGGCGCGGGATCGAGGCGGCGTCGAAGGCAGGATTGCGTCCGATCAAGATCAATACCTTGTTGTTGACTGGATTCAACGAAGACGAGGTCGAGGACTGGATCAAGCTGACGATGGAAAACGATATTTCCGTACGGTTTATGGAGCTGATGCCGATTGGCGAAGGCGCAAAGATGGCCGATATCGGCGGCTATTTGAATCTGACGGCATTGAAAGATCGCCTGGTCGAAACGCATGGTCTGGCGCCGGTGGACAACGACGGCGGCAATGGTCCGGCGCGGTATTATGCGGTGCCGGGCGCTCGTGGAACGCTCGGATTTATTACGCCGCTGTCGAACAAATATTGCGATACGTGTTCGCGGATGCGGTTGACGTCAACCGGTGAGCTGCGCGCGTGTCTGGCGCATGATGAGCACGTGGATATTTCCGAGGCGATTCGGGCCGGTGATGAAGCCGGAATTGAGGCGGGATTTGTGCGCGCGGTCGGCAACAAAGTCGCCGGGCATAACTGGGAGAGCGGGCAAATCACGCAAATCGGAATGTCACAGGTCGGCGGTTAAGGGAAAAGATGCAGATCAAGATCGTGGTTTATGGAGGCCTGCGCTACGAACTCGGGCAGCGGGAAATTGCGCTGGAGGTGCCGCACCAAGATGCGGTTTCGGTAGCAGATGTGCTGGCGTTGTTGGTCGAAAAGTTCCCGACGCTTGGCGGCAAGCTGGACAAGGTCGCAATTTCGGTGGGCGATGCGATCGTCGATCGTGCGCATCCCGTAAAGGACGGCGACGAGGTTTGTTTGCTGCCGCCGGTAAGCGGTGGAAGTGGCGCACCAACGAATGCAGAATCTGGCAAAAAACGTCGGCATTTGTCGGCAGAACCTCTGGATTTGAACGAGCTGCTGGCAGAAACCGAAGATCCGGCCTGTGGCGGACTGGTGATTTTCAGCGGGGATATTCGCAATCACAACGAAGGGCGAAAAGCCGTTGCGATTACGTATGAAGCGCATGAAGTGCTGGCTTCCAAAGTGTTGCAGACGATCGAAGACGAGGTGCTGGAGCGATTTGAGACCAGGCAATGTCGGATTCAGCATCGCACGGGCCGCGTCAACGTCGGAGAATCCAGCGTGCTGGTGGTCGTGCGGGCGGCGCATCGCGCAGCAGCGTTTGAAGGCGCACGCTATGCGATCGATGAATTGAAAGAGCGTGTTCCCATCTGGAAGGAAGAACACTATGAAGAGGGGGACAGCCGGTTTTTGGATGGTGTTCCTTTGCGAGGGGCTTCAAAAGAATGAAAGACATCAGCGACAAGATCACAACACTGCGCGTGGCAGTGGCCGAGGCGTTTTTGCAGATCGATGCCGGCATCCTGGCCAGCGTCGATGGCGGCCGAAAGACGGACAAGGGCGACGCGATTGAGGTTTCGCGCGTTGCGGGCGCGATGGCGGCCAAAAAAACTTGGGAGACGATTCCGTTTTGCCATCCGATTCCGATTACGTACGCAAACGTCGATTACTGGCATGAACCGGACGGGATTCGTTTGCAGGCGACGGTCAAGACAATGGCCGCGACCGGTGTGGAGATCGAGGCGCTGACGGCAGCAAGCACGGCCGCGCTGACCTTGTATGACATGCTCAAACCGCATGCGCCTTCCGACACGGGCGTGATCGAGATCCGTTCGATCCATCTGGTGTCGAAATCCGGCGGAAAATCTGATTTCAAGGCGCGTTTGCAAGGACTTTCGCTGCGTGTGGCCGTGGTCGTGGTGTCGGAAGCCGTCAAATCCGGTGAAAAAAGTGATGAAGCCGCGCAAAATGTGCTGGCGCAGCTTCAAAAACACGCAACCGTCGAACAGGTCGGCTATGAAATCATCGGCGAAGATCCGGCCGAGTTGCGTTCGACCTTAGAAACACTGCTCGCAAAAGGCGTCGATCTGTTGATTACGCTGGGCGGCACAGGCCTGACCGCAAAAGATCAAACCGCAGATGTGCTGGAGCCGATGCTGGACAAAACCATTCCCGGCATCATGGAATTTGCGCGCTCGCACGGCCTCGATCGCTCGCCGCGCGCCATGCTCTCGCGCAGTCTGGCGGGCACGATTGGCGAAACATTGGTACTGGCAATTCCGGGCAGCAAAAACGGCGCGAAGGAAAGTTGCGAGGCGCTGTTTCCCGGAGTTTTGCATTATTTTGAATCGTGTTGAGCGGCCAGGACGCGCAGTTTGCGACCGAAGTTCTGGAAGCGATCCCGGCGCCTGCACAAAATGAGATCGTGATCGGGCGCGATCAGGATTGCGATATCATTCTGGATGCGCCGCAGATTTCGCGCAGGCACCTGCGTTTGCAGCCGCTGGGTTCGGGCTGGCGCGTGCTCGATCTGAATTCGGTGAACGGAACCTTTCTCAATACGCGGACGAATCGCATTGAGGATGCGATCGTCGGCGTAGAAGACGTGCTCTTTCTGGGCAGTTACCGATTTCCGGTCAGTCGAATCGATGATTTTTTCGATGTAAAACAACTTGAAAGCACGGCGGCCAGCGCGCAGGTGGATTTGCCGGAGGACAAACCCGAGATCACGCTCGGCCGCGGGCCGAGCAATGATATCGTGATCGATGGGCCGCAGATTTCGCGGCACCATGCGCGGATTGTGCGCAGTGAAGACGGGTTGTTCTTAGAAGACCTGGGCAGTGCGAACGGCACCTTCATCGACGGTGTGCGAATTACGCGGTCGCGTTTGGAGCCGGGGCAAACCATCAGCCTGGGTTCGTATGCGCTTCGCCTGGATCTTGCGCGCGGAACGGTTCAAAAAAGCTATCAGGGCGACATTTTATTGCAGGGCGAAAACCTGCGCGTGGAGGTGGACGACGGCGGCCGGCCCCGACGGATTCTGGATGGCGTAAGTTTTACGGTCTATCCCACCGAAATGGTCGGGCTGCTCGGGCCCTCGGGCGCGGGCAAAACCACACTGCTGATGGCGCTGATCGGTTATTTGCGGCCGAGCTACGGACGCACGCTGTTGAACGGCGACGAGCTCAGCGCGCACTACGATCGCTACCGCGGCGCGATTGGTTATGTGCCCCAGGAAGACATCATCCACAACCAGCTCACGGTGTACGAGGCGCTTTACTACACGGCCAAGCTGCGTTTGCCGCCGGATACGGCGGACGAGGAAATCGATCGGCGGATCTCCAAAGTCCTTGCCGAACTAGAAATCTCCGGCACCCGCAACGTCCAGATAGGCTCGCCGGAGCGCAAGGGCATTTCCGGCGGCCAGCGCAAGCGCGTGAATCTGGCGATGGAGCTTTTAACCGAGCCGAGTTTGCTTTGCCTGGACGAGCCGACCAGCGGTCTGGCCAGTGAAGATGCGCTGAATGTCATTCAGCTTTTGCGCAAGCTCGGCGACGGCGGCCGCACGATTTTGCTGACGATTCATCAGCCCTCGCTGCAGATTTATCGCCTGCTGGACAACACCCTGTATCTGGCCGACGGCGAGCTGGTTTACTACGGGCCGTCGTATCCGGATTCGATTCAGTATTTTCACCCTGAGCTCAAACCCGGCGAGCCGGAGTCCGAGGCGATTCTGGCAGATCCGGGTTCGTGCATGGCGCCGCTGATGGAGGCCAAGCGTGCGGGTGAGCCAATGGAAACCTTTGCGGCGCGCTATCGGCAGAGCCAATATCACAAGGAATTCGTGCAGGGCCGGCGCGAGCAGAGCGCAGACGTGAAATTGACCGCGCAGAATGTAAAGCGCCCACGGCGGTTTTCGTTTCGTCAGTGGAGCACGCTCACCAAGCGTTATCTGAACATCAAACTCAAAGATCGGGTGGGGACGTTTATTCTGCTCGTGCAAGCGCCGATTGTCGCACTTTTGCTCGACCTTGTGTTCATGCACGAAATGGATGGCGTGGCGAGCCGGCTGCAGTTTATGCCCTACGCGCTGTTTTTGATGGTGGTGTCTGCCATCTGGTTCGGGTGCTCGAACGCGGCGCGCGAAATCGTCAGCGAGCAGGCGATTTATAAGCGTGAACGGATGGTGAACCTGTCGATCGGCGCGTATGTGGCGAGCAAGGTCACGGTGCTGGCCGTGCTGTGTTTTGTGCAGTGCACGACGTTGCTGGCGTTTACGTATTTCGTGCTCGATTTCTGGGGCAATCCTTTTTATCACCTGGCGGTTTTGTGGTCGTGTTCGCTGGCAGGCGTGGCGATGGGACTGGTGTTGTCGTCGCTGGTGCGCACGAGCGAGGCGGCGATTGCGCTCGTGCCGATCTTGCTGATCCCGCAGGTAATTTTAGGCGGTGCAATCATGCCGATCGACCGTCTGGGGTTGGCCGCGCAACTGGGCAGCCATGCGGCGGTCAGTCGCTGGGGTTTTGAAGGATTGTTGCAGGCGGAGCATCTGGCGGATGCGTACGAAATCAGTGCCGATGCGCTCATCAAAACGCAGACTTCGGGCGGCGGGCAAGCTCTCAGCTCGGCCTTGAACCCGCTCGATCGCTTTTTTGGCGCCGCAGAAACCTGGCTGGCCTTCGATCTCGGTGTGGTTGGCGGATTTTCCTTCGTCTTATTGATGGGTGTCGGGGTAATTTTACGGATTCGCGAACGTTAAGATTCGCTAACCGGTTCATCTTTCGCTATTCTGGGTCAGAAAATTGACGCACACTGGGTGCGTTGTTGGAATTGGTTCGATTCAAATCATCTTCAGCGGCGATTGCGTTTGGATTCATTGATAAAGAGGAAGATATGAAACATCGTTTCTCATTGCTTTTGTCTGCACTGGCATTGCTTGTTGTGACAGGCTGTACGGATACCTTGAGTGGGCAGTCGACAAACAAATGTCCGGCCGGCCAGATCGAAAATCCGGTGACGAACACCTGCGTTCCGGCCGAAACCGGCTCGAACAACGGCGCGAATAACGGCACGAACAACGGCACGAACAACGGCCCCGGCCCCAACAATGGCGAAGAGGAGGAAGAAGAGCCGCTTCAGCCCTGGGACGATCTCGATCAGGACGGCATTCCCAACCGTTTTGACAACTGCCCGCGTCATCACAATCCCGATCAGGCGGACAGCGATGGCGATGGCGTGGGCGACGCCTGCGA
>JBEBUW010000161.1:0-8221 GCA_040393065.1 Lujinxingia vulgaris | reverse complement strand
GGGGAACGTGTCCAACCACCCAACGCCTCGGCCCCTGGGGAACGTGTCCAACCACACCTGGCCGCATCAATCGAGGGCAATCCCGCCCGGATACGCATAGGACACATACGGACTATACCCGTACACGCTCAAACCCACCGGCCGGTCTGCCACAACGCGGTGGATTCCCGCCGTAACCTGCGGCTGAAACACCTGCCAGCCGGTCGTCCCCACAGTAAGCTGCGCGGCTCCCAGCGCCTGCCCGTCCAGTTGCACCTGCGTGCCCGCCTCGGCCGTAATGCTCAAATGACTTCGGTTAAAACCGCTCGGTACATAGACGATGTATTCGTTCTGATACTGACTCGTCGCCACGTTCAGCAGGAACGCCGGATCTCCGGTTCCACTGCAGAACAAGCCGGTGCACGTCCCCGGCGCCCCGGCGCCCACCATAAACTGCGCCAGCAGCACAGGTGCCGAGGCATCCACCACAAAACTCTGCGAGGTGGAGAACTCCCGAACCTGCCCGCGATGTAAGGTAATCTGCGAGAGATTCCCTACGGGCGGCGTCAACGTAACCTGCGTCCCGTCTTCGCTTGCGATCAGACGATACACATCCACCTCCGTTCCACGCGGCGCAAACTTCGCGGCCACATAACTCCGGCCCCAGTTTGCCAGCGGGAACAATTGCTCCTCCAGATGATCACAGGCTGCCGTACCAAGTGGCACGTCCGCGCATTCATTGCCCGAGAACACCGCCACAGGCTGCGAGCTTGTTACCTCCGAACCGCTCAAATCAAAGCCCGAACGATTCGCCGTGGACAGCGACAAAACCTGCCCGCGCTCCAGGGTAAAACTACGCGTTTCCCCGGCTGCCATCGCGGCCACGCCGCCACCGGCCTCAATCGCAGCATTGGGTTTCACCGTGACTTCCGTCCCATCACGTGCCGCAATGATCGTAAAATACGCCCGCCCCTCGGTAACTCGTCCGCTGTTAATCGATGGCCATCCAAGCACCATATACTCGCGGCCCAGCGAATAAACCGGCAACAGCAACGACGCATCCGTCGACGCCACACCCGAGCGATTCAACGGATTGAACTGATGCGCTGTCACCGGCCCGGTCGTCTCGATCCGATAACTCTGCCGCGTCAATCCGGTGTTATTCACGTCGCGCCGCGGCAACTCAAAAACCTCCAGCGCATTGACCGCAATGGTTCGCTCCGCCACCAGCGCATCATCGCCATTGTAGATTTTCACATCCACCGGCTCCCAGTGGCTATTCGACACCGTCACCCCGAACTGCAGCTCATCGCCCGGCCGCATATGATCCAGGTCCGCCGCTAAAAACTCACATCCCAGATACCCCTTCAAATTCGCGCACGGCCCCGGATCGTCCACACAGGCGCCGTCCAGACACTTCAGGCCCGCGCCACAAACTTCTCCCGCGCTCAGCGTCTGACCATCGCTCGAACACTCCATCACCTGCTGCCCCTCACACGTCCGAGCATTTGGCACACAGGCGTATTCCGCGCATTCCCCCTGATAACACAATTCCCCGGCTCCGCACGCTACCTGCTCAAAATCCGTCCCCTCTCCGTTGCAAACCAGCGCGATCTGAGCCCCCTGACACGTCTGCTCCCCGGCCTCACACGCCCCGGCCGCAGGCACACACTGATCGCCGCGGCACAAATCCCCCTCCCAGCAAGCGACAGTCTGCAAAAATCCGTCCCCCTCCTCATTACACATCCCCAGCGTCCACCCATCTACGCACACCATCGTAAACGGTTCACACAACGCCCCACCCACATCCGTGCCGTCGCCAGCATCAACCCCGCCATCCTCCCCACCGCCAACATCCTCCCCGCCACCAATATCACCCACAGCGACATCCTCCCCGCCGCCAACATCTTCCCCGCCAACATCCAACTTTGGCGCCTCTCCCACGATCCGACACCGCTCCTGAATCGGATCAAACACCTCCGGCGCCACGCAGTCCCCGCTCTGGTCCCCGGCCACCTCATCCGAGCAGCCCCCCAACATCACCAGACACAACCCCAGAACACCCACCACCCGCGTCATCTTCAGCATCCCACACTCCTCAAACCCAAAAGTCATTCGTTCCATCTCAACCAAACAATTCTTTCACCCTCTTAGCCTATACCACCTTTGTTGTTACCGCGCCTTCCTCCGCACTTTCACAAAAAACACACCTTCCCGGCCCCCACTAAGACCGATCCACAATCCGATACCCATTGGTTTCCAACATCGCCCGCAGCTGCTCAATATGTTGCTCTCCACGCGTTTCCAGCTTGAGCTCCACCAGCGTCGTGCCCAGCGCACCGCCTCCGGCAAACGTCCGATTGTGATGGATCTCCAGCACATTCGCCCGCAACCCGCCGATCAACGTCAATACCCGCGCCAGGCTGCCCGGCGTATCACCCAGCTGCAAATCGATCCGATAGATCCGCCCCGCCGCGACCAGCCCGCGCTCAATAATCCGTGCAATCACATTCACATCGATATTGCCCCCGCTCACAATCGCCGCCACCCGTTTGCCTTCGATATTCGGCACGCGCCCCGCAATCAGTGCCGCCACCGCCGCAGCACCCGCTCCCTCCGCTACGGTTTTCTCCTGCTCCAGCAAATCCAAAATCGCATTTGCGACCTCTTCCTCACTGACCACCACGATATCATCCACATACCGCCGCACCGTCTCGTAGCAAATCTCCCCGACGCGCCGCACCGCAATCCCGTCGCAGATCGTCGTCGCCTCCGGCAGCTCATAGACGCCGCCGGCCTCAATCGCCCCCCGCATCGACGCCAACGAATCGACCTCAACCCCGATCACCCGAATCTTCGGATTCGTTTCCTTCAACGCAACCGCCACGCCCGCCGCCAGTCCGCCGCCCCCGATCGGCACCACCACACAATCCAGATACGGATTTTGCTCCAGCAGCTCCAACCCCAGCGTTCCCTGCCCGGAAATCACCGCTCGATCGTCAAAAGGATGCACAAAAACCCGCCCCTCAGCCTCCATCAACTCCACGGCATGCGCATACGCCTCATCATAACTCGAGCCCCACAGCACAACCTCGCCGCCAAAGCTACGCGTACGCGTCACCTTCAAAAGCGGCGTCCCTTCCGGCATCACGATCTTTGCGCTGATCCCGAGCTGCGCCGCATGGTACGCAACCGCCTGCGCATGATTGCCGGCCGACGCCGCAATGATTCCCCGCTGCTTTTCCTGTTCGCTCAACTGACGTATCTTGTTGCACGCGCCGCGCTCCTTAAAACTGCCCGTCAACTGCAGATTTTCCATCTTCAAATACACGCGACTCCCCAGCCGCTTACTCAACATCGCGCTCGGAGAACACGGCGACACCACAATGGCATTACGAATCCGCTCCCGCGCCTGCTCAATCTCTGCAAACGTAACAACTTCTTTTGATTCCATGTCAGCCTCTCCCATTCGTGTGCTGCCGTTTTTTCCTGAATGACACTTCTCCCAACCTTCGTTCTATATACTCTACAGTAGCATGGAACACCCGGACATCTTTCTCTCCACCCCCAAAAGAAAGGCTTTCAAAGTGCATCGCCTGGCCCCCCTCCTCGTTTCCCTGTGCGGCAGTCTTGGCATCGCCACGACACTCACCTTTTTCATCGGCATTTACCTGTCCTTTTTGCCCAACTGGCAGGCCTGGAAAGAGTTTTTCGTTCCCAACGCACTCTGGCTCATGGCGATCCCCTATATCTTACTTATGCTCTACCTGTTCTTGCGCACCGCCCTGAGCCACTGGCTCTTAGAGCGCGGCCACATCGATCAGGCTCTGGAGTACACCGCCTCACGCATCCGCCCCAATCTCGTGCGCAGCCGCCGCGAAGCCCTGACCCACCGCCTGGTCCGCGTCATGGCCTTCGTCCAAAAAGGCGAGTATCTGGCCGCCCGCGCGCTGTTGGCCGAAATTCACGACCAAAAAATTCCCATTCCCTCAAACGCCCGCGCCACCCTCTCCATCGCCAACTGGCACATGGAACTCGCCCTGCGCCTGCAAGACGACCCAACCGTCGAAACACAGTTCAACAACACCAAAAACCTTCTCAAACCCGCCCCGCTCCATGCCCAGGCCCTGGCCTGCCGCGCCGAACTGGCCCTGCGCCACAACCAGACCGAACTCTACGAAAAGCTCATCACCGAAGCCTTCTGGACCGATCCCGACAGCAAACGCGCCCAGCTCACCCGTGCTCTCGCTTCCCTTACTTTTGCCCGTGATACCGAGCAATTTGCCCAGGCCGCCGCCCTGCTCCAGCTTGTCCAAACCCAGGCCTGTAACGACATTCCTTTACGAGCCGCTGAATTAGGCGCGCTCCAGGCGCTCGCACTTTTCAAAGGCAACCATAACGAACAAGCACTCCAGGCCCTCGAAAATGCAATCCAGCTTCCGGCCGATGAGTGGTCACGCAAAGTCATCGATTCCGTTGCGGCCCTCCTCAAGCCTGACGCTTCCTAAGATGTATCAAGCACAGGACCGACCATGCATATTCAATCCGACTGCGTCGTGCACCTTCGCTATACCCTCAAAGACGAACACGGAGACATTCTGGAAGAAGTCGACATTGCAGAACCTTTTGTCTACCTGCACGGCTACGAAAACATCATCCCCGGACTGGAAGAAGTCCTCGACGGCCTCAAACCCGGCGACACCTTCCGCGTTACCCTCGAACCCGAACAGGCCTACGGTCCCTACAATATCCAATTCCAGCAACGCGTCAGTCGCGAAGAATTCCCTGAAGACATGGACCTGCACCCCGGCATGGCGTTTGAGCTCATTCCCGATGACTCCGACTCCAACGACATGTTCGGACAAACCGGCACCGGCCTGATCTTCTACATCAAAGAAGCCGGCGGCGACGACGTCCTGATCGACGCCAACCATCCCCTGGCCGGAAAACAACTCAACTTCGAAGGCGAAATCCTCGAAGTGCGCCCGGCCACCGACACCGAAAAAGATCGCGGACAGGCCCACGAACCACACGTCGAACACTAAACCTTATTGCCAGCGCACGCCGTGCAATCGACTCTCGTCTTCAAAGCCCACGTCCGCCCCCGGCACCACCGACTCCAAGAACACCTCGCGGCGAGCGCCTGGCTCCAGATCCAGCCACAGGAAAGTCTCATTTTCCTTGACCACAAGCTCAATGCCCTGCGCCGCATCCTCGTCAACCCTGCGCACCTGCCCGGCAATCACCACCGTGAATCCCGCCACGGCCTGCTCCCCACCATGATGAATCACCAACTCCCCGTCCGGCCCCTGCCACACATCGACCTGCGCGCGCTCACGCCAGTATTTCTGCAACGCTGACGCACTGGTCACCAGAAACTTTTCCGTCTCCCTAAACAGCTCACCACGCGCAAAAGCCCGCGAAACATCTTCCTGCAGCGTCCACTCGCCGCCTCGCTCCGGCTGCAGAAGCGCTTCGTGCCAGAGCTCAATCAACGGATTGCGCGTCGCCACGAGCGGCGTCGAAATCACCGAAATCTCCCGCTCTCGCAACAAGCTCTCAAGCGCTTCCTGCGCAAAAACGCCTTCCACCAGCGGCGCACGACGTCCATCCAGGCCTACCGCGCCCATCACCTGCACCCTGCCTGCATCCTTCCCCCGCACATTGCCCGCCCGTCCGATCTCCGGCGCCACAACATCCGGCGCGCCCGGCACCAACAGCAACGAAGCACCAGAAGCAACCGCACGAGCCACCTGCTCACACAGGGCATCCCCCGCCACATACACAGCCCCCTCCCCCAATTCATCCGGCGCAGCCATCCCGTCCGGCACAAGCTCAACACGCGTCCCCGCAAGTTCCGCCGCCAACGCCTGCACCTCTGACTCACCCCACCACGCACCCGGCACCACCACGCTTCCCCCGAAATGCGTCCCCAGCAATCCGCCATTTCCATACCGCGGATCTTCCGGACTTGAATGCCCATAAATCAATGTCCGCGCCCGCCCCAGCCAGTCCTCCACACTACGCGCTGCCCCGGCCCGCCATTCACGATTCGCAAGCGTACTGACATCACCAAAAACCGGCACCAGAGCCGCCCTATATCCATGCGGCAACCGCGCCGCTGCCATCGGCAACCCGCTTCCTACCGTCCAATCCAACTGAACAACCAGCGTAACCCGCCCTGCCTCTACTTGCTCACAACCCAGAACAGCCTCATCCAAATCGCCGCGCCGCCAGAACGCGACCTCAAGCTCCGTTCCTGCGCCTCCCAGAACCGCGCTATCCGCCACGATGCCCGACAAAGTCAACGCCTCCTCACCGGCCGACCACTGCGCCCAGACAACGCCCTCGCCAGCCGTTCCTATCCCCTCTCTCAACCGCGCTTTTTCATCCAGAAACTGCTGCACCGGCCTGCCCACTGCAACCATCCCCACAACATCACCACCCAACAGCTCAGTCACCGCCACATCCCGCACCACCACCTGTAACCGTGACTGTGGATCGCCCGCCACAAACCGCCAACTCACCTCGACCTGATTGCCCCGCCACTGCCCCGTACCCGAAACCAGCACTCCACCATTCTCCCGTACAGCCTCCCACGCCACGTCCTCCGTCCCCTCCGGCAACGGGATCAGCGAAGCTCCCGAAAACGCGCCGCCCACAAACCCCGGAATCTCCCGCTCCACATCCACCCCAACAACCACGTCATTCTCCCCCGCCTCCCAGCTCGCCCGCCCGGCCAGTTCCGGCTGCGCATCTCCAGCGTCCAAAACCGCACCTTCACCGACCTTTTCCCCACTCCGCGAATGCATTCCCTGCATCACAAACCACGACACCCCCGCTGCAATCCCCACCAACACCACCACAACCGCTATCCGCTTCCGACCTGTCAACTTGACCATCCCTTCAAAAAAGATATATGCACCCACCGATTTTGCCGCTTCCTTACTGCATCATCGGAGAGCCCAAATGGCCAGAAAATTACCCACATTCATCCTTTCCGGCCTTCAACAAGCAGGAAAATCCTCCGTCCTGAAACACCTTCTCCAATCAACTTCCGCCGAGAAAACCGCAGTTATCGACCAGAACAGCCAAAAACTCTCACACCAACACCTACCAGGCTGCAGCTGCTGCAGCGGCCGTCTCGATCTCGTCGACCAGGTCCAAAACCTGTCCACAAACCCGGCCCACGAATATCTCCTCATCGAAACAAGCTCCATTTCCGATCCGGCCACCATCGCGGAATCACTCACTTTCGAGCAGGATGCGGCCGAAATCTTCGCCATGATTACCGTCGTCGATGCCTCCACCTTCCTCGACATCCTCTTCACAATCTCCGACGACGAAGATGACCAGAGCCTCGCCGAATCCCTGATCTTCATGCTCGAGTTTGCTGATATCATCGTTATCAACAAAACCGATCTCATTGACGAATCCACCCTCGAAACAATCAGCGCCCACATCCAAACCTTAAACCGGAGCGCACAGCTCCTGCCTGCCACCTACGGCGCCATCGAACCTGGTAAAATTCTCCCCCATAAAGTCTTCGATTTCGACCAGACCACCCAACGCGCCGGCTGGCTCCACGCCCTCGAAAACCCGAACCAAAGCGCCCCCCAACAATTTGTTTATCAAGCCCGCCGCCCCTTTCATCCCCAACGCCTCCTGGAATGCATCGAAAGTGGCTGGCCCGGCGTATTTCGCTCCAAAGGCAGCATCTGGCTCGCCACACGCGATGCTATCGTCGGCGACTGGTCCCACACCGGCCCCTCTTGCGCCCTCGAACCCGGCGGCTACTGGCTTGCCGCACTCCCGCGCAACGAATGGCCCGATGATCCCGAAACCCTGGCCTGGGCCACCCAGAACTGGGATGCTCAGGCCGGCGATCGTCACCAGGAAATCGCCTTCCTCGGAACCAAAATGGATCCACAAGCCCTCACCGCAAGCCTCAATGCTTGCCTCGTAACGGACGAAGAATTCCACCAATTTACTTCTGGAACCTTCCAAATCCCCGATCCTTTTCCCCAATGGGAACTCGACCCTGATTTTTAATCCCCCAGACACGGCCTGTCCCAGAAAAAATTTTTCACCCAATGATTTTCTCTCTGTCACGGCCGGCCTGGACTGAACAGTTCTTGAAAAGACATGAAAACTCTTGAATTTTCTGTGATTTCAAGAATTTTCTGCCTGAATTTTTACGCACTTGAGCCTCGTCACTGCAAAATTTTTCTTCTTTTTTTGC
>JBEBUW010000160.1:0-8357 GCA_040393065.1 Lujinxingia vulgaris | reverse complement strand
CGCGCCACTCGACTCCCCCAATTCGCTCAATTCTGGCCAATCCGCGCCACTCGACCCCCCCAATTCGCTCAATTCCGGCCAATCCGCGCCACTCGACCCTTAACCCCTTGCTGTTCTTTGCTTTTTCCTTCGCGGCCTCGCGGCTTCGCGAGAGACAAACCTGCCCGACCATTCCACCTAATCAGATCAGGCAATAGGCACCGGCCCCACCCGTCGGCTGACGCCGAGGGCTAAAACAACCCGCGGCGCTCCGCGGAGGCTGACGCCTCGCTACGCGGTGCACCTTTCCTACCCTTTCCAACTTTATAAAACCTTCGCGGCAATTCGCGTCTTCGCGCCTTCGCGTGCGCCTTTTCCTTCGCCAACCTCAGAACCGCCCGAACACCTGCAATCCCACCCCATCCAATCCCGCCGCCGGAGAAATCCCCACACTCCTCCGCACCGCACTCCCGACGTCCCCGACATCCTCCACACCCTTCCCATCATCTCCCGCCGGCGCCGCCCCCCCGCCGTGCCCACTCAACCACTCCCACGTCAAAAGTCCCGCCCCCGAAGCCAACAACGCACCGCCCAGCAAACTCGTCACCACCGCACCGCCGGCCGTCGCACGCACCTCCGGGCACCGCGCATACGGTCGATCCGAACACGTCGAATCCCCATCCATACTCGCCAGAATGATCCCCGTCGTCAGCAAGGCCGCACCCGATCCCACACCGATCCAGCCCCACAGTTTTCGATCCTCACCCAACCGATCGACCGCTCCATCCCCGCCGCCCTGCACAAGCTGCGGCGCCGGCGGCGTTTCACTCAAATGCACGCGCAACAAGATCGACTTCGGCGAATTTTCATTGACCAGAATCGCCTCCTGCAATCCCCGATAACCCTCGCGCGCAAAACGCAATTCGTGACGCCCCGAACCCACCGGAATTGTCGAATCACCCTGGCCCACCAGCACGCCGCCCAGATAAATATCGGTATCCACCGGCACCACGCTGATCCGCAGGCGCACCTCACCATCCATTTCCCCCACGGCCCCGGCCTGCGAACCTTCCACAATCGTGTCGGGCACCGTCGTCGCCTGCAAAAGACTCGTCAGCGAGCGCGTATACCCCTTGGAGACCTCCGCCTGCCCGCACAACTCGCACGTGCCCTTGATCAGATTCAGCGGACTGCCCGTGCGCAGATCGTACAACGTCAGCGTCCACTCATAAATCTGCGCTTCCCCGGTCATCTTCACCGAAAAACCCGTGCGCAAACCCAGCGACTCACCCGCGTTTTTCAGGCAATCTTCCGTAAAACAATCACGCACCACCGGCTTGAGCTGCCGGCGCACTGTATCGGCCGAAACCAGCGTCCAACCCTTAACGTCCGCAAAAGCCGCCGTCGTCGCACTCTCAATATCCGAGCGGATCCGCGCCTCCACGTTGTTCGCGATATCGATCTGCAACGCAGCCACCCGCTCTTCCGACGACGCGCCAGAAGCCGGCCCGCTCTGCGCCCGGGCTGTCCCTGCAAAACTCAACGAAACCAACACAAGACTTGCCAACAATACCGATAGTTTTTTCATCACAAGACCATTTTCCTGGTCATCGCGCCGCCGTCGACAATATCGACATGCTCGCACGACAAAATATCACTACCAAAAAAGCGCATCGCAGTTTCTACAAAGCCATCCGGAATATCCGTCAACAAAAACCGCTGCTTGCCACCGGCCTGCGCCTCCGAATCAACACGCAACAACCGGCGAGTGACCAGCAGCTCGCGCAAAGCCTCCGCTGTAGCAGCGCCTGAGTCAAGAAGACGCACTTCTTCCCCCAGCACGCGATCCACCACCACACGAATCGACGCCTCCAACAACGGATAGTGCGTACACCCCAGAATCAACGTGTCCACGGCACACGCCGCAAGCTGACGCACATAACTCTCGACAACCGTCTCCGTCACAGCACCGCTCGACCAGCCCTCCTCCGCAAGCGGCACCAAAAGCGGACACGCCACCTGATGCACCTCCGCCCCTGGATGAAACGCACGCAACGTCTGCGGATAACTCCCGCTCAACACCGTACCCCGCGTCCCCAGCACCCCGATCTTGCCGCTGCGCGTCACCTGCGCCGCACGCCGCGCTACCGGCTCCACAACCCCCACCACCGGCAGCTCTGGATACTGCGCCCGCAACGCATCCAACCCGTACGCCGTCGCTGTATTACACGCCACGACCAGCGCCTTGATATCATAGGCAAGCAACGTCTCCGCCGCGTTCAGCACATACCGCCGCACCGTCTCCGCACCCCGATTCCCGTACGGAACACGCGCTGTATCCCCCAGATAAATGATATCTTCACCCGGCAACGCCTCCACCACCGCGCGCATCACCGTCAATCCACCCACACCACTATCAAACACCCCGATCGGCCGATCCTTCTGACTCATGCTCACAACCACTTCTTAAATAGACGAACTACGCAGAGCCCAAAATCCCGGCTTCGCTTCACGCCCACACTCTACTCCGCATTCACGCAAAAGATCCACGTTGTTGCTTCGCCTTCCCTTATGCTAAATTGCACGCCGCGTACTCCTTTTTCGTGTTCCGCGCCCATCTGGAGTTGGTATGCTGATAGGCTATAATAATGATGTTCAATATCGTGGTTTGACCTTCCACATCCAGACCGAAGATCGTGGCAGTGGCAACGATCAGAGCGTCGAATCACAACTCTTCCAGGGCGGGCAGATTCTCGACACCAGAATTACGCCCTACGCCGAGCTCGTCCAAAATCTCAGCGACGACGAACGCGACAAAAAAATTCGCTCCATCATGCAGGCAAGCCACAAAGGCTTGTTCAAAAAGCTCAAAGCCGGCGAATACAACCACCTGGTAGGCCTCGATCCGGTCGAAAGTGCCGCCGTGGAAGAAGTCGACGAAGCCGATTTCACCCCCAGCCAGGAACGCGTCCCCGACGCCGCCCGACTCGTCGAACAAGAAGGCGAAGCCGCCTTCCACAGCCCGAACGTCGGCGATCACGTTGACCTCGCGGCCTTAAAATCCAAACTCGCCGGACTCACCAGCACCTCCGAACTCAGCGCCGTCAGCGACGCCTCTGCAGCCGACGAAGAAGCCGTCGATAATCTCTTCGACGATTTCATGGGCTCCAAACCCGGCGCCAGCAAACCCGGTCTGAAAAAACCCGCGCGAGCTGCCGCCACCAAATCCTCCGAAAACGACGAACCCCTCACACTCGTCCTCGACACCCAGACCCTCAGCGCATCGGCCACCAACAAAGCCGTACCCGCGCCCGGCGCAAAATCCGCCTCCCGGGCAGCAACCACAACCCTGGAATCCCACAAAGCAGCCCCGATTTCGCCCGCCATCCAGGCCGCGCGAGCCGCCGCCGCACGCTTAAACCCCAATCGTCCCGCCGCCGATGCACCGCTCATCGACTTTGAACCCACCGGCCAGCGCGCCTGGACCGGCTGCGTCCCTCCTGCCGAAGACCTCTCACTGCTCACGCTCGTAGAAGCATACCTGCACGGCTAAAACCGTGTCCTGACGACCTCCATGATCTCCTGCTTTCAGCTTTCCATCGTTCACCCGCGCGCCGGGCAACCCATCTTCGACAACACCAGCTTTGAAGTCGAACCCGCTTCCTGGACCGAAATCATCGGACCACCAGCAAGCGGCAAAAGCCTGCTGTTCTCGCTTCTGAGCTTAAGCCACAGCCCCCGCAAAGGAAAAATCCTCCTCGCCGGCCGCAATGTCGAACGCCTGCGCGGACCCGCCTACGCCGAGTTGCGCCGACGCATCGGAAGCTGCGCCCAGAACCCGACCCTGCTCAACCGCCGCACCGCCATCGAAAACCTCATCATTCCCCTCATCGTCCGCGGCCAGGCTGCCAACGCCGCCACCGAAGCCGAGCGCCTGCTCGACGCACTCAACCTCATCCACCTGCGCGACGCCCCCCTAAAATCACTCGCCAATTCCGAACGCCAGGCCATCGCCGTGCTCCGCGCCATCATCGGCCGCCCACCCCTGATCCTGATCGACGACGGCTTTGGCATCCTCGATAAAAACCACCTGCAACCCATCTTCACCCTGCTGCGCGCCGCCCAGACCAACGGCAGCACCGTCACCCTTTTTGCCCGCGAGCCCGTCGTCTCCGAACCCCACGTCCAACGACTTTACATCCACGAAAACCAGCTCCAGCCCCTTGCCGCTTCCACCGAGGTCCCCTCATGCTAAGACCTCCCCTTCAGCGTTTGTACGACCGCAAATCGCGCACCATCCTCACCTCCCTCATGCTGGCCGTCGCCCTGATCATCCCGGCAGTGCTCATGCTCACCGCCACCAGCACCTTCGATATCGCGCGCCAAAAACTCGACAACTATCGCCCCATCATTTACCTTACGACCGACGTCAGCAACGACGCCGTCCAACAATTACAAGAAGAAATCAGCCAGTGGCCCGGCGTCGCAAACGTCTCCCGGCGCACACCCGCCGAGGCATTCCAGCATCTCAGCACACGCCTTGGCTCTGACCACATCCGCGACCTCGGACTCACCCCGGCTATGCTCCCCCACAGTCTCATTCTCGAACCAAAAATCCCGCTCGCTGGACACATCCAGCTCATCGCCCGTGTCGCCGGACTCGAAGCGCGCATGGAAGTCGATTCCGTCGACATTCCCTCTGCAAACGCGCTCAAAACCCTGCGCCTCACCGGCTTTGCCACCGCCATCACCAGCTTCCTCCTGCTGATGCTCACCCTCAGTTCTCTCACCGCACTGACCAACTTCCTGCGCTCCATCGAGCACCACGAACGCCACGAACTCGCCATTTTAGAAGCCTTCGGAGCCGACGACACCGTCCTGCGCCGCCCCACCCTCATCCGTGGACTCGCCATCGGCCTGTGGAGCGGCATCGCCGCGACCACATGCATCAGCCTCGCGCTCATCATCTGGCAAACCGATCTGGCGCTCGCGCTGGGACAGGTCAAAATCTTCTCCATCACCAGCATCCTCATCCTCGCAAGCCCCCTGTTCTTCGGCCCCGTCCTCGGCCTGCTCGCTGGAATCATCGTTACACGACGCAAAATCCAATCCCGACCCGACGCCATCTTGCGTCCCTTGTTGCGCTGGCGAGGATCGCGATGAATGTTTGGAAGATTACGATGCGTAGATTCATGACCACTATGGGATTGTGTACGGCCGCAGTCGTAACCTTCACGACGGCCGCACCGCCCCTGGCAAACAGCCAGCCTGCCCACGAAAACACCTCCGTTTTCGCCATCCTCGACCACAACGAAGCACGGCTCGCAAGCCTCCAGGCCCAGAGCCGCGCCAACCAACAGGCGATGGCCGACGTCGCCCGCCGCCTCGAACACCAGACCCAGGACGCCGACACCGCGCGCCGCGCCACCATGCGCCTCCAGCGCGAACTGGCCACACAACTCGCTGCCTGGGAGCGCGCCGACCGCCTCACCGAACGCGAACAACACCACTGGCCCACCGGCCACGGCGCCGACACCAACCGCCTGCTCGATTACGCGCGCCCGCAAGCGCTGCAAACCCGCGCCGCCGAAATCAACCTGCTGCACGCCGTCCAACAAGACGAACAACGCATCGATACACTGCTTTTGCACGTCACCCGGCTCGGCGTCGAATTCGCCCAGAACACCGCCCGCTCCGAAGCCACACAACGCGAACGCGCAAAAATCATCGCCCAGGCCCGCGCCCCCGAACAGCGCGCCCGCGCCCGGGCCGAGCTCGAAACCACGCGCGAACAACTCGACCAGTCCCTGCAAACCGCCCGCGCCGCTTCCACACCCAATCCCGCCACCGACGACTTCCACCGCCTCAAAGGCACCCTCATCACGCCGGTCACAAGCGCACCCGACTACACCTTCGGCCCCCGCAAACAGGCCGATTCCATGAGCTTCATCCGCCACACCGGCTACACCTACCTGATCGAACCCAACACGCCCGTGCGCGCCGTCGCCCCCGGAACCGTCGCCATGGCCCAGACCTTCCAGGGCTACGGCAAAATCGTCATCCTCGACCATGGCTCCGGCTATCACTCGATCTACGCCCACCTCGACACCATCGACGTCGAACCCGGCAAACAAGTCAGCCGGGGCTACACCCTCGGAAAATCCGGCCAGACCGGCAGCATCGAAGGCCCCAAACTCTACTTCGAACTCCGACACCAGGGCCGCGCCATCGATCCCGCCGCCTGGTTCCTGCGCCGCGACTAGAAAAAAGCACAACCCTCTCCTGAAACACCTTCTCGTAGTAAAGCTAAGGAATCACCTGATGTTCGAAAACGCTTCCGTCGCTGTAGTCGTCCCCGCCTACCGCGAAGCCAAAATCCTTCCCCGAACACTTGCCCGCATCCCCGGCTACGTCGACTGGATCATCGTCGTCGATGACGGCTCCCCCGACCAGACCTTTGAAGTCGCGCATGCGTTCGCCCAGAAAGATCCGCGCGTTCACGTCGTGCGCCTGGGCTTCAACTACGGCGTCGGCCGCGCCATCACCGAAGGCTACCAACGCGCCATGCAACTCGGCGCTGATGTCATCGCCGTCATGGCCGCCGACGACCAGATGGACCCCGAAGACCTCCCCGGCCTTCTACAACCCCTCACCCGGGGAACCGCCGATTACGCAAAAGGCAACCGCCTCGTACACCACGAAGCACGCGCCATGCCCCCCATCCGACGCGCCGGCACACGCCTGCTCGCCAGACTCACCGGCTACGTCGCCGGCATCGCCGACCTCGACGATGCCCAGTGCGGATACACAGCCATCAGTTCCACCATGCTCCAGAAACTACCGCTCCACGACATCTACCCACGCTACGGCTACCCGAACGACATGCTCTTGCGACTCGCCGAAAACGGCGCACGCATCACGCAACCCACCGTCCGACCCGTCTACGCCGACGAAATCAGCGGCCTCAGCGTTCCCAAAATCATCGTTCCCATCTCCGGAATCCTCTTCCGCGGCGCTCTTCGACGCGCCGCAAATTTGCAGTCCCAGAAAAAACTTCAAACCAACTAACCTCCGATAACAATGACACTCTCCCAACCTCTGCGCGTTCTGTGCATAACCAGCAGCTATCCTCGCTACTCTAGCGATATCTCTGGCCGATTTGTCCTCGACTTCTGCAACCACCTCGCCGAACGCGGACACGTCGTCAACGTCCTCACCTGGAGCGATGCCGCCGTCGATCCCGAGTATGCGCCCATCAGCCACACCGTCGAACGCGTCCGCTACGCACCCGACGGCCTCGACACGCTTTTCTACGGCGCCGGCGCACCCGAAAACCTCGAAACTGCCCCTCTCAAAGCCATCATGATTCCCCCCGCCATGGCCGCCATGGCCGCGCGGCTCGTCAAAAAAATCCGCGCACGACGCCACCAATACGACGTCATCGTCGGCCACTGGGTTCTGCCCGGCGGCATCCTGGCCAGGCTCTGCGGCAAAATGCTCGGCATCCCCTCCGTCGTCATCGGACATTCCGGCGGCATCCACATGCTCGCCAAATTCCCCCGCCCCATCGCCCGGCAGCTCGCCAAAATCATCGTGGACGGCCCCATCACCGTCCCCACAGCCGAGCTGCGCGACAAACTCAGCCAGTACGCCGACGCGCGCCACGCCCGCATCCTCAGCATGGGCTTCGATCCACCCAACATCACCGAAGAAATCGATCCCACCACCACCATCCGCAGCGAACGCCTCGACTGGCTCTGCATGGGCCGACACGTCCCCATCAAAGGCTTCGATCTGGCCATCGATGCATTCCTGGCCGCACGCCTGCGCGACGGCTCAAGCCTCCACATCGCCGGCGACGGTCCCCAGCGCAACTACCTGGAAGCACGCGCCCGCGCCCGCCCCGAAATCCAATTCCACGGCATCATCACCGGCGACCACAAATACAACATCATCAACCGCTGCGGATACTTTCTCCTGCCCTCGCGAGCGCTCTCCAACGGCCGCCACGAAGGCCTCCCCGTCAGCTTCCTCGAAGCCTCCTCCCTCGGACTCATCACGCTGTGCGGCCACGTCCCCGGAATCGAAGCCTATCTCCCCGATCCCGATCTCCAACGCCTCACCTCCAACGAACCCGAGCACTGGACCGCCGCCATCAAAAAGCTCTCCAAAATCTCCCCCAAACAACGCCAGCGCCTCTCCGAAGAAACGCGCCAAAAAATCGCCCCCCTGGCCTGGCCCACCCTCATCCAACAATGGGAAGACGTCCTCTTCAACCACTAATCCCACACGCCACCCAAACCCCAAACAACCACCCGCGCAACGGGGCCTCTGGCCCCTGCGGAGCGCGTCGGCGTTGTGCTAACCCTGGGCCTCTG
>JBEBUW010000159.1:0-8473 GCA_040393065.1 Lujinxingia vulgaris | reverse complement strand
AAAATCTCGTCCTTATTCGCAGTCCTTTGGGCCTACAACCATGTTTCCTACAACAAGCCCGCGGGTTTCACGCAACCAGGTCACCCTACCGTAGCTCCTCTTTGGCACCTTCTCTCTCCTCAAAAAGAACCGTCGACATCAGGCGGGATTTCCCTATGGCCACTCGGGAAAACTGCTAACCCAACTCACTGACGCTCGCCAACCGGCTCTTCCCGGGAACTGATGAGGGAAGGGCTTCCGACTTGCTATATTTGTTATCGGAGATTTTCGGAAAAAGTTGCCTGATATTTTTAATATTTTGCAAAGTTGTGGTGAAGGGTGAGGGTTTTCCCCGGGCAGCACGATGCGACATGCTACCCATTCCTACTTTGCCCGAAGTTGAGGCGAGCCTACAACGCGGCCGGGCAAAGCCCGCCAAAATCCGAGGCGAGCCTCCATTTTTCCGGGCAAAGCCCGTCCGAGTTCGAACTGAGGTTCCATTTTTCCGGGCAAGGCCCGTCCGAGTTCGAACTGAGGTTCCATTTTTCCGGGCCAGGCCCGCCAAAATCCGAGGTGAGCCTCCATTTTTCCGGGCAAAGCCCGCCCGAGCTCGAACTGAGGTTCCATTTTTCCGGGCAAAGCCCGTCCGAGTTCGAACTCAAGTAAATAAAACGGTGCGTGGCTGCTCTGATACACAAGGTGTTGTTCTGTGTGTTGCCCTGTCAGACGCTCTATTGGTACCCACGTTTGTTGAATAGTGTGAAAAGTATGTTTGCTGAGGGCGTTGGGTAATGCGGAGAGTAGGGCGATGGCAAACGAGCGCATGGAACGGATGGTTCAGTGCTGTATCTCGTTATTGATATTGCTGTTTTGCTTTCATGTTGGGTGCAAGACATCCAGTAGAGTTGTGGAGGAGGCGCAAGATTTATCGGGCTGTGCCGATTGTATTCGGCGTGTTCCAAGTGTGAAGAAACTGGAGATCGTAGAAGTCTCTGAACGTGGTGAGCATGAGGAGCCGGTAGAGGAAGATCCGGGCCAGATGGAAGAGGGAGATGAGGACGAGCATCAGACCAATGAGATTGAAGAGGTCATCGATCTGGATCATCCAGAAGATGATTATCAGGAAGTTTATGCGCGTCATGAAAACAGTGACATTGGTTATAGCGGCGTTTTGAAATGGCATGTGGTGGAGTATCAGGAAGCCATTACGCGTGGGATTCGGGAGACGACGTTTCGGAATCGTGAGGTGACGGCGGCGCACTGTCATTTTAGTGCGGCGCCGAATAAAGATACGCCGATCTTTGCGATGTTGGTGCGTCATACCGGTGAGCGCGGCGATAGTTTTTATCTGGGGCGCGAGGGTATGGCGATTTCCAGGGTGAATACGGCTCCGTTGGCGCGCGGGAAGACGGGACGGGTTCATCTGGTGAAGTCAGCCATGTACTGCGTGTATCGCGAAGATCAGAATGAGGTCGGGGCGCTGATATTTCAGTTTTCTGAGGGCAGCCAGCGCCGGGAAGAGGGGCCGTATGCGCTGGTACGGGTGGAAGCATCTGCAGAGCGGCGTGAGACAGGTCGGATGATGACGGTGCAGGATGCGCAGCAGGATACGCGGGTTGTACCGGCCAGTGAGGTGCAGGTTCCGGTGTATGAATATGTGCCGGCGCAATCGCGGGTTATCGGGGTTTTTCCGACACTTGCTGAGGCGCTGGTGGCCGGCGAAGAGGTGATTCCGCGGGGGCGGTTTCATTTACGGGCAGAAAATATGTATCCGTTTATGAAATGGCAGAGTTATTTTGGGGTGGAGGAGCCGGAGTTCTGCCCGGCCGGCGTGGAGTGCCGCGAGTAGGCGGAAATCCTCTGGTATGAACTTGCAAAGTCGGGGATGCCGCATAAATTGGCGCTTGAACGCTTTGAATGGCGACAGGCGTGTTTGTCGTCTTCTCTATCTCGATTTTGCTTGAGGCCTGCCATGTTACAGTCTGTAAATCCGTTTTCTGGTGCCGTGATTGCTGAGTATTCTGCTGATTCCGATGAGGCTGTGCAGAGTAAACTGGAGAGGTCGTCAAAAGCGCTGGAGGTGTGGAAGACGACGTCGCTGGAACAGCGCGCGGATTTGTTGCGCAATGTGGCCGGTATGCTTCGGTCGGAAAAAGAGAAATATGCGTGGCGCATGTCGGAGGAAATGGGGAAACCGATTGCTCAGGCGCGGGCCGAGGTCGAGAAGTGTGCGTGGACCTGTGATTATTTTGCAGAACATGGGGCGGAAATTTTGAGAACGCAGTCGGTTGCGACGGAGGCGGCGTATAGTGCGGTGCGTTTTGAGCCGTTGGGAGCGATTTTGACGATCATGCCGTGGAACTTTCCGTTCTGGCAGTTTTTCCGTTTTGCGGCGCCGAATCTGATGGTCGGGAACGTGTCGGTATTGAAGCATGCGCCGAATGTGACCGGATGTGCGCTGGATATTGAGGAGATTTTTGCAAAGGTTGGAGCGCCGGACGGGCTGGTGGTGAATTTGTTTGCGTCGAATGAGCAGGTGGCGGATGTGATTTGTGATCGACGCATTGCTGCGGTGACTTTGACGGGATCGGTGGGGGCAGGGCGTTCGGTGGCGGCGACGGCCGGGAGCGCGTTGAAAAAATGCGTGCTGGAGCTGGGCGGTTCGGATCCGTTTGTTGTCCTGGCGGATTGTGATCTGGAACGAACCGTTGAGCAGGCTGTTCTGGGGCGGACGCAAAACAACGGTCAGAGTTGTATTGCGGCCAAGCGGTTCATTGTAGAACGGCCTGTTTATGAGCAGTTTGTGGAGCGGTTTCGGGAGCGTCTTTCGGGCTTACGACAGGGGAATCCGCTGGATGAGCAGACGCAGATCGGGCCGTTGGCGCGGCAAGATCTGCGGGATGAGCTGCATCGTCAGGTTGTGGAGAGTGTCGAGCAGGGCGCGCGTTGCTTGTTGGGCGGGGAGATTCCAGAAGGGGCGGGGTTTATGTATCCGCCGACGCTGCTTGTGGACGTGACGGCGGAAATGACGGCTTTTCGGGAAGAAACGTTTGGGCCGCTGGCGTCGGTGACGGTTGCAGAGGATGTCGAGCATGCGATTGCGCTTGCCAATGACTCGGAATATGGGTTGGGGGCAAGTTTGTGGACGACGGCAGAGCGTGGTCGTGCGTTGGCGGGGCGGATGCAGGCGGGTTACGTGGCGGTTAACGAGATTGTAAAGAGCGATCCGCGGATGCCTTTTGGTGGGATTAAGCACAGCGGCTATGGGCGTGAGCTTTCGGCGTTTGGAATGCTGGAGTTTACGAATATCAAGGCGTGCTGGGTGAAATAAGCGTTGGCTTTGAACAGTGCGGGGGGATTTTAGCGGACGATTTGCATGAATTCGCGTTCGATTTTGGCAAGGTCGGGCTGGCCGAGTTTGTCGTAGGCGATGGCGAGTTCCTGGTGAACGTCGGGGTGGAAGGGGTTGATGCGGGCGGCTTCGAGGAGGTATTCGCGGGCGTTATTGTGGTCGCCGAGCGCGTTGGAGGCGCGGCCGAGTTCGAGCCAGGTGGTGACGTAGCCGGGGTGCAGATCGCGTACGGTGAGCAGGGCGGCGATGGCGTCTTTGTGGCGTCCGATGTGTTGCAGGCTCTGGGCCAGGCGGGTTTGCAGGATGGGGTTGTGGTCGCCGAGCAGGCGGCCGGCTTTTTCGTATTGGACGACGGCGGCGGCGAAGCGCTGGCGGGCCTGGAGGAGTTCGCCGAGGTGGATGTGGTCGCGTGCCTGGGGTTGGGAAATCTGGCTGAGTTCGCCGGAGGTTCCGCCGTCTTCTTTGAAGACGAGGCGATCCTGGAAGGTTGCGTCCGCGGGGATGTCGGGTGTGGGGCGGGTTTTTAAGAAGGCTTTCCAGTCGCGCTCGAAGCTTTTGAAGGTGGTGCCGAGAACAAGGGCGAAAGCCTGCTGGGCGTCGTGGCCCTGGTTGATGGTGTCGAGGAGTTTGGCGAAGGCGCCGGGGCCGACTTTTTCGCGCAGGTATTCCATGACGGTGTAGACTTCGGCGAAGGCGACGGCGGCGTCTTCCTGGCTTGGGAGTTTGGCCATCGAGGGGTGCATGGCTTCAAAGGGGATCAGGGTGTTGGCTTTGAGGCGCTCATGCAGCAACTGCTCACTCGCTATGGACAACTGATTCTGGTCCGGTCCTCGCCAGCGGCGTTCCAGATATTTGGCGAGTCCTTCGTGCATCCAGATGGGGACGCGGTTGGCGGCTTTCTGGTTGACGATGTAGTGGACGTATTCGTGGATCAGGGTGTCGACCCAGCCGTAGCCGCGTAAAAGAGCGCGGGGGCTGGTGATCATCAGGCGGTTGTACTGGCAGAGGGCGATGGTGCCGGAGGTGCGGATCTCTTCGTCGCTGAGCGTGGAGACTTTGGCGAGGACGGCGGTTTCCGGGTAGATTTCGACGCGGATGGGCGTGGGCGGGTGGTAGCCGAGTTCTTCAGCGAGTGCGTCGTAGGCTGCGTCGAGGGCTTCGAAGGCGTAGGGCAAAAGGACGCGGTCACGGCCGGGTGCGATGTAGATCTCGAAGCGTTTGCTGGGGCTGATGTGTCGTTCGTAGTTTTTGGTGACTTCGAGTGTGTTGTGGATGATTTCGCGCAGTTGCACGAGGTTGGGCTGGTGGGGGCCGCTCTGGGCGATGGCGGCGTCGATTTTGTCGAGCGCTTGTTGGTAGTTGCCCTGGTAAAAATCGTAGCGTGCTTCCAGGTAGAGGACTTGCGGGGTGCCGGGATATTGAGCGGCGAGTTGCTGGATGACGGCGTGTGCCCGGGGCATTTGCCAGCTGGAGAGCAGGTTTTCGGCCTGTGCGGCAGATTGCGCCTGTGCGGCGGGGGCGAATGCCAGGGAGGTGACAGCGAGCAGGGCGAAGCACAGGGCTGTGAAGAAGTTTTTGGCTGTTTTATGAACTAGAATTTTCATTCTACCAGACTCTTGTAATAGCGTTCGATCTCGCTTTGGTAATCTTCGAGGCGACCTTCGCGCATGCCTTCCATGACTTCTTTGCGGTAGCGTTCGTGGGATTGGCGGCTGTCCTGGGTCGGGATTTCGACGCGTTCTGATTGTTCCTGGCCGCTCTGGCGCTGCTGGTTTTTCTCGCGTTGCAGGGCGTCGCGCATGGATTGTTTGAGTTGGCCGAGCTGGTCCAGGGCGGCGCGTTCTTCGTCGAGGGCGCGCTGGGTATTGGGCTCGGAAAGGCTTTTCTGGGCCTGTTGCATGGCTTCTTTCGCAGCGTCGAGCTGGGGGCGGAGTTGTTGATCGAGGGTGGGGAAGCGTTCGGATGCCTGATCGAGTTGTTCGCCGAGTTTTTCGGCCTGTTCGGCGGCTTGTTTCTGGCGTTCGGCGAGTTCTTCGAGGGCTTTTTGATGTTGGGGCTGCATGTTTTTTTGGCCCTGGTTCATCATTTTCTCGAGTTCGTCGACGATTTGTTGGCCGCGGGGCACGGTGGGGTTCAGTTCGGCGAGGGCCTCGGTGGTCTGGCGGTACTCGGCGGTGTTGGGGGGCATGTAGCGTTGGGATAGGTTCATCATCTGGCGCAGGGCGCGCAGGCTGTCGAGCGAGGATTTTGCGCGCTGGAGACTTTGTTCGATGTCTTGTTGCTCGACCATTTCGCGCAGGCTCTGGAGTTTTTTCTGGGCTTCTTCGATGAGCGGGCGGTCGCGTTCGGCGAGTTCGCGCTCGGCGATTTTGTCGAGTGCGCGGGTTTGTTCGTCGATGCGGCGCAGCATGTCGTCGGTGAAGGGTTTGAGCATTTTTTCGATGGCGTCTTTTCGTTGCTCGGCCATTTCTTGTTGGAGCTGTCGGGTGTCGTGTTCGATGGATTTTTCGAGGCTTTCGAGATCGTTGGTCTGGTCGAGGAGTTCGGCGACTTTCTGGTCGAGTTCGGAAATGCCTTCGGGTTGTGCGTCGGAGAAGGCTTTGTCCATGTCTTGCGTGAGAGAATCGAGGGTTTGATCCATCTGGTCGAGGGCAGCGAGGGCGCCGTCGATGTCGTCGTTGTCGAGCATTTCTTCGATGGACTGGAGCTGGTCGGCGAGTTGTCGGGAGTCGCTTTCGAGCTCGGCGGCCTGGAGGGCTTCCATGTTCATGTGTTCTTGCGGCAGCTTTTTGAGCTGCATTTGCATGCGGGCCATGAGTTCGGCCATGCGCTGGCGCAGGCGTTGGACTTCGCGTTTGATGGCGGCTTTGAGCTCGGGATCTTGGGTGGCGCGGTATTGTTCGAGCAGTTCTTTGAGGCGTTCTTTGAGTTCGCGGATGTCTTCGGCGGTGGACTGGATGAGCTCCATTTTCTGGCTGGCGAGGAGTTCTTCGAAGCGGAGGACGCCTTTTTCGAGGACGTCTTCGCTGCGTGCGGCGTAGTCGGCGACGGCCTGGGTGGTGAGCAGGCTGGGAGGTGCGGCGCTTGCGGTGGCGCGTGCGAGCGTGGAGGTGCCGGCGTCGTGAAGTTGCTGGAGTTGGTCGAGCAGGGCCGTGAAAAACGTGATGTCTCGGGTGAGCATCAGGGGGTCTTCGCGCAGATTTTTGGCGAGTTGCTCCATGTTTTCGAGAATGGGCGGGCGCTGGTTGTGGATGGCCTGGATGCGCTCGATGCGGGTTTTCCAGTCGTCGGGGTTCTGGTCGTTGGGATTGGGGGAGGCCGCGACGACTTGTCGGTAGGCGTTGTTTTTCTGGGCTTTTCGTTCGCCGACGGGGGCTTCGAGAAAGTCGGCCAGGTGGAGAAGCAGGGCTTCGGCGATGGCCTGTTGGTCGGCGATGTTGGCCAGGTGTTTGTCTTCGGGGCTGGCGACGTAGAGGGTGATGGGGGCGCTTTTGCCGATGCCGGGGCCGGTGGTTTTGTTGTGGTCGCGCGCTTCCAGGTAGAGGGTGACGGTGTCTTTGGGCTGCAGGTTGAGGGGTTTTAAGTCGAACTGAAAGCTGCCGCTGGCGGAGCGGGGTGAGGTGGAGAGGTTGATGTTGTCAATGCCTTTGCGGTCGGGGGAGCTTTCGCCGCCGGCGAAGTAAAAGACGCGGTCGATGGCTGCGATGCCGAAGTCGTCGGAGACGTGGAATTGGAGGTCGATGATGTCGTCGGGGCGGACTTCGAGTTCGTGCGCGGCGGGTTCGGTGATTTCGATGACAGGGGCGTCGTCGCTAAGGACGCGCAGGGGGCGGCTCAGGCCGTCGGCGATGGTGGATTTGTCGTTGAGCACGGCGCGGAACTGGTAGGTTCCTTCGTGGAGCGCGTCGAAGGTGGCCTCGAAGAGACCGTCGGAGCGACGGGCCATGACGAGGATGTGGGGTTCCTGGCTGTCGGCGGTCTGGAGGAGGATTTCGATGCGTTCGGTTTCGGGCATCAGGGCCGTGGTGCGGATGGTGACGCTGGTGCCGGCGATGGCTTCGATGTAGCCGGTGGAACCACGGATGTACTGGCGCTCGATGCCCATGTAGGCGGGAAAGGTGAGGGTGATGTCGAGGGGGCCGACGACGGGGCGCTCGATCGGGCGACCTAAAAGGGAGGTGCCAGGCGGGCGGGCGCCGAACAGGGCGTTGAGGGTCCAGGTCGGCAGGAAAATCATGGGCAGCAAGACGAGGAGTGCGGTTGCTGCCAGGGAAATGGCCGGAATCGTCAGCTCACGGCGCGGGATGAGGTGGCCCAGGTGGCCATCGACCTGGAGGTCGGCCAGGGTGCGGGCGGTGCGGGCGATGTGGGCTTCGGCCAGGGCGCGGCTGAAGCCGGGGTCGTGGTCGGCAGCGTCGGGGCCGGTGCTGGATCTGTAGAGTTTTTCGCCAAATTCCAGGGCCGCGACGAGGTCGTTTCGGAATTCCGGGTGGTGGCGTTGCAGGCTTGCGGCGATGCGGTATTCGTCGTGTTTGCGGCGCAGGAACAATCCGAGTGCGATGGCGGCGGCGAGTGTTGCGGCGCCCAGGCCCATCCACAGGGGCCATCCGCCCAGGCTTTCGCGCCAGGTGGGCACGAGGGCGCTCAGCGCGAGGATGCCCAGGGCAGCGGCCAGCATGGCGATGAGGTACCAGATCGCGCCTTCGAGAAGCACGGGGCCCCGGGTTGCGGTGTCGGTTTTACGCAGGAAAACGCGGAGAGCTTCCCATTGTGGCTGCATGGAGGAGTTGTTCATCTGGTTGTGATCTGTTTGGGGCCGGGTTCAGACGATTCTGCGTGACCTACGGAATTGGTGAGGATGAGCGGTCTCCGTAACGCGCTATCATACGGTATGGGCGCGGCATCAACCAGCCTGTAACTTGAGATCCATCGGGCTTTAATCCAATTCCTTTCGCGGGGTGTGCTGAAGGAGGCGCACTTTGTATCCAGGGTATTGTTTTTGTCACTTCAGACCAGTTCTTGGGGTGATGTGGCCTTTTGCCGCCGGCAGGAGGGTTCCGCCAGTTGCAGGAGGCCTTTTGCCGCCGGCAGGAGGCCTTTTGCCGCCGGCAGGAGGGTTCCGCCAGTTGCAGGAGGCCTTTT
>JBEBUW010000158.1:0-9096 GCA_040393065.1 Lujinxingia vulgaris | reverse complement strand
GAGAATCCTCGCACACCACCCGAACGCAAAAAAACGCGTCCGAGAATCCTCGCACGCGTTTCGACGCGTCCCCCCGTGTAGCGAGGGCTCTGCCCTCGCTACACGTGTCCAACCACCCAACGCCGCTACCAACCACACCTGGCCGCATTAATCCAGGGCAATCCCTCCCGGATACGCATACGACACATACGGACTATATCCATACACGCTCAAACCCACCGGCCGGACCTGCTCGGACCCCGGCTCCGGAGGACAAATGATGCTCGGAGAATGCTTCCAGGGCTGTTGCAATCTACCATACGCTCCCTGGGAAGAATGCCCGTTCTGCATGTTTACCGATTGCATCGATGCCAGTCCATTTACCCAAAAACCTGTCCCGTGGAGCATCAGGCAAACACGAATTCGAGCGAACGCAAGCGCCCCGCCGCGTGGTTGCGTGTTCTATTGACAAACCGGACAAAAAAACGACGACCGACTCGCGATCACTTCCCGCTCAATCGGCGTCTCACACCGCGGACACGGTTCGCCTTTACGGCCATACACAGCAAAGATATTTTCCGCCGCGCCGCCCTCTTCCAGATACACAATCTCATCAGCCCGACTGGCCTCGATCACGGCATCAAAGTACACCGGCAAATCAGCCACCAGCGCGGCAAGCTGTTCGTTGTTCAGCTCATCGACACGAATATCTGGCGCAAGCCCGATCCGCCAGAAAACCTCGCTCACCGCAATATTTCCCACACCCGCGATCACCTTCTGATCTAAAAGCGCTGCCTTCAACGTGCGCTTTCCCCGCAAACGTTTTTGCAAGTCCTCGACGCGCAAACCATGCGGCTCCGGCCCCATCGCCAGCAGCGGCGCATACGCTGCAAGTTCTCCGGCCTCTAAAAGCTCCACGCGCCCGAACCGACGCTGATCTTTGAACAACAACCAGCCCACCTCCGGCACCAGCCAGGCCAGACGCGCAAATCGCCCGCTCTCCACGTCGCTGCGCACGATTTTCCCGGTCATCCGAAAATGAAACACGATATGCTGACCGCCCTCCAACTCCGCGATCAAATATTTCCCACGGCGATGCATCGCGACCAGCCGCCGCTTAAGCGCACTTTCAAGCGCCGCCGCATCCGCCCCGCCCAGAATTTTCTGGTCAAGAATATGAACTTCCGTCGCCGTACGATCTTGCCACCACCGCGCAACATTCTCGCGCGCGATTTCAACTTCCGCTAATTCAGGCATTTTTACTCAACACAACCCGATAAATTCTTATCAAAATCTATGAAACATCACGGATACTGGCTTTCCAGCCAGACCGCCATCGGTTCAAAAACCTGCGTGCTGACATCGCGAGAAACAAACATATCCGCATGGGCAAAAGGCACTTCCGGCGTACCCACCCGCAAAATCTCCGTGCTTTTAGAACCAATATGATCAAACACCGAAAGCACCGCTTCCGGCGGCACGATGCCATCCTGATTGGCAACAACCGCCATCACCGGAATATCCACGTCATGCAACGCATGCGTAATATTCAGGCCATCCACCACCAGATCTCGATTCCGGATCCAGTGCGCGATCTGACGCGTCAGATGCGTATTCGGATCGTCCACCGTTTTCACAAGCTCCGCGGCCGCGCTCAGATCAATGTTCTGCGGATTCATATACACCGACAGCAAAAACGGCGCGCGCTGCGCCAGCAGCGGCAAAGCTGCCCGCGCAAGATGTCGCGTTCCCAATACCGGCACAGCACCCGCCAGCCCCGGCGAAGCCAACAGGCCGCGCACCAGCGGATGAACCCGGTTCCAGCGCAGCGGCCCGCCCACCGTAATCAGTGAACCAATGCCGTGCTGCTCCACATGATGGCCCAGATACGCAAACAAAACGGTTGCCCCGAGACTACATCCGACCACATCGATCGCCTTCGCATCGGTCAACGTCTGCGCCAGCACAAAATCACGCACACCGGGAAAGTCAATCAGCGCAAGCTCACGAAATCCGTGCTTACGCGGCCCCCGTAAACGCCTGGAACCGCCCTGACCACGCAGATTCGCCGTCCACACTTCAAAGCCCTGATCCACCAGGTACTGCACCATCGAAGTGCCCGCCGGATGATAACTTAATATAAAAGTATTCATCGCGTAGCCGGGGATCATCACCAGCGGCCGACGCGATTTATCCAGATGGTGGACATCGTAAAAGCGCTTGATATCAAGACACCAGCCAGCGCCATTGGGGACGCTAAATACTTCGGAGTTCATAACTTCTTACCTGGACAGAATGGATGAAAACAGATCGCTCAAGCCGACTTCCAAACAGGCCTGAGCGATCTCACATTCCTGTCCACCGGATTAGCAATTACTCATCCGTTGGGTCGCGCAACGCATCAAGCACCGAGGCGTCTTCCAGCGTACTGGTATCGCCGCTTTCCCGACCGGCCGCAAGATCGGCCAGCAAACGCCGCATGATTTTTCCGCTCCGCGTTTTCGGCAGTGCCTCCGTAAACCGGATTTCCGCCGGCCGCGCAAGGGCACCGATTTCCTTGACGACATGCGCCGAAAGCTCTTTCGACAACTCATCGGACGCCTTCACGCCCTGCTCCAGCGTTACAAACGCCACAATCGCCTGACCACGAATCTCGTCCGGGCGAGGAACCACCGCCGCCTCCGTAACCTTCGGATGACTGACCAGCGCACTCTCGATTTCCATCGTCCCCAGCCGGTGCCCGGAAACATTGATCACGTCGTCAATACGCCCCATGATCCAGAAATAACCATCTTCGTCACGACGCGCGCCGTCACCGGCAAAATAAACGCCCTCATACCGCGCATAATATCCGTTTTTAAAACGCTCCGGATTGCCAAAAATCGTGCGCAACATCGACGGCCACGGCTTTTTAACCACCAGAAACCCGCCCACGTTGGCCGGCTGATCGTTGCCATCTTTATCCACCACGGCCGCATCGATGCCCGGCAACGGCAACGTCGCACTGCCCGGCTTGGTCGCCATCGCACCCGGAACCGGCGAAATCAAAATCCCGCCCGTCTCCGTCTGCCACCACGTATCGACAATCGGACAACGATTGCCACCAACCTTGTCGCGATACCACATCCACGCTTCCGGATTGATCGGCTCACCCACCGAACCCAGCAAACGAAGACTGGACAGATCGTGCTTTTCTACCCATTCATCGCCCCAGTTCATGAACGCACGAATTGCCGTCGGCGCCGTATAAAAAATGTTCACGCTATTGCGCTCAATAATATCCCACATCCGATCCGGCTCCGGCCAGTTCGGAGCCCCCTCATACATCAAGCTCGTCGCACCGTTTTGCAGTGGCCCATACACAATATAACTATGCCCCGTAACCCAGCCCACATCCGCCGTACACCAGTACGTATCGGTATCTTTCAGATCAAATACCCAGCGTGATGTCACCTTGGTCCACAACGCATACCCCGCCGACGCATGCACAACGCCCTTCGGACTGCCGGTCGTGCCGCTCGTGTACAAAATAAAAAGCGGATGCTCCGCATCAAACGACTTCGGCTCATGCTTCGTCGGCATGTCTTCCACCAGCTCATGCCACCAGGTATCGCGCTCGCTTCGCCACTGCACCGGATTATCGCAGCGCTTATACACAATCACCTGCTCCACACTTGGACAGCCCGAATTCAGCGCTTCATCCACCTGAGCCTTCAGCGGAATGATCCGCCCGCGACGCCAGCCACCATCCGCCGTAATCACAACCCGCGCCTTCGCATCTTCCACCCGGTCGCGAATCGCCTTCTCCGAATAACCTCCAAAAATCACGTTGTGCGGCGCACCAATCCGGGCGCACGCCAGCAACGCAATCGCCAACTCCGGCACCATCGGCATATAAATCGCCACACAATCGCCCTCTTTGACACCGAGCTTTTCCAGCCCATTCGCAAACCGACACACCTCCGCATGCAATTGCTGGTAAGTCAACGTGCGCTGATCTCCCGGCTCACCCTCCCAGATAATCGCTGCTTTGTTCTTTTTCTCAGTCGTAAGATGACGATCCAGACACTGCACCGACACGTTGAGCTTGCCGCCCTCAAACCATTTCGAAAAAGGCGGATCCCATTGAAGCGTCGTATCAAAATCCTTATCCCAGACGAGTTCTTCGCGTGCCAGACGCGCCCAGAACCCCTCCGGATCAGCCGCTGCCTCTGCGCGCAATGCTGCCAGTTCCTCGGCATTCACGCTCGCCGCAGCCGCAAACTCGGCAGATGGCTCAAAAAGACGCGTTTCCTGAAGAATACTCTTAATACTATCCATCTCCGACATGCGAACTCCTGTAGGTTTTGATTACCGTTTCAACAGCACTTCATTGTCTGGAACACAACTTTCTAGCTTTTTCATTCTCGAAGTGTGCTATGCGCTTACTGCCTTTGCAAGATTGATTCCGAGGTTTAAGGTGCCTAAACTACTGTAGGGAGAGCTGCAAACCGGACTCTACAAGCTCCTTTTTGGAATGAACCTGGCCTTGCCACACGTTTTTACTGGCGGTGGCTCGGACAGGCGGAGAAAACAGGTTGAAAACTACGATGATGACGTACGAGGAATTTGAGTGGCATATCTTGCGACTGGTCTATGAAGACGGCCTGGATAGTCTTCAGCCGTCCTACTTAGCCTATGCACTCGAATTGCCCCATGATGCCGTCAGCAACTATCTGGAGCAGGCCACGCAGAACAATCTGCTGGAAATGGAAGTCAACGCAGACGGCCATATCGAATACCGAATTCCCGGCGTCGACCGCGAAAAACAACTTCCCACACCGCTCTGGAAAACTTCCGAAAAATCTACCCGGCCCGGATTATCACCGGCACAAGAAAATACGCCGACTCATCACGAACAACCCTTCGCTACTTCCGCGCGCAGTCCCTTCGCACCTGCACCCGAACATCCACACCACCGGCCACTCGACCTGCAGGCTCACATCCAACAACACGCGCCCGGTACCGATGGCCACCCCCGCTTCGCCAGCCCTGTCATCAGCACTGACGTTCGTCCGACCCAGGATTTCACCAGCCCCGTCATCGGCTACAACGCCCATATCGATCAGGCCGTCACCGCCCTGCAACGCTCGGGCGAAAACATGCCCTTCCGCGTAGAAGCCACCCAGGAAAGCTTCTCCGATCCCTCGCAAACCGTTTTCATGCGCCAGCTACGCGTCTACGGCGCACACGACGAAGCAGTGCTGCGCCAGCACGTCCAACGCATGTTCGAATCCTTCGGCTACCGCATGGTAAAATCCGAACACGAACGCATTCGCTTCGAGCGCGGAAGCATCACCTTCATACTCGCCCTGGTCCCTCTTTTTGTGCTCGTTGTACCACTTTTTATCTATTTGTTCCTGTACTGCATGGGCCGCTCCACCATTCATCAAGAACCGGTCGAGCTCGATATCCAGTTCCGCCGCCACGAAGGCCCGGAACCCTATTTCGATATTGATCTGACCTTCATCGGCCTGCATGGTGTCGTGCTCGGCGCAGCCGATCAACGCGTCCTCAACCAGGAAATCGACACCCTGCGCGAAGAACTCCGCTGGTCCTATACTTCTGGCTAATTCCCCTGTTTTTTATCCATCGACCCTTACAACTCGGCCATTGATGTATGCAGCAAGCCGCCAGTCCCATGGTGCTCTTCGCCCGTGAATTACGCGCACTTTTACGCGCTCCCTACGCTCTCATTCACCTGGAAACCCACGAAGAAGAACGCGCTCTCGAACTCATCGCACGCATCGCCGCGCACGAGCAACGCCCTCTCTGGGATTGGAGCGTAACCCGCGGCTTTGGAGCCGAGCCCGAGCCATACCAATCCCACCCGGACCCGCACGCCGCCCTTCAACAGGCCTTCACCCAGATCGAAGCCACCCACGAACCCGGCATCTTCGTCTTCAAAGATACCCAACCCCTGCTCGACGATCTCGTACTTCGCCGAACCCTGCGCGAACTCGAAAGAAACTGCGCGCGCACCGGCAAAACCCTGATCTTCATCAGTCCCACCGAACTCAACTATCCGGAATTCGCCAAAGAACTCACCCGGATTTCCATGCCCCTGCCCGATCGCGAAATCATCGCCCGCGAATACGACACCATCTTCGCGTCCCCTCTCGATCCCGCCGAGGACGCCCCCGATCCCTTCCAAAAACTCGCCCGCGAAGATCTGATCAGCGGCGCCATGGGCCTGACCCAGCGCGAAGTCCAACGCGCTTTTTCCCGCGTCCGCAGCCAGTTCCTCGATGCCCTGGCACGCAACGCGAAATTCGACGCCCAGAGCGCTATTCTGCAAGAAAAACAACGCATGATCGGCCAGAGCAAAGTCCTGGAATTTCACCCGCTCCACGAATCCATCCGCGACGTTGGCGGCCTCACCGCCCTGAAATCCTGGCTTGATGAACGCCGCCGTGCTTTCAGCCCCGAAGCACGCGCCTACGGCCTGCCCGCCCCCCGCGGACTCTTGCTGATCGGCGTCCAGGGCTGCGGCAAAAGCCTGACCGCCAAAGTCATCGGCCGCTTCTGGAATCTACCCCTGCTGCGCCTCGACATGGGCGCCGTTTTCGACGGCAACCAGTCCCCCGAAGAAGCCCTGCGCCATGCCCTCAAAACCTGCGACGCACTGGCTCCCTGCGTTTTGTGGATGGACGAAATCGAAAAAGGTTTCGCTGCCAGCGGCGAAGAAGGCCGCTCCGCCCGCGTCCTCGGCTCGCTCTTGACCTGGCAACAAGAAAAAACCACACCTGTTTTTGTCGTCGCAACCGCCAACAACGTCGAAGCCCTGCCCCCGGAACTTTTGCGAAAAGGCCGCTTCGACGAAATCTTCTTCATCGATCTACCCGACGCCCACGAACGCAAAGAAATCCTGCGCATCCATCTGCAGCGCCGTAACCGCACCATTCCCGATTCCGCCCTGGACGATATCAGCGCACGCTGCGAATACTTCTCCGGCGCCGAACTCGAACAAGTCGTCATCAGCGCCATGTACACAGCCTTTGCCGACGGTCGCGAAATCGAAATCGATGACCTCGTCTACGCCACCCAGGAAACCATCCCGCTCTACCGTACCTACGAAGAATCCATCAAATCCCTGCGCGAATGGGCCCACGGCCGCGCGCGCCCGGCTTCCCGCGAACGTCGAATGCTGGACTTTTTCCGCTGATTCTGTAATTTCATCCACAAGCAGCCACGTTCCACGCTACTTTGTCCCCGATTTCTATGAAAAACGTCCTCCTTACCTGCTTTTGTACCGCACTGGCCGCGACTCTTTTCCTGCACCCCGCGCTCGAAAATGACGCCCATGCGCAAAAAAGCCCGCAGGCCAACGCCACCCGAAAAACCACCAGGCCCGCTCCCAAAAAGCAATCCCGGACCGGGACGTTGATCGTCATTACCAACTTCGAAAAAGCCACCGTCACCGTCAACGGCGCCCCCTACCCGTCCTATGTGCCGCCCGGCGAAGAAGAAGGTATGAAACTACCAGCCGGCTCCAAACACAACGTGCTGGTCAGCTTTGCCGGCAACTCCAAACAATACGAAGTCACCCTCAACGCCGGAGAACGCCGCTATTTGATGGTCGAGCTCACCGGCTACAGCGGCACAGCCACCGCCGGCTCTGTACCCGCACAGCCTGCACCTGCACCACCGCCCACCGACGAACCCCAGGAAGAATCCGAAGAAGAAGGCCGCGTCACCGTCTACGCAAAACCCCAGGGCACCATCCTGATCGATGGCCGCAACACCGGCCAACAAACGCCCGGCACCGTCACCGCAGACAACGGCAGCCGCAACATCCAGGTCATCTACGAAGACGGACAAACTTCCGAAGAAAAAGTCGTCCGCGTCCGTCCCGGCTCCAACATCCGCCTGTTCTTCCGCCAGAACTAGATGCGCAAGACGCCTTCCACGCCTTTTGCTTTTACGAAAAAACTCAGTAAATCCCCAGAGACCGCTCTTTCGCCGGCAAAATTTCCAGACACGTCGTCCAATAGCCGGTCAGCACCGTTTCCACGAACTCCTCCGGCAATTGCTCAGCCCGCATCTCGGCCGCCAGTTTCTCATAGTCGTACTCCACTTCCTGGAGCTCGACCTCAAAATCATCCTGCGAAATCCGCACAAGCGCATAGTCTACGCTCTTGCGCCCGTTATTCGCCGGCCGCCCGATTGCTCCCACATTCACAACCAGCCGCCCACTCGGCAACCTGCGCATCCACGGAATCCCCGTATGCGTCACAAACAGCGCATCCAGCTCCCGACTCGCCAGCAAGTCCTCCAGAAAAGCGTCCGAAGAAACCGATTCCCACAAAAACTCGTTCACGCGCCGCGGCGAACCATGCGCCATCAGCACGTTTTTGCCGGCCCAGCGCAATCGAAATTCCGTCGGCAAATCACGCAACCAGTCTTTGTTTTCATCCGACGTATTCGCAAACGTGTAATCATAGCTGATCTGCGCAAAATAATTATCCCGCGGATCGGTATAACCACACGCACAATCATCCAGACGATTCCCGATCGAATGATCGTAATTGCCCTGCATCACAAAAATATCCGGATCTTCGCGCAACAGCGGAAAAACCCGGTCCGGGTTCGGCCCAAAACCGCCCATATCGCCCAGGCAATACAACTGCTTTGCACCACGCTCGCGCGCATGCTCAATCGTCGCCGCCAGACTTACATGGTTGTTATAAATTCCACCAAACACGCCAACAATCTGCACATCACTTTCACGACTTACGTTCGACACGTGACACCCTCTACATGGCAGGTATAGCAAGCCGGATGATTCAGCCGAATCGGCCCCAGCGCGTCATCCAGATTGTCGCCCATCCGTGCTTCCTCCACTTCAATCAAAATCGGACACGGATACACGCCCTTCGCCGTCACCATCCGACAACTCGAACACTGCAAATCAAACGCCTCGTCCGGCAACAAATCCCCCTCCACCAGTCGTTCATAAGGCAGATAACCGCCATTTCTGCGTTCTTCCCGCCCAATCTTAAATGGAGACAAAAACTTCAGCCGCGGCTGCCTCAACCCACGTGCCCGAATCAAATCATAAAAACGCTGCCGCCCTTC
>JBEBUW010000157.1:0-9199 GCA_040393065.1 Lujinxingia vulgaris | reverse complement strand
ACACCCCGTGTTTTATAATTTTAAATTTTCCCTCAGTCGCCCCGGCCCCCCAAACATCATGGCCGGGATCCTTTATTTTTGTGGGGAGCCGGGCCCGATTCTACTCCTCATTCCTCTACTTTTTCCCCACTTCAATTTCCCCTCCACCTCGCCCCAACACCGCTCCCCTGACCCAGCCCCCAACGTTTCTCTCTCTAACCGCACCTTCGCCCAATTCGATTTACAGCACTGATTTTATGTTTCTGTGATAAAGAGATATGCTCCGGAAGTCGCAAGTCTGCAACATGAAGACTTCAAAAAAGAGGCAAAGTTTGCGTTGGGTATCATTTGTAATCCTGGTGGGATTCTGGAGCTCCTGGTTTCTAACCGGCTGCAAGACTCCTCCCACGCTGGAATGTCCGGTATGTCCGGCTGGCACAGTCTGCATTGTAGAGCAGGGAGAATGCGAAGAGCGGCCGCTGGCCAGCTTTGAGTCCGACTCCCTGCCCGGGCGCGCAGTTCGTCTGGCGATGGATGGCAATCGCGTTGTGATAGCCACTATCGAGCCGCTGTCCAAAGACCTGCTGGTCGGTGCCGTGACACCATTGACGCGCGAATTTCATATTTTGCAGCGTCTGGGGCGCGTCAGCGGCAAACGCCTGGCCCTGGCATCTTCGCAAAAACAAGTCATCCTTGCCTGGCTCGACGACACAGGCGTCTACCAGGTGGCCACTCGCCAGGCCGGCGCCTCGAACGAACACTGGCAAGCCACGCTCGTGCAGAATGAAAATGAAACTCCGCAAGATCGAACGTATCACGGTTCAGAAGAATTTGATCTGGCCATCGATGAACGCGGCGGTATCCATCTGGTTTTTCAAGATAGCCGCTTACGCACACTACGTTACCTGAGCCGGACCGACGAACGCTCCGAATGGAAACTCGAAACCATTGATGACGGTTTCTCTCAGCTCGGCCCGAATGTTTGTAGCCGAGAGCGGCGCCAGACCGTACGACTTGGCGTTGGAATCGAACCCCATCTGCAAAGCTACGGCAATGAATTGTATGTGGCCTATCACGATGCAGATTGTGGCGACCTGCGTCTTGGGCGACGCGTCGACCAACAATGGCTCGTAAGTGTAGTTGATACAGGTGATGTGGATGTGGAAACCATGCGTCTGCACGAACGCGGAGTCGTCGGACGATTCCCGTCGATTGCGTTTGACAGCCTGGGTCGCATTGCGCTGGCTTATCAAGATGTTTCGCGCGGACGCGTCCTGTTTGCAACGGCGCATGACGGGATTTTCACCATGGAAGTAATCGATCCCGGCATAGAGCGCGATGAATCTTCCCAGCTAAAAAAACAACTCGTCGGCGCATTTACACGTCTACTTTTTGATGACCGCGACACGCCCAGAGTCGTCTACATGAACGCAACCAATACTCATTTGCGCAGCGCCCATCGCCTGCAGGACACCGACGGCCAGGGACGCTGGCTTTTGCGCACGCTCGACGCCCGGGGCCCCGTCGGGTTCTTTGCCGATCAACTCTATGATCCGGTTTTAGGACACGTCGTTGCCGCGGAGCGGCTGATTCCAACGCCCGGCACCCAGACCGCCGGCGGACTGGCATCAGAACTCGTTTTACTGTGGGATGGACAGCCGTGATCACGACAAACGCCTTTTTCCAAACTCAAAACTTCAGCCGGATTACGCTCGGGCTTGCTGTGATTGTATGCCTGGGCACACTCGGAACGGGCTGCGACGAAATACGGTTTCGCGAGCGCGACGGCTTTACCCAGGCACCGGTCATGCAGCCGACTGCATTACGCATGCAGGTTTCCTGGACCGGCCTGGAATCGATGTATCGAAGTTCCTCGCCCCAAGGTTTTAGCATTCAGGGCGTCCCGCTTGAAATTACTGAACCGGCTCGCGAAATCCGACTGGGCCCCCTGGAGCAACACCTGCCTATTGAACACTGGACCGTCATGCCTCAGGTCGATACCGGAGACTTTTCAGCGTCCGTTTCCATGAAACTTTCGCGCCCCAGAGTCTACGTTCCCATCCGTGTACAAACTGCCCATGCCGTACAAATTTGTCGCTTTGAAGTCAGCTTTGAAACCCTCTCGATCCGCGCAAACGTCAGCATCGAACACACGGCCGAAGGCCCTGTGCTCGGGATCGGACAAAGCCCGGAGGACGCCGCAGAAATCGTCACCTTGGGAACCAACGTGCGAACCCTCGGGCAATGCACATCGCTCCATGATCAGCCCTGGTTACACGCCGAGCCCCTGGACACTCTCTTACAAAACTACGTGGAAACAACCCTGCTCAACTCCGCTGAAGCCGCCTTTCGCGCATCCCCACTTGATACGCTGGGTTTAATTCGCCGACGCGTCGAACTATCCCGAATCAGTGCTTTCGAAAATCGGCGCGGAGCTCTACTGGTCAGCGGAAAACTCGCCGATTCGCAGGGACTCTCGTTTCACGAACAAGGACTCGATGCCCAACTCGATGTTGCACTTGGCCAGCAACGAGCAGGCTGTGCACCGGCTCTCGGTCTCGATGCCGCCCCCCTCCGTCCTGCCGGCGCGATCTCTGCCGGACTTCTCGCGCAATTTCAGGCGGATGTAGGCCTGGCCATGTCTGTGCCACTTCTGGAACGCCTCGCGCACGCCGCCACAGCCGCCGGCTTTGTCTGCCGCGGCCTGGAAGATCCGCGCCCGGCCGATGAAAACCGCGAAGTCATTCCAACCGATATTTTGCGGCTACAAGACCTTGGCCTCGAAAACTTAGAAATCGGCCCCTGGGCCCAGATCGCGATCGGCCCGGGCTCCTTACCCACGCTGCAGGCTCGCGTCGACAAAAACGATCTGCTATTGAAATGGCCCCGGCTCACACTCGATCTCTACGCCGAAATTCACGGCGTCCTTGTCCGCCTTGTCAATGTGCAGGCAGACATCGAAATGGGGCTCATCCCACGCGCAGACATCCCGGGTATGATCGGATTTGAAATCGATGCCGTAGATGTCAAAAATATCCAGCTCGAATCAGCCTGGATGGCAGAGCAACCCACGCAGCAAAAAGCGCTCAACTGGACACGTCGCCTGATGTTCATCGCCCTCGACGGACAAATCAGCCTTCCCCTCCCACTCGATCCCACCACACAACTTCGAGTCGTCGGAACCCAGCTCCGTGAAGACTCACTCATCGTGCTCCTTCGCTTCTAACGCCCGCAAAACTGCCGCCACGCAACCCGAGCGCGTTGCAGAGCGCGAAAGCAACGAGGATCGTTGTGTGATTTGCGGCAGTACGTTACACAGAAGCGCCGCAAAAGCGCGGCCAATCTACGTTCAACAATCTTCATAAAAACTTACTGAAGCGATAACGAATGCAACGACTCTTTGATGCTTTTCATGCTGCCGGAAAAGAACTCTTTTTGGTCGGCGGTGCCGTACGCGATCTGATGTTGGGCATTGGTCTTGAACATCTCGACGACCTGGATTTTTGTACCAATGCACGCCCGGAAGAATCACTGCAGATCATCAAAAATGCACGATTTACGCACTACGACGTCGGCATTGAATTTGGCACGGTCGGCGCTGTTTTACAGGGCCCTCGCCAGGAGGGCTATCCCAAGGATTGCCAGGTAACGACTTACCGCTCCGAAGAATACTATCGGCGCGGAAGCCGCCATCCAGTCGTAAAATACGGCGATACCATCGAGCAAGATCTGGGCCGTCGCGACTTCAGCATCAACTCCATGGCACTGGATGCCGACGGCAATCTGATCGATCCCTACGGCGGCCTGGAAGATCTCCAAAAAGGAGTTCTACGCGTGGTTGCCGATCCGCTGGAAACGCTCGCGGAAGATCCCCTGCGCATTCTCCGCATCGGCCGCTTTATCAGTCGCCTTGGATTCCAGGTCGATGAACGCCTGGAAGCGGCAGCCTATGAGCGCGCCGACCACATCCTGGACATCAGCCGGGAGCGCTGGCTGCAGGAAATGACGAAAATGCTCAAGGGCGAACATGTCGCAGAAGCGCTGAAGTTTCTGCACAAAGTCCGAATTCTGGGGATCTTGCTGCCCGAAGTAGCCTCACTGGTTGGATTCCATGAAACCAGTCCGGTGCATCACAAAGACATCTGGGAACATACACTGCAGGTGATCGAGCAAGCACCACAGCGCGATGCCCTGCGGTGGGCTGCGCTGCTGCACGATATGGGCAAAGTCTGGACACGCGTGGTACATCCCGAAGATCAGACCGTGACCTTTTATCGCCATGAACAACAGGGGGCGCTGTTGTTCGAGGGGATCGCGCGCCGGTTTGCACTCGACAATGCGACGGCAAAAGAAGTCGCTTTCATCATTCGTAACCACGGGCGCACACCGCAGTATGAAACAAACTGGTCCGATGCAGCCGTGCGCCGTCTGGTCCGAGAATTTGATCCCTATGTCGACAGCATGCTGGAATTCGCGCGAGCGGATTTAACCACCGGAATCGATGCCAGACGCCGCGAAGCTCTGGAGCGGCTCGAACATTTAACCGAGCGCATCGAAACCCTGAAAGCTGCCGACAACCTGCGCCCCGTGCTTCCTTCAGGCATTGGCGGCGCCTTGATGAAAGGACTTGGACTCAAACCTGGACCGAAAATCGGTGAGTTGAAGAGTTTGTTGGAAGAACATATCATCGACGGACAAATTGAGAGCGGGCGGGAAACCGAGTATTACCTTGCGTACTTGCAAAAAAACGCAGCACAGCTCTTGCGCAATGGCTGACAAATAACGAATAGTATTTTGCAGAAACACTTCATATTCACTGGATTACGCTCACCGACGAGAAAGCGCCCATGTTTGACGACAAGCCTTACCATGCGTTTACCGCCCGAACTCAGCAATTTTTCAGGTCCTGGCGCCCCATCCACACGTTGACACTATTCTCTCTACTCCTGGCTTCATGCGCGAGTGAAGGATGCGATTGTGCAGGATTTGAAATGCGTTCCTATCCGGTTGCGCATTACGACAAGACCGTTCCGGTGAGCGGCCAGCTCCGTCTGACCAAGAGCGGGCTGGACTTTCTGGGCAATGAAGTGCCGGAGTTGCTGACCACATTTATGCCGGATGGTCTGAACTTCTGTCTGCCCAAATCCACCGGGAGTAATCCTGAGCTGTGCCTGACGGAAACCTGCGACGATGGCAGCCCGGGTTGTCAGCTGTCGATGACGCTCGAGGATACCAAGATCACGCCGCAGCCCACCGATGTGCTGGAAATCGGTCTCACAGTCGGTGATATCAATGACAAGCTCAGCATCCGGTATGACATTCCGGTCGTCGGGGTGGCCGAATGCGATGTCAAGCTGCACAAGCGCAATGCATCCAATGAAGCAGCGCGAATCCCAGCGACGATTCCTGTCCAGTTTACGATCGACACCAATAGTCCGACCAAAGACTTGAAAATCAATGTCGGAGAAATCGAAGCCGATATGGACGAGCTCGACTTCACCCTGAGCGGCGGCTGGCGCTGCACCGCCGGTAATATTGGCAAAGGCCTGATCCGCGGCATCGTCAAAGATATGGTCACCGATCAACTCAACAACATGGTCGGTGGTATGCTCGATGCGCAGCTCTGCCAGACATGTGGTGCTGGCATGCCGGCTTGCCCGAACAACTCGACCTGCAATCAGAGCGAAGGAATTTGCCGCTACAATGCGAACCAGGAATGCGTGTCCAGAATGCTCGGCGTGGAAGGCGGCCTGATGCTGGGCCAATTGCTCAGCGGGTATACGCAATCCGAAAACGCCAGTGTGGACGTGATGGTTCGCGCAGCCGATCAATTCAAAGTAGATACCGGCCTGGCGCTTGGCCTGCGCACCGGCTTCCAGCCCGAAAATTTCGAGCGCTGTGCACCGGTCGATCCGACCACTCGCCCGTCGTTTGCCCAGATTCCATTCTCCCCGACGATTACGGGCAACGTGCGTCCAGGTTCTCAAACGCCATTCATGATGGGATTTGGTCTGCATAAGCATGCTCTGCAGCATCTGATGTGGTCGACCTGGGCAAGTGGCGCACTGTGCTTGAAAATTGGCAGTGAAACCATCGACATGCTTTCGACCTCCGCGTTTTCACTTTTCCTGCCGAGCCTGACGCAACTGACCGACGGAGATCGCGCCATGTACATCCAGCTGGCTCCGCAAAATGCGCCGGATATTGTGCTGGGCGCAAACAAAGTTCGTCAAAATGGCAACGCCGCTGAAATCGAAGAAGGATTGTTCACACTGGACTGGAAAGACGTCGACATCCACATGTACGCCTTTGTTCAGGAACGTTTTGTCCGTCTGTTCACGCTGCGCTCCGATCTGGAATTACCGATTGCCATGACTCCGGATGGTAGTGGTGAACTCCGCATTGTGCTGGGCGATATCGACAAAGCGCTGAAAAATATCCGCCCGACCAAACACGCACTGATGGCGGAGAGCGAAGAAAAAATCGCCGATCTGCTGCCAACCTTGATGGGCGTAGCGCTGCCGATGCTGGGCGATATGCTGGACGTTTCGTTCACACTTCCAGAAATGATGGGCTACAGCGTTGTGCTGCAACAAAACGACATCACAAGCGTTGATAACAACACGTTTATCGCTCTGTTTGCCGACCTGAAAAAGAGCACCTCACCGCTCGTCGCGAGCGTGACCGGCGTGGTGCAAGATTACAAAGTCGATGTGAGCCGCGTGCTGCCGTCCGGCATCGTGCGACCTGTGCTCCAGCTCGATCTGGTCGGCATGGGCGATACGCTCCATGCCCACGATCCGGCAGAGCTGGAATTTAGCTATCGCCTGAACAACGGCCTGTGGAGCCTGTACCAGCCCACCTCCTCGCTGACGATCAACGACCCGGTTCTGGCCCTGCAGGGCGAGCATCTGGTGGAAGTTCGGGCGCGCCTGGCAGGTGCTCCAGAAAGTACCCAGCAGGTTCCAACGCGTCTGCCGGTCGTCATCGACTTTGCAGAACCTACGCTCACGATCGAGCGCTCGGGTTCGCAGTGGACCCTGGTAGGTGAAGACGCTGCCGATCGCGCAGAACACCTGATGTTCCGCTACCGCCTGGTGGGCGAAGACCTGGCCGGCGAGTGGACAGAATGGTCGCATGCCCATGTGGTGGCTCCGGAATTGGACAAAATGCCGACCAATTTCCGCATCGAAGCCGAAGTACGAGACCGTGCCGGTTACGAATCGCAGGCACAATACACGGTACATCGCCAGGAGCTGGAATCGTCTTTTGTCGACGATGCAGTAACTGCCGCCTCGAGCAGTGGTTGTGGCGGTTGCGCGGCAACCGGCATGGGCGGACAGTCAGGAAACCTCGTCGTGTTCATGCTGCTCGGACTGGGCCTTCTGGTACGTCGTGGCCTGCGCGGAACAGGAATCCAACAAACCCTGAAACTCAAAAAGAACCACCTGAGCCTGCTCCTGCTCGCCTGCTTGCTGCTGATGTTCAGTGCCGCTTGCGGTGATGGAGCCACCAACAGCACAGACGCCCAAAAATGCGAAGAAGCCTGCCTGGACGGTTTTGTCTGCCGCTCTGGCCAGTGCGTTCCGCAGGCTTGCTCCAAACAAGAAGACTGCACCAGCGGCATTTGCCAGAATGGAACCTGTCAGGCGGCCTGCAGCGATAATTCGGAATGCGCAGATCTGGAATGCGGCGCAGATCAGGTCGGCGTATGCACGGACGGCGGATGCGAATGCCAGGCCTATTGCGGCGGAACCAGCTGCGGCGAAGGCAAATTCTGCTGCCACGAAAGCAACCAATGCCAGGCGCTTCCCGACGCCTGTGCCGGCAAAGTTTGCGATAAAGGCACGGCACCGGTCGTAAAAAATGCGGGCGTTGGCAACAGCGCAACCTGCGAAATTACCGGCGCAAGCTGTGAGTGCGAGCCACTGCCGCCGCTGCCCATGGGCTGGCACGGCTCCTACGCTTCGATCGCAAGCAATGCAGGCGTTACGGCGGTTGCCGCCTACAACCAGACCTACCGCGATCTGATGGTTGCAACGCTCGATGATTCGCTGAAACCGACCTGGTATTTTGCAGACGGCGTCCCTGCCAATGGCGAAGTAACCGGCGCGCTCGATGGCCCACGCGGTGGTATCCGTGATCGCGGCAATTCGCATGTGGGAACCCACACGGCCATTGTGGTGGATAACTCCTCAAACCTTCATGTGTTTTATCGAGACATCACAAACAAGGCGCTGAAATACGCGCGCGGCACCAGCACAGGCAGCGAATACAGCTTCGTTACGGCCACGCTGGATGGCGAGGATGATACCGGCTACTGGAACACCGCGCTGCTCAAGGACGACCAGATTCACGTGGTTTATACGGCGCTCACCGGCGAAGGAAAAAGCCAGATCCGCACGCTCAGCTTCGCTTCTGACACCGCGATGGACGAGCTGCCCGAAACACCGCAAGTCCTGTACAACTCCACCGCTCCTGCCGAAGTTCCAAGCAAACCGGGCTACATGCAGGCCACGGGATTGTTCAACCAATTGACGAAAACATCGGATGGAATGCTGCTGGTATTTTACGATCACAACCTGAAAAACGTCGCCTGGATCGAAAACAATGGCACCTGGGACATGCCGCAATTTCTGGGAATTCCTTCGGGCCCGTACGTTTCCGGCGCGATGGACAGCGAGAATAAACTCCACCTTGCCTACATGGATCCGAGCAGCTCATCGCTCGTGTACTGGAAGGAAGGTTCGTCGACCCAGGTGATCATGGACGGCGTACGTGATGACGCCGCTGGCTGGGTTCTCTCGGATATCGGAGAAGGCGTCGTCTTGCGCTTATTCGACGGCGGACGCGTGCAGGTGATTTTCCAGGACACCACACGGCACACCTTGTACACCGCCACGCTGACCGGAAACGGCTGGGCGAAAAGCGCACTGGGAGAAACCGGCAACCCGTTTACCGGCACGCGCGGATTCTTCGGCAAGATGCTGATCGATTCAGGCTCATCGGTTGCGGTGGAATATGTCATCAACCAGCAACGCACCCCCACCGAGGCGTTTTTGATGTTCCACAATTTGCACTGAGTTTTAGAAACCGCTTTTTAGAAAAATCTCGTTAGAAACTTCCAGGTCAGGAAGTAAAAACGCCCCGGCATACAACCAACCATGCCGGGGCATTTTTGTGCCCCCACAACCACGAAAACACAGGGCCGGCCCCCGTC
>JBEBUW010000156.1:0-9218 GCA_040393065.1 Lujinxingia vulgaris | reverse complement strand
ATGCCATTCCCCAACACCGCCAAACCACCCGCGCAGCCAGGCGTCAGCCTGAGCGGAGCGCCGCCGGTCGTTTTAGCCCTCGGCGTCAGCCGACGGGTGCGGACGCCCGCAAACCACCCAATTCTCCGATCCCCCGCCGCAAACCACCCAATTCTCCGATCACCACCCCGACGCTAACCACCCAATTCTCCGATCACCACCCCGACGCAAACCGCCCACCCCCTCCCATCCACCCGCGCAACCGACGGGTAGAAATGTGCCGGTCATGTCAGCCCTCGGCGTCAGCCGATAGGTCGGAAAGCCGCGCCTCGTGTTTTTTCGTGAAAAACCAGGCAACAATCGTCGAGAACCCGTACAGAACCATCAACGGAACCGCCATCATCGTCTGTGTAATCACATCGGGCGGCGTTAAGATCGCACCAATCACAAAACACGCGATAAACGCATGACGCCAGTACTTAATCAACGTGCGATGCGTAAGCAATCCCACGGCCGACAAAAACATCGCGACAACCGGCATCTCAAAGACAATCCCAAAGCCCAGCAATAGTTTGGTCGTAAGCCCAAAATACTCGTTCATCATCAGCGTCGGCTGCGAAACGTCCATCGAGAAATCAAGCAAAAATCGATACCCGAGCGGCATCACCGCAAAATAACAAAACAGTCCTCCCAGAAAAAAGAAGACCGTCGCAAGCCCCACAAACGGCAACACCATCCGCTTTTCATTCGGATACAGCCCCGGCGCAATGAACTTCCAGATATTGTACAGGACAACCGGAATCGCCAGAAAAACACCGCCGACAACCGCCGTTTTCAACAGCGTAAAAAACGGCTCCGCCATATCCTTATGGTGCATCATCGTTTCCAGCGACCCGGGCTTCGCTACCTCCAGCGGCCGCAGCAGCAAGGCAAACAAGTCGTGCACAAATCCCCAACAGATCCCGAAACCCACCCCGATAGCCAGCATGCTGTAGACCAGGCGGCGCCGAAGCTCACGCAGATGCTCCATAAAACTCATCCGCGCCTGCATAAAACTATCGAGTTCCTCAAGTTCTTCGTCGCTCTTAGACACCTTGCTCTTCTCCAGGGGCTGAGATTCGTGACCGACTTGAAAATCTTTGGTTTCGTTCTGTTCGTCGACTTTTACCACGTGACCTCCGCCGATTTCTCACCGACCACCAGATGCACATCACGACACCCCGGAGCCGCCCCCTGCACCGCAAGCGTAACTTCCCGCAACGCCGCCGGCACCTCCTGCTCCGCGCCCTCTACCAGCTCATGGCGACGCAACGGAATCGGAACCTGACGCAAACCGCCATCGGCCGGCCCATACATTTCCTGCAACGCCTTCTCAAATGAAGCCGTCAGCATCTCATCATCAACCTGATCGAGCGATCCACCGGGCATGGACACCACAGGCCGCACTTCCGCAGGCTTCGTCTTGCTCTGCGCCTCCGCGACGCCTGCCGCATCACTTGCTGCAGCCGCCTGGTCTGTTTCTGTAGACTCAATCGACCGCGCCGACGCACGCTCCGCCTGCCGGATGCGCCGCGCACGGTTACGCTCATACTCATCCTCATCAAGCATCAGCGTATCACGCATCAGATTGCTAGCCCGACGAACCTCACGCATCGCCTTTCCAAGCGTACGCGCAACATCCGGAATCTTCTCCGGCCCCATGACCACCAGGATGAGCACCACGATGACGACTAACTCTGGAAACGAAATTCCAAACATTTCTACATGACTTTAGTTCAGGAAATCTTACGAAGCTGCTTCACGAACCTACCGAACTTCCGACCGCTGAGCCGAATTACAACAAAAGCCCTTCCAGCAAACCGATATTCCCGGCCCACTCCCGGTCTCTATCAGCCAGGCGCCGACAAACGCGGCGGACTCTATGCTGCCAGCAGGGCTTCGTCCAGTGCTGCGTAGCACAAATCCCTCGCCACCTCGCAACGCCTGGCTTTCTACAGTTGCAGGATGGTTCCCATCATTCTGGAAAGCAAAAAACACGTGTCCAGATTCTTTTTTGAACCCAGCAATCTAACCGCGACATCGATCCAGCCGATCTGTGTCGTCCATCCAGAGGAGCTGCCATGGATTCCAATACCACTCCGCTCTCCGGCACCCGTAAACGTGTCAAACTGCAGAGCCCCTACCCCGCACTTCAAGCCCTGCTGCCCCGCCTGTCCAATCTCAGCCCCTCCAAAAAACAGGGCCCGATCTTTCGACAGCGCGAAGAAGCCGAATTTTTCATCCGCAATATCACCAACAATTCCGAAAGCCGCATCCTGATCCCGGTCTGGGTCATCGATCACAACGATCTGCAAAACAGCAAGATCTTAAGCTGGTCCATCACACGTCACTGCTGCTGACAAACCTTACGCCGACTCCAGCGCCAGCAGCCCCAGCCGTTCATACAACTCAATTCCGTCCAGCAAAGAGCGCATCGCAATATGCTCCCCATCTGCATGAGCATGCTCGATGTCTCCTGGACCGACCAACCACACCGGCGCAAGCTCCGACAAATACGTCGCATCCGTATTAAATGGCACAACCAACGTGGCGACATCCGCCGGCGGATCAAAAAACACCGGATCGTTATAAACCACATTCTCAACCCGAGCATGACCCGCGCACAGCTCTTCGACACGAGCAAGCAGCGGAGCCACCGGACCGACCGCCCGAAAAATCAGATCCGCGCTGGCCGAAGGCGCAAAAACATTGGCCGCAACACCGCCCGAAATCACACCGATATTCAACGTCGTCGGCCCCAGCAACGGATCGACCGGCCAGGCCTCCGCCCGAAGCGCCGACAGCGCATCCAACAATGGATCCACCGCCGATTCGCCACGCTCCGGAAACGCCGAGTGACCCGCCACGCCCTCGCTCACCAGCCGAAACTTCAGCATCCCTTTTTGTGCACTCACCACGCGATTCAACGTCGGTTCACACAGAATAATCCGCTCCACCGCCGGCTCAAACTGCAGCTCCATCGACTTTTTCGCGCCGATATGATCGACCTCTTCGCCCACCACAAACAAAAACCCGAAATCACGCCGACCCGCTTTCAACAAGCGCAAACCGGCCGCGATCATCGCCACAATCCCGCCCTTGGTATCGCACGCGCCACGCCCATAAATCCGATCGCCTTCCTGCCGAACCGGCAAAAAAGGCGGCACCGTATCCACATGCGTTGAGTACAACAATCGCGGCGCTACCTCCGTGCGAACCAGCAAGTTCCAGCGCTCTGCCTCGACCTGCTGACGCTCGCAACGAAATCCCTGCCCCACAAAAAACCGCTCAAGTTCCTCAAGAAATGCGGCCTCACGACCGCTCGTAGAATCAATCGCCAGCCAGGCCATCAACTGCCTGGCCAGCCCATCAGCCGTATCAAAACTCATGAATTCTCTATCTGCATTTGAGCCGTCTTCAAAAACTGCTCACGTGATCATCAACAAATTTACGAAGAAACACGATCCACCGGACGCGTTCCTGTACGATTGATCCCGTGCACGTCCACCGGCGCCAATTCCTCCGGATAACCAAACGTCTCGCGCACCGAACGCACGCCAAAAACTTCGTCGAGCAGCTCGAAATGATCCAGACTCACTTCGCTCGGATGGCTCACACCCACCGCCCGCGAAAGCCACATGATCTCCTTGCGCAACGTCACCATATAATTCGCCAGTCGCGCCGATTTATCCGTCGGATCAAGCCCGCGCATCAGCCACTTACTTTGCGTCGCAACACCGGCCGGACAATGTCCCGTATGGCAGCGCTGCGCCTGAATGCAGCCAATCGCCAGCATTGGCTCACGCGCCACACCGATCATGTCGCAGCCCATCGCAAACGCCAGCAACGCTTGATGCGGAAAGCCCAACTTACCCGAGCCAGCAAACACAATATCATCGAGCAGATCGTATTCGCGGAAAATATGATGCACCCGCGAAAACGCCAGCTTAAACGGCAACGACACGCGATCCTGGAACACCAGCGGCGCAGCACCCGTACCGCCCTCGCCGCCATCGATCACCACAAAGTCCACACCGCGATCGGTGGTTGACATCAAATTCGCCAGATCGACCCAGAACGCGCTCTGCCCCACAGCACTCTTAATACCAACCGGCAAACCGGTTCGGTCCGCGATCTTCTCGACAAAATCCAGCATGCTATCCGCATTGTGAAATGCCGTGTGATGCGCCGGACTCACGCAGTCCACGCCCATCGGAATGCCGCGAATTTTAGAAATCTCCGGCGTAATCTTTGCCGCCGGCAACAATCCGCCGCGCCCCGGTTTTGCGCCCTGGCTGAGCTTAATCTCGATTGCCTTGACATTATGTTGGGCAATTCGATCGGCCAACATATCCAGATCGAATTTACCGCTGGCATCACGACAACCAAAATAACCGGTACCGATCTGCCAGATCAGATCTCCACCGTGATCATGATACGGAGAAATCCCACCCTCGCCTGTATTGTGCAAAATACCCGACAGTTTCGCGCCGCGATTCATCGACTCGACCGCAGCCGAGCTGAGCGAACCGTAACTCATGCCCGAAATAAAAATCGCCGACTCCGGCCGAAACGCATGCTTTCTACCACGCGCTTCCCCCAGAACCTTGCCACACGGAATCGGATGCATGGCATCATAATCCGGATCTCCTGGCTGCGGTTCCGGATGAGGAAACACCGCCGGCTTGATCACCAGATAGTTCGGTGACGTCTCTGGATCGCTGTCCGTACCAAATCCGAAATAGTTATTCTGCTTTTTCGATGACGCATACACCCATCGCCGCTGTGCGCGGGAAAATGGCCGCTCTTCATCGTTATTCGTCACGATATACTGACGAAGCTCGGGCCCTACAGACTCGAGAATATAACGAAAATGACCAACGACTGGATAATTTCGCAAGATGGCGTGCTTCGTCTGCAGCACGTCATAAATTGCGACCAGAATAATAAAGCCCAGTATCCCAAGAAGGATCCACCAACCCATTACGCGCTCCATGATTTGAGTTCAAAATCGGTGTTGGCCACCGCGGCGGAGTGTACACCCCAACTTTGGAACAGACCAGCGCAGTGAGCGTCGGGAGCTTAACGAGCTTCGCTAAGGCAGATCGCCACCTCCGCCGGAATTCCAACATACGTGTGAGCATGAATAAGAATTCGACGCAAGTCATCCGCAGTTCTTCCCACCGCAACAAAATCGAAAGGTCCGTGTTCACGACGGCGATATGCCTGAAAACAAGAGGATTCTTGACCGTCATGCACCCGACGGGCCAGACGATCAATCAGAGGAATAGAGAGGATTTGTGCGCGCTCAGGGTGTTCCAATATCCGTTCAGCAGTCATCAAGACCCAGCGCGGGCTTTCATGTTGACGAGCAGAGTCCGCTACAAAAGCGGCCTCATTTCCTACCCGGTGTAACTGACGAATCCCGGGAAACAATCCCACAAAGGTTCGCGCCATCTGCACATTCTCCGCATACACCAGCGTTATACGCGTATGATGACGCGGCATCGGCCGAAATACCTCGCGATGGATCTCGATCAATTTCCCTAAAAACGCCTCATCGAACGCACCGCCTTCCCGCCCCAAAAACACCTCAAGCTGCGGCGCCAGCGCACGCGCCAGAGAATCGATCGCATACGGATATTCATAATCCGGATCATAGCTATAAAAGACCCGTTCCTCGAAATACTCCGGAAACGAACGCCTCATATACACGATATTTCCCAGCGCCGTGGCCAGCGCCTCATCCACCACATTGGCGCGCCTTGCATTGACCACGCCCACCTCATTCAAAATCCGATTGCTCGCCGTCTGACGCCACTGGCTGTTCATGCTGCTCACAAAATAATGCCCGAACTCATGCACGATCACCCCCAGCCAACCCGCCAGATCTCGCTCCTCCACCGCACTGGTCGACGGCAACGGAATCACCACCTGCGATCCGTACTGCGTCGCCTGCGCAAAACCATCCGGCGCCCACACGATCTCCACCACCAACCCCTGCCTGTGCCTTGCCTCCACCCCAAAAAACGCCGCCATCCGCGACAAATACCCGCCCAGCTCTCCCCGCCGCCCCAGCACTTCCAAACGCTTCGCCGCGTACCGCAGATAATCCGCCGACGCCAGCAAACGCTCAATTCGCGGCTCAAAGTGCGCAAACACCGCGCGCAAAACCTCGCCCTCCTCCGAATTCAGCCCGGCCTGCGAAACAGCCTGCTCAAGATTCTCCGCCCCTAAAAAATTCTGCGAAAACTCCTCATACGAGCGCATCGGCGACAACAAATCCAGAAACATCCCCTGCCCCTCCCCCACACGCGCAAACCTGGCCCCGGAATGCGCGCGCCGCACCTGCGCATACGCCTCCAGCATCGCCTGATCTTTTGCGTCCACCCCGCCCTTCACCTCAAAATACCGTCGGTATTCCGGCGAGATCAGTCGCTCATCCCAGCGCGAAAGCTGATCAATGATCCAGAACTGCGACGCAAACCCCGAAACGCGCCACTGCACCTCCACCACCTCGCCGGACACCGGCCAATCCGCCTCTCCCACCCAGTGCCTTCCCACCATCGTCTGCTCGTCCCCCTGCCGCGTAGATGCACAACCGACATGCCCCAACCCGAAAAACAGCACAGCGAGTAGCATTAAGGCGGGTAGAAGCCGGTGTCGCCAGCCCAACGCGATGAATCTGCAGTCCCATGAATCCATGGCCGATTCCCAGGCAAAAACATGCGCCCTTTTCGGCACCCGCTCCGTCCAGACTCGATTTTATCCCGACTCGAGTCCATCCAGACCAACCCGCCAAAAAGATCACGCAACCAGTAGCTGTCATGTCATGGCACACAATCTAAGCCGCCCCCACCTCCTGACAACATCCTGACAACATCCGCACGCTCAAACGGCACAAAATCAGCCCTCCAGCCAACCTCCCTGAGAAACGCTCTCTTCTGTGTTGATATTGATCCCTGTTCAACTGGACCACCATCGTTAAGGAGCTCGTAAGATGGCCAAGAAAAACACCTCCCAACAATCCGGCACTCGCAAAATCCGTTACGCCGTCATCGGCCTCGGCCACATTGCGCAGGCGGCCGTCCTGCCCGGTTTCCAGAATTCCGAAAACAGCGAGCTGGTCGCAATCGTCTCCGGCAACGCCGAAAAACGCCGCGAACTCTGCAAGCGCTACAACCTCCAACACGCCTACGCTTACGACGAAATCGACACGCTCTTTGAGCAAGACATCGTCGATGCCGTCTACATCGCACTGCCCAACGACATGCACTGCGAATACACCGTCCGCGCCGCACGCGCCGGCCTGCACGTACTGTGCGAAAAGCCCATGGCCGTCACCGAACAAGAATGCATGGAAATGATCCGGGCCGCCGAAGAAAACAACGTCCTGCTCATGATCGCCTACCGCCTCCACTTCGAAGCCGCGCACCTCGAAGCCATCGAGGCCGCCCGCAACGAGGAGCTCGGAAACCTCCGCCTCTTTACCAGCACCTTTTCTCAAAATGTCGTCGGCGAAGACATCCGTTTAAGCCCGATCTCCGAAGGCGGCGGCAGCATCTACGACATGGGCATCTACTGCCTCAACGCCGCCCGATACCTGTTTCGTGACGAACCCATCGAAGTCAGCGCACAGAGCGCCAGCCGCCCCGACGACCCCCGATTTGCAGATTGCGACGAAATGACCAGCGTCATCCTGCGCTTCCCCGGCGATCGCCTGGCGACCTTTACCTCCAGCTTCGGCGCCGCCAACGTCTCCGAGCTCCGGCTCATCGGCGACAAAGGCGAACTCGCCATGGATTCCGCCTACCAGTACGCCGTACCGATCAGCCTTACCATCCAGAGTGAAGGAACTTCACGCGTGCGCACCTTCCAGAAAACCGACCAGTTTGGCCCCGAACTGGTCTATTTCTCCGACTGCATTCTCAACAACAAACTCCCCGAACCCGACGGCTACGAAGGCATGGCCGATGTCGCCATCATCGAAGCGATCTACCGCGCCGCCACCACCGGCCAGACCCTCGAACTCGAACCCTTCCAGAGAACCCGGCGCCCCGATATCACCCAGAAAATCACCCGGCCCAGCATCGAAAAACCCGACGAAATCCTGGCTTCCAGTCCCAAAGAACCCGGCTGATAACGACCCCGAACCCACTCATCCCTCGGCCAGACACACCGTCAACAACATCCGGCCCGCCTCCACCGCCTCCACCCGGTGCGGAATGCACGGATCGAGCAAAAGCATCATCTGTGCATCCAATTCATGCACGGCATCGGGTGTGGTGATCCGAAACGCTCCATCCAGAACATGGATCGTCACATAACCATCCGCCGCATGCTCCGGCATGAATCCCCCCTTCTCAAAGTGGAAAAACACCTGCGTCACCGGCCCATTCTTATTCAAGGCAATCTGACGACGACCATCCAACGCCGGATGCGCCTCCTGCATCAACTCCCGGTCCACCTTCTCCAGATCCAGCACACGCTCCGACGCCGCAAAACGCTCCCGCGGATGCCGACGCAATCGAGCTTCTTCTCCAGGCTGCTGTTGTTCCGTCATATCTCACCTCTCCTTGTTATCGATCCGTTTTCTAATCGCTCCGTACTGCCATCGTAGCTCTTGATTCTACGTCCTTTCCCTGATTCGACCAATGGCCAGACCTGGTTTCTCACATCGGCGCCGGCCGAAAATGCGGCCACCGCGACGCCAGCCACATATGCCGATACGAAAAACGCTCCAGCGCGTACTCCGCCCGCTCAAATTCCTCAATTTCCTCCCCGACCTCCTCAAAAGCCATCCCGCCCTCCCGCATCAAAACCCACTCCCACCCCGTCGGCTCCCCCGCCTCCAGCATATCCAACCACATATCCACATCCGCCAGCGTCCGCCCCCGCCCCGGCCACGCACCCTCAAACAGCGCAAAATCCGCCCCCAGATCTTCCGTCGTATCCGCCACCAGCTCAAACATCCGCCCCGCATGCCACGGATGATTACGCCGCGCATACATCGGCCCGGCCGGCATCCTCAACACAACCCCGGTCTCCTCCTCGTTGCCGAGCAACCACAACCCGCTACGCGACAACTCATAACTCAGCCCCAGATACACCCCGTCCCACGCCCGGCTCTGCTCCAGAACCTCCTCCAGATCCTGCCCCTTCAACACCTCATCCACAAACGCAAACCGCCCTCCGGCCCC
>JBEBUW010000155.1:0-9232 GCA_040393065.1 Lujinxingia vulgaris | reverse complement strand
CTCGGCGCCGGAAACGTCGCCAGCATCGGCCCCCTCGACGTCGTCTACAAACTCTTCGTCGAAGGCCAGGTCTGCCTGCTCAAAATGAACCCCGTCAACGAATATCTTGGACCGTTCATCGAGGAAGCCTTCCAGGAATTTATCGATGAGGGATTCTTGCAGCTAGCCTACGGTGGCGGCGATGTCGGCGCCTACCTCTGCCAGCACGACGGCATCGACGAAATCCACATCACCGGCAGCGACGTCACCCACGACGCCATCGTGTACGGCGTCGGCGAGGAAGGCAAAGAACGCAAGAAAAACGACGACCGCCTGATCGACAAACGCATCACCAGCGAGCTCGGCAACGTCAGCCCCATCATCGTCGTCCCCGGCCCCTGGACCCAGAAAGACCTCGATTTCCAGGCCGCCAACATCTCCACCCAACTCGCCAATAACGGCGGCTTCAACTGCAACGCCGCCCGCGTCATCATCACCCACGACACCTGGAACCAGCGCCAGCCCCTGCTCGACGCGCTACGCAAAACACTCAAATCCATCCCCGGCCGCGTCGCCTACTATCCCGGCGCCGAGGAACGCTACGAAGCCTTCCTGTCCGCCAACCCCACCGCCGAACGCGTCGGCAAATCCGGCAAAGACGTCCTCCCCTGGGCGCTGATCCCCGACGTCCAGTGCGACGACACCGAAAACATCTGCTTCACCACCGAATCCTTCTGCGGCGTCGTCTCCGAAACCAGCCTGACCGCCAAAGACACCGTCGAATTCCTCAACAAAGCCGTCGACTTCTGCAACGACGTTCTCTGGGGCACGCTCAGCGCCAGCATCATCATCCACCCCGAAACCCAGAAACTTCTCGGCCAGGCACTCGAAGACGCCATCGCACGCCTGCGCTACGGCAGCATCGTCGTCAACCACTGGCCCGCGCTGAGCTACGGCCTGGGCGTCACCACCTGGGGCGCACATCCCGGCCACACCTACAACGACATCCAGAGCGGCATCGGCGTCGTCCACAACACGCTCCTCTTTGACCAACCCCAGAAAAGCGTCATCTACGGCCCCTTCCGCGTCAGCCCCACGCCCCCCTGGTTTGTCACCAACAAAAACACCCCCAAAATCGCCGAGCAACTCGTCACCTTCGAAGGAAAACCCTCCGTCCTCAACTTCGCCAAACTGCTCCCCCAGGTCCTCCGCGGTTAAAAACCCACCACATCCCCGGCACCCACCACCAATCCCCCTCCCGCGCAGCGGGGCCTCTGGCCCCAGCGGAGCGCCCTCCGCGAATCACCCTCCCGCGAATCACCCTCCCGCGCAGCGAGGGCTCTGCCCTCCGCGGAGCGCGCCGACGCCGTGCCAGCCCTGGGGCTCTGCCCCTGGGACACGTGTCCAACCACCCAATTCTAACGAAGCCGCCCCCCCGAATCCTCCACATACACCTCCCCATCTTCCACCCGCACCGCATACGTCTGCACATCATAACGGGGATCGGTCCGGCACGCGCCCGTCTTCAAATCAAACAACCAGTCATGCCGCGGACAGCGCACCCCACACCCATCCAGCTCCCCATGCCCGAGCGACCCACCGGCATGCGGACACGTATTATGAATGCAATAAAATTCATCATCGACCCGAAACAACACCACCCGCTTGATCCCCAGAAACACAATTTTGCGTTCCCCATTCCCAATCTCATCAACCCGCGCTACACGTACAAACCCGCTCATTCAACGGCTCCTTACTCTTTTTCCCGGAACATCAACATGACGCAATTCAACAACAACACTTCCGACTCCCCCACGCTCGCAGAGATCCAGCAAACCGTCCACCTCTGGATTTCACAATGGAAAGAAGGCTACTTCCCACCCCTCGCAAACCTCGCCAGGATGACCGAAGAAGTCGGTGAACTCGCCCGCGCCATCAACCACCATCACGGCCACAAACCCAAAAAAGACTCCGAGCCCGATCTCGACATCGCCGAAGAACTCGCCGACATCCTCTTCCTCGTCGCCACCATCGCAAATTCCCTCGACATCGATCTCACCGAAGCCTTCGCCGCTACCATGCACAAACTCCAGACGCGCGACAAAGACCGTTTCACCAAAAAATAAGGTTTTCCGCCACCCCGCCAGCCAGAACTACCGCACAGGTTTGTAGTTTTTGACCATCTGGATCGGTCGACTACCGCACAGGTTTGTAGTTTTTGACCATCTGGATCGGTCGACTACCGCACAGGTTTGTAGTTTTTGACCATTTGGATCGGTCAACTACCGCACAGGTTTGTAGTTTTTCGCCATCCGAACCGGTCAACGACCCCCAAAATCCATCATTTTCGCCATCCGAACCGGTCAACGACCGCGCTACACCCACCATTGCGCGCCTACTCCTCCTCCCCGCCGCCCTCCCCCGCGGCGAAGACGAATTCCCGCACCCGCTCATCCTCACTTTCCAGAATCACGGCCGGCGGCCCAAACGCAATGATCTCGCCCTTGTAAAGCATCGCGATATAGTCCGCGATCCGAAACGCCGACGCCATATCATGACTGATCACGATGCTCGTCACATCGAAGTTCTCCTGCACTTCCACAATCATATCTTCGACATAACGCGCCATCAGCGGATCTTGCCCGGTCGTCGGCTCGTCATAAATCATCAATTTCGGATTGGTAATCAGCGCCCGCGCCAGGCTCACGCGCTTTTGCTGGCCGTTCGAAATCTCGACCGGCCACGCCGTGGCGATCCCCCACAGATCCAGCTTCTCCATCAGCGCCCGCGCCCGCTCATGCGCCTCCTTCACCGAACACACCCGGCGCTCCACCAGCGGAAACGCCACGTTGTCCAGCACCGTCATCGAATCGAACAACGCCGCATGCTGAAACAACATCCCCACCTGCGTGCGCATTTGCCGAAGGTCCGCCTCGTTCATAGACGCAAGGTTTTTGCCGAACACTTCCACCAGCCCGGAATCGCCGTGCAACAAACCCAGAATGTGCTTCATCATCACACTCTTTCCCGAGCCTGAGCCCCCGATAAGCACCGTCAACTGATCCTTGGCCACCGAAAAATCGACCTTGCGCAACACCTGCCGCCCCGAAAACGCCTTACTTAGCCCCTCAATCCTCACCACCCGCTCGACATCATCGCCCAGCACCGCACTCGCGGCCGATTCCGCCTCGATATCACCTTTGCCCGTCCCCCCGAGCAACTTCTGAATGCGCTCATCCTCCCTCGCCCGCACTTCCTCGGGCGTCCCCTGTGCAATGATCTGCCCGTCGTGCAGCACCGCGACCGAATCCGCCAGCCGGAAAATCGTCGAAATATCATGGCTGATAATCACACTCGTTAAGCCGTAGCGCTTCGTGATGTCCTTAATCATATTATCGACAAACTCCATCATCACCGGATCAAGCCCCGTGGTGGGTTCATCGAACAACACAAATTCAGGATTCGTCACAATCGCGCGCGCCAGACTCACCCGCTTTTTCATGCCGCCCGATAACGTCGAAGGAAACTGCCGCAAGCTCTCCCCCAGCCCCAGATCCTCCAGCAATTCCGCCGCCAGCTTCTCGGCCTCGGCCGTCTTCATCGCACCGTTTTCCACCAGCGGAAACGCAACGTTCTCCACAACCGTCATCGAATCGAACAGCGCGTAGTTCTGAAACATCGTCCCAATCCGCTTGCGCACATGCACCAGGCCCACCTCGCCCAGCTTCGCAACATCCTCCCCGAACAGCTCCACCGTCCCGCTATCGGCCCGCAACAATCCATTCAAATGCTTGATCAGCACCGATTTCCCCGATCCCGATGCACCCACAATGATCGTGATTTTTCCCGCCTCAATCGTCAGCGAAAGCCCCTTCAAAACCTCCTGATTCCCGAACGATTTGCGCACATCACGCAACACCGCCACCGGCTTACCCGTCCCGACCGGCCAGCGCTCTACTTCCGGCGCCAGCAGATTACGCAAATCCTTATCCCCATTCCCCTCAGTAGCTGTTTTCTCTTCTACCACACTGCCTCCAACACACATGCAAGCCGACCTGCACCCAACACTTCCCTTCCTAACTACTACCCCACATGCCTACTCGCCAGTGATATCCGCCACGCAACAAACACAAAAAAGTCGCGGCACTGCAAGGCCGCGACTTTTCATCACTTCAGATTCCCCTCAAACCACGACGCACTTCTCCAACAAAACCCCTGAAAGCCGCACGCAAACCGATCTCTCCCAGCGCCGCAAAACAAGCCGTTCCCGCCCCATCCGCCCTGCTAGACCACAATTTTCCCCGTTCTTTGCATTTCATTTTTTTCCTGCCCGACGCATCATCCCCCCGCCGGAGAGGCCTCCGGCGCAGAAACGCATTTTCTGCACCATGACACGCAAGCTTTTCACGACCAATGCGGACTCGATTGTCCACATTTCATCCGCGCTGCTCTTTCGCACCGAAGCCCTGACCCCTTCCTCAACCATGCGCGACGCTTCCCTGTCGACGTCCCCCCTCCGGCTGAAAGTCAAGCGAAAAACCTGCACCGACAACCGTACAAAAACCTACCAAACCCCTTGTATTTACTAGCTTTTAAAGAACTTGACACATCTCTACTCCGCGGACCAACATCCGCATCCAGACGCACCGAGCAGCCCTCTGACGTCACTTCTCTGGGCTGCTTTCGAGCCTCTTCTGTACCAGGAGTAGAAGCATTACCTGAAGGATTGCTATTGTGGTTAAAAACTTCTCCACCAATGACCCGGCATACGCACTGATTGAACTTGCTACATCGCACCACCAACACGGGCGCTTCGAGCAGGCTTTCGAAGTCTTTTTCCAGGCCGCCGAGCTCTACCGTATGCAAGAACAGTCCGAATTAGCCGCCCAGACCTTTCGTAAACTGCTCCGCCTGGAAACCTCGGATATCGAACTCCAGTTTGCGCTCGTAAAAAACTTTCTCGAGCTCAACCTGATTGCCGAAGCCGCCGACGCCTTCTGCCTCTTCGCGTCCCACTTCGATACGCTCGGCGTGCTCGACCGCTTCCTCACCCTGGCCAATCAACTCCTGAGCATCGATCCCGACCTCACCGAAGTCCGCAACAAAGTCATCGACGTCCTTTTGCGCGATACCGAAATCTATCTGAGCTACCGTCTCTTCGACAAAGCCAAAATTGCGCTGGAACGCGCACTGGCAACCTTCCCCAACAGCGTCCGCATTCACGAAATGATGCTCAGCCTCATCCGACAAAACGACGAGCAAGACAAATCCGAGCAACTCCCCTGGCTGCTCCGACTGGCCGAACTCACCCGCAACGATCGCAAAACCAGCTGCCAGTACCTGAGCTGCGCCCTGACCGTCGCCGAAGATCCCGCCGAAGTTTACCAGTTCGCCCACACCATCGGCGTCGACTTTCAATGCGCCTCGCAATCCGCCTCTCGCGATAGCGAAATCACCCTCGATGAATCGCTCGACGCCTCGCAAACACTCGATATCCCGCACGTTGCTATCGAAGAACCCGAACCTGCAGCAGAAAAGCCCGTGGATGCAGTCGAACAGCCAGCCGAACAGCAAACAACCCCCGCCGAACCCAACAGCACCAGCCGCCCGGCCCTTTCCCTGCGCGAACGCCTGGCCCTGCGCCTGAAACCCGCTCCCCAGACCAGCCAGCATGAACTCGTCCTGCTGCACACGTTGCTGCAAACCGTCGAAAACTGCCAGGACCCCACCACGCTCAACATCTTCGCCCCTCAAACAGCCTCCGGTCCCCACGCCGAACTACTCGCCATCGACGGCTGCCTTTCCCTCACGATGCGCCTCAACGGTGAACCCCTGCCAGGTCCGCCGCTCCAAACCACGGACAACCCGGCCGAACCACGCGCCCTGGCCACGACCGCTCTGCTCCAAATCGCCCGCGCCTTTGCCGGAATCCCCTTCGAAATCCAACCAATCGCCGCCAAACAAGAAGTCTCGCGCACGGGTCTGCTCGCCCCCCTGTCACTTCTGATCGCTTTGACCAATAGCTTTGCCGAGAACTCGGAGACCAGCGCCGCGGCACAATTCTTCCAGGCCACCAGCGCACTCGCAGATTCCGGCTGGCTGTTCATGGACACCCCGCCGGGCGGCGTCATGCCACTGCCCATCGCAAACCTCGACAATACAAAAATCAGCCTGGAATCGCTCACGATCTTTGCCAATGCACTCGAAGAGCGAAAAACATTTCTGCAAAAGCTCTTCCCCGGTGAAAAATACAAGCGACCGCTGCTCACGCATCTCATCGCACTCGACTGTGGCTACGCCTGTTTTTCCGCTCAGGGATACATCGCACTGGTGCAACTCGAAAAGAAAAACACTGGCAAAATCTTGCACATCGCACGCCAGTTTATAGGCAACCAGGAACAAGAAACACCTGCGTACGCCTCCGTCTAACCACCTTCCCGACAGATCGTTTCCAATCTGGCGAGAAATACGCGGGCTGTAACCAACGCCCCGAGTTTTCCCACAAAAACCACTTAACACACATCATCTTCTCAGGAGTAAAAATGCTGAACGCTGCCATCCAAAATGCCATCCAATCCATCCCCGAATGCCTGGCCGCAGGCTATGTGGACATGTCCACCGGCATGCTCCTCGGCGTCAAAACCGTTGATTCCCACCCCTCCGAAGTACTCGACATGCTGGCCGCCGCCACTGCCGACCTCTTTCAGGGCACCAACATCGTCGCCATTGAAAAACTGTTCAAACGCGCCCGCGGACTCCCCGACAGCGACCACCATTACTTTCAGGAAATGCTGATTTTCTCCGACAACCTGCTGCACGTCTTCATCCGCTGCAAAACCTACCCCAACCACGTCGTTTGCTTTGTCTGCCGCAAATCCGTCAACATCGGGATGGCACTGGCTAAATCACGACTGGCAATGCCCGCCCTGGAACAAGCCTTCTAAAAATCCCCTGGCTCTCTCCGTCAGCACCACGTAAAGGCGTAAAAGGCGTAAAAGGCGTAAAAGGCGTAAAGGAATGCAAAGCGCAGGAATGCATTCTCCTCCGCTTTGCGTTACAACGCCGTCACAACGCACAACGAAACCCCACTGCCTGAACCAGGCAGCCCATTACCTCCGCTCCACAAAACCTTCCCAGAACCTTTCAAAAACCTCCATGTAACAACCGCCCGCAGGTCGACACACCTCCCGTCTTGTCTGCGCTGCTCCCCACCCCGAGCACTCTCAAGACCTGCTGGCTCCTTCCTATCTCCCCACGAGGACCTCATGAGACCCGTTCTCTCCGTTCAAAACCTTGACGTTCATTTCGGCGACCGCCCTATCCTGCGCAACATCAATTTCGATATTCTCCCCCGACAAGTTTTTGTCCTGATGGGCCCCGGCGGAGCTGGAAAGTCAACCATCGTGCGCACCCTCTGCATGCTGAACGTCGCGCAACAAAATGCCGAATTCTCCGGCCAGATACTCTATCGAGATCGCCCCATTACTCCCGACCACGCACCGCGCATGGTCGTCCAAAAAGCACGCATGCTCCTGGGTACGGTCCTTGAAAACCTGCGCGAACAATTCCCACGCCGCAGCCAGCTTACCCCCTTAGAAATCCGCCAGGAACTCGCCAAATACCTGCAAACCATCCATCTGGGCGAACTCGCCGAACGCCTCGATACGGAAGTTCTGGATCTCACCAAAGTCCAACGAAAAAAGATCATGATCGCCGGCCTCCTCCTCGATGATCCGGCCCTCATCTGCCTCGACGAACCCACCGTCGATCTCGACGACGCCGAAGTCGATGAGTTCCTTCAGTTCCTCCGTTTCATCGCGCAAAGCCGCGCCATCATCATCGTCACCCACAACCAACGCCACGCCCGCACCATCGGCGATGTCATCTGCCTGGTCGCCGGCGGCCGCATCCAGGAATGCCGCCCCACCGAGCAATTCTTCACCGCGCCACAATCCCAGCCCGCCCGCGATTACGTCCGCACCGGAGGCTGCTCCGTCCCCTCCCTGACCGCAAAACCCGAAGACCTCGAACCCGACTACTCCCTGCTCGAGCTGCAAGTCGACCAGGAATCCCTTTCGAGCCAGAGCACAGATCTGCCCGACATCGAAACCACACACTTCCACGATGGCCCCACGACCGAACCCGGGCTCATAACCGATTCCACCGCATCCACCACACGCACCATGCCTTTTGGCTGGCTGCGAACCAACACCCGACACACGCCCATCCACGAACTACGCCCCCTTACCACACCGCACGACGAAGAAAGCACCTCCGACACCGATGTGCTCGCAGCCCTCAAAGCCCTCTATATCGACGAGGACAGCGACATTTTCGATGGACTCTCCGACCGCACAACCCCCGAAGCCGTCGCCTATGTCAGCGAAAACCGCGGACCCCGCAACTTCCGATGGCTACGCCAGGGCCAGCTCGCCGGCACCCCGCAACCCGGACTGCTCGTCGACATCGACCAGGACTTCCAGGCACTCAAACGCGTCGGCGTCACCCACCTGATCACCCTCACAGAAGAACCACTGCAAAACGCTCCCCTCGAAAAATTCAACATCCGCAACATCCATTTCCCCATCGTCGATATGCAGGCCCCCACCATCGAAGATTCCGCCCGGCTCTGCACCATCGTCGCCAACCTACTTTCCAAAAATGCCACCATCGCCTACCACTGCCGCGCAGGCATCGGCCGCACCGGCACCATGCTCGTCGCACAACTGATCTGGGAAGGCATGGACGACCAGACCGCCCTGGAAACGGCCCGAAACATCTACCGAGCCTGGGTCCAATCCGAAGAACAAGAGGCTTTCCTCACCCAGTTTTACCAGTGGGTACGCACACAAAAGCCTGCCAACCAACAACGCGTCCCCTCTCTAAAACTCTGATTTTATCCGGCCGCGCATCGCCCACGCACGCCCCTCACCCGTCGTATCCCATAACCAGACTCCAGCACGGCAATGCTCCGCCACATGGCCCGGGACTCATCCTCACCACAGCTTCACAAATTATTTGAAAATATCAGGCAACTTTTTCCGAAAATCTCCGAAAACAGATCCAGCAAGTCGGAAGCCCTTCCCTCATCAGTTCCCGGGAAGAGCCGGTTGGCGAGCGTCAGTGCGTACGGTGGTTTTCTAGAGACCCCACCTGATGTCGACGGTTCTTTTCGGGAGAGGGTCGGGTGAAAGAGGAGCTACGGTAGGGTGACCTGGTTGCGTGAAACCGGCGGGCCTGTTGTAGGAAACAT
>JBEBUW010000154.1:0-9263 GCA_040393065.1 Lujinxingia vulgaris | reverse complement strand
AGCGGCGAGTCATAAATCGGGGCTAGCAAGGCTGCCGGAGCGACGGTGGCCTGGAGGGCCATCGAGCGAACGGCAACGCAGCTAGCGTCGATTTAGGACCGCCGCCCATACGGCCATCGAGCGAACGGCACACCACAGCTAGCGTCGATTTAGGACCGCCGCCCACTAAAATGCGTTGTCGCGGATCAAAAGCCCCGTAATCACTTCAAGCCGCTCCGGGCGAATCGCAAACGCTTCCACGATCTCGCGCAAAAACGCCTGCTCAACCTCCTGCAAATCCCGGTCTGACAGCGTCATCTTCGCCGCCATATAATACGCCTCCTCACGCAGCCAGTCCTCGCCAAGACCCGCCGCAACGTCGCGTACAAACGCCTGCTTACGCTCCCGATTTCCTACCAGGCTGCCCGCATCCGCAATCGCGCGCGCCACAAAATCCTCCAGCGAATGCGCGCCCTGCCACCTCAAATCACGCACCGCCCGCACCAGAATCTTCTGCTCGCCTGCATCCACATGCCCGTCAATCGCCTGAGCATACGCCAGCAGCCTCACCAGAGCTTCATTTTGCTCCTGAGAAAGTTTCTTAAACGCCGAGTTGCTCGTGAAATAGGAAAGTATCGTAGAAATAGGCATTGCATGGCTCCATGGCTGAAAAAGTTACGTGAGAGAACAGGCCAGACCATACAAAAAACTGCGGGTGACCACAACCCCGGCCAGTGCTGGCAAACACGCTGATAGCCTGACACGACGGGCAGAAAACATTTGGATCCCGCTTTCCGCTGTGCTATGGCCCACCCGTTTTTCAGAACTTTTATGCCCCGACACGCCCCATTCACCGTGCCGGATCTCCGCTGACCCTCCCATAATCAGGTCCATTGTATGTTTCGATGCAAAGTCACCCTTCTGTTCTGTTTGCTCTTCACGCTCAGCCTCGGCGCCTGCAGCCCCGAAAATGAACGCGACAAAGACGATCGCGACACCTCCCTCCCCGAAGAAGTCGATGCCTCCCTGGATACCGAACTCGATACCGAGGAAGATATCCAAGACGACATCGAAGAAGATATTGGGGAGGACACCGAAGAAGACGCCGAAGAAGATATCGAGGAAGACGTTGAAGAAGACATCGAAGAAGATATCGAAGAAGACACAGGCCCCGAGCCCATCCCGCCCTGCACAATCACCGAATCGGCCACCGAAATCATCGTCCATTGCCCCGACGGCACCACCGCCACATTCGACGCAACCCTGGCCAGTACCACCGACGATCTCTGCGAACGCGTCACGCACGACGACGGCCCCGATACCATTGTCTGCAACGCGCTGGATTCCGAAACCGCCAGCCGGGACGGATTCACACTCACCTCCCCTCTCGGCCTGGCCTACCTGGCGCACAGGACCGAACTCGTCTCCCTTACCGAAGTCACCCTGCCAGTACGATCCACTGCTCCATTTCGACCGGCCCTATTCCTCGACGCCCCCGGCCTGATTTCCCTCACCCTCGCCTCCCTGACCCACTTGCAGGGAGACCTCGTCATCTACGACCAGGATCTTCTCACGCACTTCTCCTTCCCGGAACTCCGCACCATTACCGGCGAGCTATTCATCCAGAGAAATCAAAACCTGACCAACCTCGATGGTTTGAGCGCACTTACAACGCTCAACACCGTCCTGACCATCGACGGAAACCCCTCCCTTGCCGACATCAACGGGCTCGCGCAACTCACCACCACCCGCAGCGTCTATATTCGCCAGAATGACCAACTTGCCAGCCTGCAAGGTCTTCACAACTTCACCTCGCTCGACGGCAATTTCGACATCCTGGGCAACCCGATGCTCACCAGCCTCACCGGACTGGAATCCCTGAAATCAATCAACGGAAACCTTGAAGTCGCCCACAACGCAGAATTGCTCACCACGACCGGCCTCAGTTCCCTGGAAAGCATCTCCGGGTACCTGATGTTCAGAAACCACCCCAAACTCGAGAATCTAAACGGACTCGACGCGCTCAACTCGCTGGGCGGCAATATCAGCATTTACAGCAACTTGGCCCTTTGCCAGACGACCGTCACCGCATGGATCGCAGCCTTCAAAGCACGCTCCGGCGGATCCAACGCGGAAGCAATCAACGGCAACAAAAACGACTGCTAACCACGCAGCCCCCCGAATCCACAAAACTCAGACGCACACAACTCACTCCAGCCGCGCCAGCCCGTACTCCCGGATCAACAACAAGCGCCGGCGCGCGCGCAAATGCTCCGCCCGCGCCTCCGCGCTCATCTGCTCCAGCAACGGCCGGCTCTCCTGCACAATCCGCTCCTCGATCCGCGCACGCTCCCCGGCCTCCAGGCGCTCAAAAAACCCGTCCACCAGCGCCCGCTCCACCCGCGCAAGTTCGTCAAACGCCTCCGCGCTTGCATCCTTCAGCGCCCGCACACGCCGGTACGCGTCCCGATACAATTCCTTGACCGATTCCCCCTCCGCGCGCCGCCCGGCCTCCACCAGATTGCGCAAAACCCCCGCAAACACGCCCTCCTCTGCCCCGTCCTCAGATTCGCCAAAATCCGCAGCATCATGCCCGCCCACTGCCTTTTCGCGCGCCATCTTCACCTGCGGCTCGATATATTTGCGGCAATTATAAATATCACGCGGCAGCTCCTTTTCCCCCATCGCCTCCACCGCATCCCGCAAGCCCCGACACACCACCGCCGCACTCGCCCCTTCCGCGCGCCAGCGGCTCAAAAGCTCCAGATCGCGCCCGCTAAACATGATGGCGCGCCCGGTCAGCTCCATAAAATAAATCTGAATCGTATCAAAAAACCCCATGCTATCGGTTGGATAATGACTCATGGTTCCGCATCAACTCCATCAGCTTTCTTACCATCTGCGTCATCACTGGCGGCCGCTTCTTTTTCCTTCGCCAGACGCTTTTTCTCCGCGCGATACTCCTCACGCTCCGTGCGCTCCGTAAGCTGCCAGCCTCCGCCCTCGGCCGGCTTCCAGACCTCGATATAACGCACCTTTTCCACCACCATGCTCGGCATCTTGTACGATTCCTGCTCGACATCCACCTCCGCCGCGCCGTCCTCCATCTGCATGCCCTTGATCTCCAGATTCACAATCTTGAAATCATCGCCCAGCTCTTCGTACCGCCCTAAAAACCCCTGCCTATAGCTTTCCGCCACATACAAAGCCGCCTGCTCCCAGCGCCCCCAGCGCATATCCATATGAAAGTTCCCAACGTTGTACTGCAACGCCGCCGGATCTCCCGGCGTCCTGTTCTCCGGCTTCACCTTTTTCGACGCGCATCCCGCCGCGAAAACCACCACCAGCAACATGCCCAGAAACAACGCCCATCGACCCTGCAAGTTCTTCATACTCGTCCTTTTTCTCTATCTTTCAGCGCCTTACAACCCGCTCAACGCCCCAGAACCGCCCGGAAACGACTGATATCCCGCGCCGTAAACTCCCGCGTCACTGCCAGAACCGCCAGCAGCGCCACACCCATCACCGCCATTTTCGCGACAATCAGCATCAAATAAACCAGCTTACCCTGTGTCACCACCAGCGCCGGATCCATCGGCCACAACCTATCCACACCCAGAAGCACACCGGCCGCCACGCACAAACGCACAATCGTCGCCACCGGCGGAATCGCCCGGAAACGGTAATACAACCAGCCCAGCGACATAAAAAACCCGAACAACATCGCAATCGTCGTCGCAATCGCCGCCTGCTGCATATACAGCGTCCCCTCCAGCAAATACGGCGCTGCAAAATCCGCATGCTTGCTCGACAAATCCACGGCCGCGTGCACCAGACTGGCCGCCGAACCATCGCCCGCCACCACGCCCGTGTTCAACGCGGCCGCCTTTTCCCCCAGCATCACCATCGTCGAATCATGCACGCGCGCCACAAACACGTAGTTCAGCACCGCGCTCAAAACCAGGCTGCCGCCCATAATCACCACCGCCACCAGCGGATAGCCCGCGCCGATGATCATCGTCGTCGCCACGTAAAACAGCGCAAAGAAAATAATCGACACACTCAAAATCGACAGCGCCACCGACGCGTGCCCGTAATCCGCCGAGTACAACGCCGCAATGATCGAATCCGAATTGAACGCCAGCAACATCGCCACGCCACCGATCAACAGCAGGCAATACCGAAACGTCTCGCTCACATAACTGCGCGTCTTCTCCAGATCTTCATTGAACGTCGATTGACTGATCAGCGGAAAAATCACAAACGTCACCGCAATCACGCCCTGATACGGAATCCGCGCAATGTTCAGCACCGCCCCATAAAATCCGGCAAATTTATTACTGATCATCGCAAAAATGCCTTCCATCCCTGCAAATTCCAACGGCATTTTCGCGGAAACCGCCTTCAACACGAACAAATCCGAGCGCATCACCCCGTTCAACGCAAAGGTATAAAGCATCACCAGCACCAGATAACTCAACAAGCGCTTAATCGACGCCTTGGCCTCCGCCTTCGTCTGCGCCTCCACGGCCCCGTCCACGCTCGCGCCCGCCAGTGCAGCCCGCTTACGCATCACCCGAAACGCCCACACCGCCGAAATCACGCAAATCATCCCGGCCGCCAGCACAAACCCCGCAACCGCGCCCGTCACCCCGAAGCCCAACATCACAAGCCCCAGAATCCCCACCATCTTCATCGTTCCAAACGTAATATCCAGGCTCGCCTGCTTCACGAACTCCTTCAACCCGTTGAAATACCCCACAAAAATTGCATAAAACGCATAGAACAAAATGATCAGGCTCGACAGCCGCAGCAGCCCCGTCAGCGACGGATCATTAAAACTCGCTGCGATATACGGCGCCCCCAGCGCGTACAAAATCGCGACCGGCACACCCAGCATCAACTGCAAACGCACCGCCATCTTCACGACCTGCGCCGCCCGCTCCGGCTGCTCACTCACCAGCTTGCTCACCGCCTGCAAGCTCCCCGTGATCATCACCATATTCAACAGCCCGATCGTCTCCGTCACGATCTTAAAGATCCCGAACTGCTCCGCCGAACCAAAAAATATCGGCAAACCAAGCTGGATCACCGCACTCGTAACCAGAAACCAGACTTTCGCCGCCGTAATCACCAAAAATCCACGCCCGGTCTGCTTGATCGCAGCCTGTTCCGCGCTTTTCGATGATCCTTCCACCACTTCTTCTACCGCCACTGCTTCACTCAAACCCGCTCTCCACAACGACTTCTATTCAATGACCCGAACCCAAAACAACCACCCGCGAAGCGGGGCCTCTGACCCCTGCGAAGCGCGCTGGTTGTGCTAGCCCAGGGGCTCTGCCCCTGGGCACGTTTCACACCGCCCAACTCCCTATATTCTATCAAAAAAAGTCGACTCAAACTGATACACCGCCTCGGCCAGCGATCCTAAAAACTCACCCGGCGCAGCGTCCGCCATCGCCTCACCATCATCGCGCAACGCACGACTCATCGCCCGCATATAATCCGCCAGCGTCGTCCAGGCCTGCGCCGTCCGCGCCATACTCACGCCCAGGTTCCGATCCACAACACCCGGATACTTCGCCGCCGCCTCAAACAAAAACTCCCGATACATCGCCCGGAAATTTCCCCCGCCCGTCCCGCGCTGCTCACTCAACTGATAGCCAAACTGATAACACCAGCTCGCGTCCGCAAGCTCTCGCCAGTCGGCAACTTCGTCCGCAAACGCACGCAGCGCCACCAGCCCTTGCCCCGGATCGCTCTCGTCCTCCATCACGCGCGCGTTCTTCTCAATCGCCGCCCTCACCACATCCTGCACCGGCAAAGCCTTTCCGGGCTCGAGCGTCCAAAAAAGCTGTCGATTTCCATACGTCGGCCCGGCCATCGACGCACGCGACGCCGCCAGTTCCTCATACGAAACCCGCTGCAAGCCCTCAAACTGCGTGTCGGCCACGATCACCTCACGCGTCCCCTCATTATATCCGACCACCACAACCCGATGCGCATTGAACGACGTCCGCGCCCGCCAGTACGGTAAATACAACAGATCGCACTGCACCAGCGCCGGATAACCCGCATCGATCGCGCTTTTCACGCCCTGCCAGCCCTCCTGCGGATCGTCCGTACGATGCGCCACCAGCTTGAGTCCCAGAATCTCGGCTGTATTTTCTTCCAGAGCCCAGTGACGCCCCATAAACTGACGCGAAGGCGAAACACTGTCGTCCTTCACATAATAAAACCCGAGCCCCGAGCCCAGGCCAAAAACCATCGCCTCCGACAGCTCCACACCGGCATGACGCAAAACATCCGCCATCCCCGTGCTCCCACAATGAATACCAACCTTGTGGACAAAGCCCGGCACCAATATATCTTTCATGTTCGTTACCCGCTCTTTTTGAAACAACCAGAACCGGAGTTCGTTTTGAATTACAGAATATCTTTGCTGAGCCTGCTGTTTTTCATGGTCTTCATGTCGCACAACGCACAAGCCCAACAAACCATCGAACACTCTGCTGCCAAAACCACCAATGAGCAAGTTTCCAGCACAACCACCACAACCACAACAGACAAGCCTGCGCCGGAATTCGAGTTCTTCAGCTCCAACCACCGCCAGCAGATCTACGAGCAGTCGCGCCTGCAACATTCCACCGCCGCGCTTCGTTCGCTCCTGCTGCCCGGCCTCGGAAACATCTACGCCGAACAATACCTCTTTGCCGGCATCGCCTTTACCGCCGTCGCGTTCTCGGCCGTTTTCATCAGCTTTGGCCTCGTCTCCGATCGCTCCGACGTCGCCTGGGCTGGCGCCGGACTCCTGGGAGCCACCTATGCAGCCTCCATCGGCACAAGCCTCTACGGCGTCTCCCAATACAACGAACAGCTACGCCAGGGCTTAAAAATCACCGCCGCCCCGCCGCCGCCCACACCCTACGGACTCACCCTTTCCTTTCAGTTTTGACACACCGCAAACCTTCCCCCAAAGCGAATTGACACTGACCATCCGTTCCGCATAGATTACCCCGCAATCGCGCCCCAAAATCTCGCGCGTCTCCAACCACTCCTTCTTGCCCCGTATCTATAAATTATGTCGTACGTCGTCCTTGCCAGAAAATGGCGCCCCGAACATTTTGAAGAAGTCGTCGGCCAGGGCCACGTCGCCCGCACGCTCAAAAACTCCATCGAGCAAAACCGCGTCGCACACGCCTACCTCTTCACCGGTGCACGCGGCGTCGGCAAAACCTCCACCGCACGAATCCTGGCCAAAGCCCTCAACTGCAAAGAAGGCCCCACTGCCACGCCCTGCTACAAATGCTCCTCCTGCACCGAAATCTCCGCCGGCCAGTCCGTCGACGTCTTCGAAATCGACGGCGCATCCAACCGCGGCATCAACGAAATCCGCGAACTTCGCGAAGGCGCGCGCTATGCCCCCAGCCGCGACGCCAAAAAAATCTACATCATCGACGAAGTCCACATGCTCACCACGGAGGCTTTCAACGCCCTGCTCAAGATCCTCGAAGAGCCTCCCCCCCACGTCATCTTCATCTTCGCCACCACCGAACCCCAGAAGATCCCCGTCACGATCTTAAGCCGCTGCCAGCGTTTTGACTTCAAACGCATCGTCCAGCGCGACATCGTCGAACACTTAGAACACCTCTGCCGCCACGAAGGCATCCAGGCCGAACGCGCCGCCCTCCAGCTCATCGCCCGCCAGGCCGCCGGCGGCATGCGCGACGCCCTGAGCCTGCTCGACCAGATCATCAGCTTCGCCGGCAAAACCATCCACGAAGACCAGATCGCCGAAATCTTAGGCGTCGCCAACCGCAAACACCTCTTCGAACTCAGCGAAGCCGTGCTGGCCCGCAACGCCGAGCGCGCCCTCGTTGTCCTCGATGACGTCAACCGCTTTGGCTACGACTTAAACCAATTCGCTTCCGAACTCGTCAACCACTTCCGCGACCTGATGGTCACCGCCGTCGTCAAAAATCCCGAAGACGTCACCGACCTGACCGAAAGCGAACTCCAACAGGCCCGCACCCAGCTCGACGGCGTCTCCAAAGACCTCCTCCACCGCTACTTCTCCATCATGGTCGAAGGCGCCCGCGACATGCACCGCTCGCCCTACCCCAAACTCATTTTCGAGATGACCCTCGTCCGCATGGCCGAGCTCGAACCCCTCATCGGCCTGGATCTCCTCGTCGACAAACTCCGCGCCCTCGAATCCACCCTCGAAGACTCCGGCACCTCCGCCCCACCCATGCCCGTGCCCCCGTCCCAGATCTATACCGCGCCCGCAACGCCATCGCCCGCGCAGGCACCGGCCCCCACAATCCAACAACAACCCGAAAACCGAGCCCCCGCCGCCACCCGTCCCACCCAATCTGAAGAAAACCCCACACCCCCGGACGAACCCGACCCTGCCCCCGCATCACCTGCACCGCAAACCACCCAACCAGCGGAGCGGAGCGTCAGCCCCGGCGCAGCGAGTTCCGTCGTTGTAGCCCCGGACGTCAGCCCGCGGGGCGCCGAGGCCGCAATCCACCCTGAAACCGTCACCGAAACCACCACGCCCGACGCGACACAAAACACAATCGCCGAACCTGTCACATCACCGGAAACCACCCCGGAAACCACCGCCACCGAAACAACCACGGCAACCGACGACGAACACGACCTCACCACACCCGAAGGCCGCTGGAAATTCCTCGTCGAACAGCTACGCCTCAACCACGAGCTGCCCACCGCCGGCCTCTGCGAACACGCCTACCTCGAACAATTCGACAACAACGTCGTGCGCCTCTCCTTCACCGAAATCCACATGAGCTACGTCGACGACAAAAAACGACTGGCCCTGATCGAGCAAACCATCCAGCAGCACTTCGGCCCCGACTACCAACTTCACGTCGAAATCCACCACCCCGAAACCCCCACCAACACAACCACGCTCGCCCAGCAACGCGAAGCCGAAAACAACCGGCGCCGCATCCAGCTCCACGAGGACATCCGCCAACACCCCACCATCCTCTCCGCCCAACAGCTCTTCCAGGCCGAAAACGTCCGCGTCCACGCCCAACTCCACGACGACTAATCCGGCGGTACGAAACGTCACACCATACATATCCGGCGGCGCGAAACGTTACCCAATACATATTGGGCGGCGCGCGACGTCACCCAATCCACAATCCGCGCACCCGCGACGTCCCCAATACATATCCGGCGGCGCGCCACGTCCCCACCCCGCATTTCATGCGGGGCTAGAACAGACGCTGCGCTCCGCTCGGACTTCGTCC
>JBEBUW010000153.1:0-9430 GCA_040393065.1 Lujinxingia vulgaris | reverse complement strand
TGGCAGACTATACGTTTGTTGATTTAATTCCCGCGATTGCGGAGCGTGAGCACGGAGCCGGTTGGAACGAAACGCTGTTCTTTGGCAATCCACTGCTCAATCCCGGTGCCCCGGTAACCATCACACACCTGATCATGACCGGTGTGCTGGTCGTTATCATTGCTGTACTCGCTCTGATCGCACGACGAAAATACCGCACACGCGAAACGGCGCTGATACCCGATGGGAAATTCACCGTCGCGAACTTTTTCGAAACCATCTTCGAAGCCGTCCTCAATATGATGGCCGGCATGATGGGCGAAAAAAACGCCAAGCGCTATTTCCCCCTCATCGCAAGCCTGGGAGTCTTCATCTTCCTCGGTAACCTGATGGGACTCGTTGCAGGACTCTCGCCACCGACCTCCAGCCTGAATACCTCGCTGGCATGCGGCCTGGTCGTCTTCATTGTTTACAATGTCGGCGGTTTGTGGGAAGGCGGCTGGGACTACATCAAGCATTTCTTCGGTCCGGTTCTTTTCATCGCACCGCTGATGCTTGTCATTGAGCTGGTCAGCCACGGATTCCGCCCCTTGAGCCTTGCAATTCGTCTCGGCGGGAACATGACCGGTGACCACATGGTTATCGGCGTCTTCGGAGACCTGGCGACTTCGATTTTTGGTGTTCCCTTTTTAATCCCCGTTCCCTTTTTGTTTCTGGGATTGATGGTTAGCACAATTCAGGCATTGGTTTTTTCAATGTTATCGTCTATCTACATCTCGCTCGCTGTCCATCATGAAGAAGGGTAGTGAATTAAAGATTAACAACTGGTGAAAACCATTGTTTTGGTTTATATCCGCACAAGCGCGTACGCAGCGAAAAACTCCCTGTGACGCATCGATCTTAGGAGGAAGTATTTCATGTTGAACAAAACCACCGTTACCTTTTTTAGCACCTTTGCAATTCTCGGACTCTTCAGCACCTCGGCTTTCGCTCAGGGCGCTGCAGCACCGGCCGCCAACTACTTCTCCATGTACGCAATGCTCGCCATTGCTGCTGGTTTCGCAATCGGTATCGCCGCTCTCGGCGGTGCTTTCGGTCAGGCCCGCGCAGCTGCCGCTGCTCTGGAAGGAATCGCACGCAACCCCGGCAGCGCCGGTAAGCTCTTCACCCCGCTGATTCTCGGCCTGGCTCTCATCGAATCCCTCGTCATCTACGCATTCGTTATCGCGATTTTGATGGTGAACAAGATCGATCTGACGGTCATCCCCCAGTAATTGCATCGGTAACACCGCTCCAAACAGAAAGGCTCAAAATCACACGATTTTGAGCCTTTCTGCTTTTCTTGCCTTTTGCGCCCTGACAATCACCTGCCAGCCTACACCGGATTGTCCCACACCACCCAGACCCACCCCTGCCGCGAATCCTCACCGATCTCCAGCACACGCGCTCCGCCCCGCAAATGCACGCTCAACAGCGCGTCATCCACCGCCCCGGCCTCCACCTGCTGCACATAACCGGCCAGCGAATAGCTAGCACGCCACCCCGTCCGCTCCTCCACAGGAATCCGCGCCACCCAGCGCCGAAGCCCAAGCTTTTGCACCACCTGACTGCGACCGAACCCGTACATCGAAGCCACAATCCGCTCATACTCACCTGAGCCATCCGCCCTCCCCACGCTGGCCAGAACGCCCCCGCCCCGCCCCAGCAAAATATCTCCCTGCAAATCTTCCACCAATTCCGCGCCATTTTGCCAGCACCCGGCCTGTTCCGGCACCCACCACGCACGCCTGAAAACCGACGCATCCCCCGCCAACTTGACCCGGGCAGCACACAACCATCCCACTATCTGATGGTCACGTTCCGCCACCAGATTCAGCCCCGCAAGTTCCCCAGATTCCACAGATTTCTCCAAAAAACCCTCTGCAAAATCCCCGCCCATTTCTATCATTTTCCAGCGTACAAACGACCTTCCAAAGACCACGCAACCATCCGCGCGACTCATGATTCGCACGCATATCGGCCCCGATCTGCCGCGCTTTACACCCATCTTTCAACCTGTAAACAAGCGGGTTTCGTCAACTTTATGACGCTTTCCCACGCAATAGCCAGCCTTGCGTGTGGACATTGCGTATGCTTTAATGCGCAGGCTCGTCGGTGTCCACCGCGAGTACCCATGTTCTGGCCGCTCCCGGATTTTTCACTTCATTTCGCGAGCCAAAATTTTCTCATCTTTTTTACATATACGATGGAGCAGACATCGTAATGATCGTCCAATGCCCAAGCTGTGCGTCTCGCTACCGCGTTAATGAAGCGAATATACCGTCCTCGGGTGGCAGAATTCGATGCCCGTCTTGTGATCACGCTTTTGTCGTGTATCCACAAAATCTGCCCGCCTTCGAAGACGATGAAGACGACAAAACCTCCGTCATTATGTCGCCCAATCTGCGCGAAATGATGGAAAACCTGCCCGGCGCAAACAAGCAGCCCGCAGCACCAGCCATGGCAGAGGAAGAAGAATCGATGACCGAAGTCATGGATTCTTCCGATATTTCGGCTTTCGTCGATGAACATGCCGACCGCTTCAACGCGCAATCTGCCCCGATGGCAGAAGATCATACCATCGAGATGGAAAGCCCACTCGATCTAAGCCGCGAACTCTTCAAACTGGCCGGAACCGCACCCAATCCGTCCAACGAAGCCAGCACAACCGAATTAAGCTCCGACGCGCTGCGCAAAGGATTGCAGGCTGCCGCCGCAGCACGCCAGGCCGCCGCCGCCAACGCGCCCGCACCGCCTCCCATGCCGCGCTCGTTGTCTTCGCGCCTGCCTGCCGTTTCCAAAGAACTTCCCGCCGCCAATCGTCCCGGACAACCCACGCCCCACGCGCTGCCGAGCTCGCTGCAAAAGCTCGGTCAGAAAGCAGACGCTAGCCCCAGGGCGAACGACGCGCTCAATACGGCTGTTCTACCGCCTCAAAACTCGTTCGCAGCCCCCAAACCGGCACCGCCCCGTTCCTTTGGCGAAGAACCGATCGCACCAGGCCCGGTCACCGTTCCCACGCAAAATCCGCAGAACAACCAGCCTGCCTCGCCAGCCCCGAACGACCAGAACGACACCGGCGTCAGCCTGATTGCTCCGGTCATGATCTCCGACGAGCCCGATCCCGATCACGTCGGCCCCTGGCATCTGCGCACAAACTTTGGCCTGACCTACGAATTCCCCGACACCAAAGGACTTCGCAGCTGGCTATCCAACCGCGACGAACTCGACGGTCTGTTGTTATCGACCAACGGCGAGCAGTTTTATGAGCTCAGCCGCTTTCCGCAGGTGCAGTCGCCGTATCGAACCGGCGCCCGGCCTGCTGTCAATGACGCCGCCGCGCCTTCCGATCTCCCATCCAACCCGGTCCTTGCCACCACGCCGCCACAGGCCGGATTTGGCGGCCCGCAACGTCTGTCCTCCACGCCCTTTTCTACAGCCGACGGACAGAACGCTGCTCTCAATACTGGCTTTGCACCGGCTGCGGGCGGCGCAACGGCTTTCGATCCCAATACACGCATCGACCCAAAAGCCAACAAGTCCTCGGGCAGCTCTTCATCCGGACTCCTCTGGGGTGTCTTTGGCGTTCTCCTCCTGGTCGCCCTGGCTCTGGTCCTTCAAACCTTCAATGTCGTTGACTTCAAATCCATGATTTTCGGCGCGCCGCCCGCCGCCGAATCCGAGCAAGTCGCGGAAGTCGCCCCACCCGCCGAACCCGAGTCCGACCCCGAAGCCGAACTCCGTGCCCAACAGGCCGCCCAGATCCGCGAGGCACGCAGGCGGGACCAGTTCGAGCGCATCCTCGCGGCTGCCGTGCAGGATATCGAAGCCAACCGCCTTCAGGTTGCTTCCGAAAAACTGATCACGGCACGCACGATCGATTCCGAGAACATCCAACTTCATGAACTCCTGGTCGATGTCCACACGCGCCTCGGCCAGGCTAAACTTGCCGAGGAAGCCAGCGAAACACTCGCCAGGCTCCGCGGACAGGCTGTGCCGCCGGCTGGCGATTAAAGAATGGATGTACGCTGCCCACAATGTCATACCGTCTACGAAGTCGACGATCTCCACAGCTACTCGGCTGCCATCACGCTTCAATGCAGCCAGTGCAACCTGATCTTTCGACTCGATCCCCCGCCGCGCCCGATCGTAGAAAACCAGCGCCGCTGGATGCTGCGCCACAAAGCATCGGGCGACATCCTCTATTTTAACACCTTCGACGTCCTTCACCGCTGGATTATGGAGCGAAGCGTTTCCGGCCAGGACTCGATCTCCAGAACCGGCCAGCGTTGGACAGAACTAAAAGACATCGGGGAATTCGCTCCGATCTTTCAAACCGTTGAGAGCATCGCCAGCATCGCCCACACGCAGGCGGCCGCACCCGGCGAACCTCCCAGACCCTCCGGCAAAGTCACGCCGCCTCGAAGCGCCGAAACCACCCCGACCCAGATCATTCCCGGCCCCACCCGGCCGGTGCCGCCTCAGAAATCCAACACCCTGCCCTTTGGCGTATCGGCCGTAGCAAGAAATTCTTCCGAGCCCGCGCCACAACCTCTGGCAAATTCGGCGCAACCTGCAAGAACAGGCGAACACCGCAGCATCACACCTGCACCCATACTACCTGCAGAACCCGAAGAAACCTGGTCTCTGGGCGACCTTACGCCCGAGTCTCTCTCGCAGGACATCGCCAGAGAAGAACCCACCGTCACCTGGGTTGTACCCGCACCGCGCGCACGCGAAACCTCCGAGATCACCCTTTCTACCTACGCACCGCGCAAACGCACGGGACTCTTCATTGCCACAGCCGCCCTGCTTCTGGCCGCGGCCGGGGCAGCCTTCGTTTTTGCCGACGATCTGCAAACCTGGTGGCTCTCGACCCGTGCCCCCGAAGAAATCGTCACGCTCGGCGAATTTCCTGCCGACCCCGACCAGGCCGATCAGGTCCATGCCAGTACCGATTCTGAGACAGACGACAACGACACCCAACTCGCCAGAACCGTATCCAGCCAGCAAATTCAGCATGCACTGGCCACCGCAGATCAACTTCAGAAAGCGCAGACGCCACCACAGGAAACAGCCCCCGATTCTTCCGAAAGCGCCGAAAACGCTGAGAATACCCAGAGCATCAACGATCCAGAACCTGCCGCAAAAGCTGAGCCCAGGCGCCAGGATCTTCCCGCACTGCTTGCAACCGCCCGACAAACCCTGGTTCGCGGCAACGCCCGAAAAGCGCGCAGCCTCTACCACCAGGCCACCCAGCTCGATCCGCAGAATGCCGAAGCCATCACCGGCCTTGGCTGGTCGCTGCTGGCCCTGGGCAACACCGACTCCGCCATCGCCCAGTTCCAGCGCGCCCGACACCGCGATCCCTCCTACGACGGCAGCTACATCGGCATCGGCCGCGCCGAACGCGACCGCGGCAACCTCCAGGAAGCTCTCCTGGCCTACGAAGACTACCTCAAGCGCTTCCCCGATGGCCCCCAGGCCAGCATCGCCCGCTACCAGAGCGAGCAAATCCGCCGCCAACTCGGCCAATAACCCGCCCGGCCACAAACCCCACACCCCCCCGATAACAAATCACCTCACTGCGCCAGCCGCACCGTCTTCTCGCCCAGCAAGCGCTCGATCGACATCAGCAACTCATCCGTCGGCTCGATCCAGTACTGCTGCGGTAGCTGCATCTCTGCCGTTCCCGCCCCGTCTTCATTCTCCATCCGGAAAACCAGACTCGTCTTGCAGCGCCCCTCATGCTCCACAAATAGCGCACGCAACCGATCTAGCGCATCCTGCCGAACCGCATTCACATCGACCTCCACAATCATCCGGTTCACCAGACGCTTGCGCTCCTCCATCAACGTCGATACCGACTCGCACCGCAGCTTGCGCGTGCGCGACTCCATATCCCCGTCCTCCTGCACCTGCCCCCGAAACAACAACGGTTCGCCAGATTTGATGATCTCCTCATACTCGCCGTACACAGCACTGAAGACCATCACCTCGATTTCCCCGGTTTTATCCTCAAGCTGAATAAACGCCATGCGCCCGTCACCGCTCTTAAGCGGAAGCTCGCGCATCGAGCTCACCACACCCGCAATCGCAACCTGTTCGCGATGCCCGAGCTGCGCTGTCTGCAAATGCGCCGTCGTCTGCGCGCCATACATCCCGAACTCACTCTCAAAACGATCCAGCGGATGCCCGGTCACATAAAAGCCCAGCAGCGACTTCTCAAACTCCAGCAAAACCCGATCCGACCACGGCTCACACGCAGGATACACAATATCAAAAACCTCCTCCTGCGCCGCAGCCGCCATCATCCCGAACAAACTCGACTGCCCCACCGCACGATCATGCTGGCTGCGCGCACCGCGCTCCATCGCCGTCTCGATCACCGCCAGCAACGCCGCCCGCGCCGCACAAATATCCCCCATATTGCCCGGCCGGTGCTCCGGCCCGATCGAGTCAAACGCACCACACTTCACCAGCGCTTCCAGCACACGCCGATTGATCTTTTTCAAGTCCACGCGCCCGCAGAAATCAAACAAATCCTTAAAAGGACCACCCTTGGCGCGCTCCTCCAGAATCACCTCGATCACGCCCGCGCCCACCCCGCGAATCGCCGCCATCCCGAACCGGATTTTTCCATCCACAACGCTAAAATCCAGCCTGGATTCGTTGATATCCGGCGGCAAAACATCGATCCCCATCCCCTTCGCATCGTTGATATACCGAACGATCTTATCCGTACTATCCCGATCGTTGGTCATCAAAGCCGCCATGAACTCCACCTTATGGCGCGCCTTCAAATACCCCGTGCGATACGTCAGCAACGCATACGCCGCCGAGTGCGACTTGTTGAATCCATAGCCCGAGAAATACGCCATCAGGTCGAAAATCTCTTCCGCCTTCTCCCGGTCCACGTCCAGCCCCACGGCCCCTTCCACAAAAATCGCTTTTTGCTCGGCCATGACCTCGGGCTTCTTCTTACCCATCGCCCGGCGCAGCAAGTCCGCGCCGCCCAGCGTATAACCGGCCATCACCTGAGCAGTTTTCATAACCTGCTCCTGATACACCATAACGCCGTACGTCGGCTTCAATACATCGGCCAGCCACGGATGCGGATACTTCACCTCCTTGCGACCATGCTTCCGATCGATGAAGTCATCGACCATCCCCGAACCCAGCGGCCCCGGACGATACAGAGCCACCGCCGCAACAATATCCTCAAAACAGTCCGGCTTGAGCTTTTTCAAAAGCTCCTGGAATCCCGAAGACTCCAGCTGAAACACACCCGTCGTATCCCCCGCCGAAATCAGCTTATAAACCGCCGGATCATCCAGCCCCACCTTATTGATATCAAACAATTCCTCGCCGGCTTCCTGACGCTGCGCATTGATCAGAGCGACCGCGTCCTCGATCACCGTCAGCGTCTTCAGGCCCAGGAAGTCAAACTTCACAAGCCCCGCCTGCTCCACCTCATCCTTGGCGTACTGCGTAACGATTTCGCCGTTTGCGCCCCGGCAAACCGGCACGTACTCCCACAACGGCTGCTCCGAAATCACCACACCCGCCGCGTGAATCCCCGCCTGACGATTCAGATTCTCCAGCGAAAGCGCAATCTCAAAAAGCTGTCCGACTTTCTCGTCTTCATCACACAGATCCTGCAGACGCTTCTCCTGCTTCAGCGCGTCCTGCAGCGTAATCCCCAGCACCTCCGGCACCATCTTCGCAATCCGGTCCGTCACCCCGTAGCCCAGCTTCAGCGCCCGACCCACGTCCCGAATACACGCCCGCGCCTTGAGCTGACCGAACGTAATGATCTGCCCCACATTGTTCTTTCCATACTTATTCGTCACGTACTCGATCACCTCGCCGCGACGATTCATACAAAAGTCGATATCGAAGTCCGGCATCGACACACGTTCCGGATTCAAAAACCGCTCAAACAGCAAATCATACGGAATCGGATCTAAGTCCGTAATCCGCATCGCATACGCCACCAGACTACCCGCACCCGAACCGCGCCCCGGCCCGACCGGAATCCCGTTCTCATGCGACCAGTTGATGAAATCCCACACGATCAAAAAGTATCCCGGAAAATCCATCTGCTGGATGATCCCGATCTCTTCCTCAAGCCGCGCGTCATACACCGCGCGATCATACGTCAGCCCCAGCTCATCAAACTCCCGATACCGCTCCTGCAACCCCTCACGCGCCACGTGCGCAAAATACGCATGGATCCCCTCCTGAATATCCTCAATCCCCTGCTCCGCACGAAACTCCGCAGGCACACCATAACGCGGCAAATAAACATCCCCCGTCGGGATCTTCACATCGCACATCTCCGCGATTTTCAGCGTGTTCTCACACGCCTCCGGAATGTCCGAAAATGCCTCCCACATCTCCTCCGCACTACGCACATACAGCTGATCGACGCCGTGCTCCAAAATCCGATCGATATCGACCGTTTTGCCGAGCTGAATCGTCATCAACACCGCGTGCGCACGCGCATCCTCGCGCCGCAGATAATGGCAGTCATTCGTCGCCACCAGCCCCACGCCCAGCTCCTGCGACAGCTCCACCATCGCCTGCGTGCACTTCAACTGCTCCGGCAACGCATTATCCATCACCTCCAGATAATAATGATCCGGCCCGAACACATCCCGGTAGCGCGCCACCAGCGCACGCGCCTCCTCCATATCCCCCTTCAAAATCGCCTGATTCACCTCACCGCCCAGATCCCCCGACAGGCAAATGATCCCCTCATGATTCTCCGCCAGCAGATCAAAATCGATCCGCGGAACCCCCGTCCGCTCATGCTGACCTTCCAGCCACCCCATCGAATTCAAATAAAGCAGATTCTTATAACCCTGCAGATTCTGCGCCAGCAGCGTCAGATGAAAACTCTTCGCCGACTTATTGCCCCGAAAATTCCCCTGCGTCAGATACATCTCGCAGCCAATGATCGACTTCAGACCGTTCGCCGCCGCAGCCTTCTGGAAATCAATCCCCCCGTACATATTCCCATGATCGGTCATCGCGACCGCATGCATCCCCAGTTCCTTTACCCGCTTCATCAACTGCGGAACATGAATCGCACCATCCAACAGGCTGTACTGCGTATGTACGTGCAAGTGCACAAAATCTTTCATAATTCTACAACTTTTCGCTAAGAGACTTTTCTAATTTCAGGACAACCACCAAAACGCGCGCTATCCTACCCCCACAAACTTCCCACGGTAAAGGAATCTTCCCCTTTTCCAATCCCCCCTATCCGATCAATATCGACTCCCCCGATTTCCCCAATTCTGGCCAATCCGCGCCACTCGACTCCCCCGATTTCCCCAATTCTGGCCAATCCGCGCCACTCGACTCCCCCAATTCGCTCAATTCTGGCCAATCCGCGCCACTCGAC
>JBEBUW010000152.1:0-9507 GCA_040393065.1 Lujinxingia vulgaris | reverse complement strand
TGCCTTCGCACACGGAAGCTCGCCAGTGCGCCTCCCGGGAACTACGAGAGAAGGGTTTCCGACTTGCTATATTTGTTATCGAAAGATCGGGGTGTTTTGTTGCCTGGAAATTTAAAAATTTTGCAAAGTTGTATGGCGGGCTGAGTCGATACACTCCAAACAAACAAGGTGGAGCATTGTCAAAATGACATTTTGCTCCACCTGGCGCGATGGATCATCGTCTTAAATGGCATTTTCCCCCATCTTCCGCGATGGATCATCGCACCGAGGGGGGGTACCCACTGTCTTCCTGTTCAGAAACCGGAGAATTCGAAAAATACTGCACTGGCACCTGCGCATCCAGCACACATGCTTCCAGCTCCTCAAAAACCGCACTCGACGCCAATTTCTCCTCGCCCTCCCATGTCCCGCGCCAGGAAATATCGTCCGCCAGATTCTGCAAATTCTGCAACGCTTCCTGCAAATCCACCTGCTCCATACTCGCCAGCGCACTATTCTGGATCAGTGCGACCTGCAAACGCTCAAGCGAAGTCAGACACCGATTTTGCCGCGCCTCAAACCGTGCACAGGCCGCCCGCAAGTCACGCCGTGCGCCAAGCTGCGTCTCAAGCTCCTGACGCACTCCATACAGCTCACGCACCAATGCCTCATCCCCACCGGCCCGCTTAATCTGTTCATCCGTCTGCGCAATACGCGCCTCAAGATACAAAAAATCATCGGTCACATTCGAGCGCCGCAACGCATCGGTCTTGCGCGCCAACTGCAATAGATTTCTCGAAATCTCATCGGCGACCGGCACAGCCACCTCGACAAACTCGCGATGCTCGCTGCGCCGCAGCTCCTCCATGATCTGGGTGTAAACCCTCAGTGCCTGCGACAACACCGTACGTTCCGCGATCCCCACCTCCGAAATCGCACGCCGATAATCCCCCATCATCAGATCTCGCCGAATCTGAACACGCGAACTCACCGCAGCCGCACTCAAAAACACGCCCCACACCGTGCCCATCACAAGTTCTGGAACAACCGTAAACTGAACGGCTCTCAAAAACCCATCATTCAATAACGTCTGCGTCGTAAAAACGGCCAACGCCAACCCCACTCCATACAACGCCCACACGCCAACCTGCCGGACGCGGCTTACATGCGTGCCATCGTCCTCCTTCATAGAAAGCGACGCTCCCAGAATCCCCCCCCCCACGCCCGCCGCCCACACCGGATCGACTACCAGCAACAGCAGCGCCCATACAATCCCGCTCACAATCGAAAGTCCGAGCCGAAAATGCCCCCGCTCCGAGCGGCGATCCGAGTAATTCGCAAACAATCCAACAACCGCAGCAAACGCCAACACCATCAACTGCGGTACATACTCGCCCGCAATCAGACTCAGTCCCGCTGCCGAAACACCGGCCGCAGTTCCGCCGGCAACAAGCACAAACATCTCTTTAGACAGTGCGCGTTCATCGTCAATTGCTATGCTCATGCTCATTTTCAACCTCTCAAAAAACCAGACGCATTACCTGAAACGCCTGTCCTGTTCTGTGCGAATTACTACGGAATCAACCTGCTCTTTTGTCTCATCCAGGCTGCATCTCACCAGCCAGACTGCCGCGATTGACGGACACTCCGGCTCTGCGCCTTATTTTCCATCACCGCACCGCGCGCCGCCGGTGTGTTCGCCGGAACCAGTCGGATCGTCGTGATCGTCTCATCCATACTCGCGCTCGCGGCCTGAAACTTAGCCTCCGGCAAATTGTAAATTTTACGTGCAGACGCCGTTCGCTTTTTTTGCTCACGGATCGTCCGCTCCGCTTCCTCCGCCTTGCCGGACTGATACTGCGTCATCGCAACTTCCATGCTCTTCGCGATTTCAATCTCTTCTACACGCGTCAACACCTGCGTATTCAGCCCCTGTTCCAGCAGTTTTGAATCATCCGTCACCACCGCGGCCAGCGACACACTCTGCGAAACTTCCCGCTCCTGCATCGTTTCTTCATAGCGCAACCGAACATCAACAATCGGCAGGCTGCCCGGCGCAGAAGCCCTCGCGTTCAGCTTGATCAAAATGCTTTTATTCTGACCACCGTAAAACTCCGACAGCGGAATCTCTACAAAACGCCCTTCCCGCTCAAACGGATAGCCGTAAACATCCACCACCTGCACCTGATCGCCCAGCTCCACGCGCACCATAGTCCGACGCGCAACAATGCTGTTCAACTGCTGGAACTCCGTCGCAAAAGCTGTCGCTACCGCCTGCTGGTCGCGAGCAAAGTAGTAATTTCCACCACCGGCATCCGCCATGGAAGCCATCAAGTCTTCATTATAATTCAGACCAAACCCGATCGCCGTCATCGCCACGCCCATCCGCTGATGCTCTCTGGCCAGCTCAACCAGATCTCGCGTCGCAGTTTTGCCATAATTCGGGTGGCCATCTGTCAGAAGAATGATCCGATCAATGCTGCGCTCCTCATGCGTTCTCCTGAGCTCACCCACACCCCGCTCGAACCCATCACTGATATTCGTGCCGCCATTTGCATGAATTCGCTGAATCGCACGATGAATCTCCTGCCGACTTTCCGCCGTCACTTTTTGCGCCGGAAAATCAACCCGAGCATGATCCGAGAAACTCACGATCGAAACGCTGTCGCCATTACGCAGCCGGTTCACAAAATCCTGCGCTGCCAACTTGGCATCCTCAATCGGCCGTCCAATCATCGAACCTGATCGGTCAATCACCAGCGCCACATTGACCGCCGCCCGGTCTGTCCCTCGCACATCCCCGGCCGTAACATCGATCGACGCAAACACATGGTTCTGACTCCGCGCCAGATAGCTGTGCGACAACGCTGCATCCAACCGCAGCGTCCCGCTGGCCGCAGCATTGGCCGATGGAACGACCGGCGGCGTTACCAAAGCTTGCACATGCCCCTCCTCCGGAAACGGCAACCCGGTCGGCGCCGGCGGCGTAGTCAATTTGTAAAAAACTGCCGCACTCAACAACAATGCCACAACGATAAAAACCGGACCGAGATATTTCATAGCATTCTCCAGATTCAAATCTTGCTTGTGAGAAATTCAACCGACCATCTGCCTGTGCGTCTCTTTGGACTCACCTCAATGAAACGGCGCCTCTCTCACTTGGATCTAAATCTTTTGATTTTATTCGATTTTATCTATCACCCTTCGCCCCACCCCCTAACTTTACTCAACAAAAAAGAGCACTTACGCGCCACGCCCCAGAATCAACAAACAGCGCACCCACCACGCATGGCTTGGGTTCAACGGCTCTATGACTCGAAAAAGATTCGGCACCACTCCCTTTCTGGTGTATGCATTCTAAGACTTGCTCCTTGCGCAGCCCGACGCTACGCAACGCATCCTGCAATCCACGATCGGGAATGGATTCAACGCTCATCATGCTTCTTGGTGAGTGTAACTTCTCGGGCTCCAGTCCTCTTCATTTTTGCTGCACCGAACCGCGAACGCCTATGTTTACGACCTCCTCTCTGCCACTGTTCAATTCCCTCGGAATTTTCTTAGGCCTGGTTGCCGCCATGCTCGGCTGCCAGAAAGATGTCGAGAAACCAGCCCTGGCTGTGCGTAGCTCTGAAGCCATCTTATCCGAAGTCCCCGAACCTCCTTCCGAAATTGCAGCACGCGTCAACGGCGCCCCCATCTATCAGCAAGAAGTCGACCGACGCCTCTCCCAGATCCAGCGAATCTATCGCCACTCCAGAACTCGGTTCGACGCCAGCATCGAAGCCCAGAAACGTCGGGAAGTCATCGACCGACTCATCGATAAAGAATTACTCCACCAGCATGTTTTGGAGCGCGAAGTCAATGTCTCCGACGAAGCCGTCGACGCCGAACTCCAGCACCGCATCGCCACCATCTTCGGCAGCAACCACGCACTCAACCGCTACCTGCGCGATCAAGACCTCGATCTGCAACGCTACCGCACACGCATCCGCAGCGAACTGGCCGTCAAAACCCTCTGTATGGCCAGCGTTGCCAACAATCCCACCAACGAAGAAGATCTGCGCAAGCTCTACGAGCAGCTTGCCCACCACCGCGCGGCCGCCGAACGCGTCGAAGTCTCTTCCATCCTGTTCCGTATGCCTGCCGGAGTTTCCGAGAAAACCCAGCAAAACCTGCGGCGCACGGCCGAACGCTCCGTCAATCGCGCCCAAACCCCCGAGCAATTCGCCGTTCTGGCAAAATCCCTGAGCTACGGCCCCACCGCTCAGGAAGGCGGCTACCATGGATGGATCGAAAAAGGCACCCTGCCCGAATCCACCGAAAAACTACTCTTTGAAACCCGGCCCGGCCAGCTCACGCCTGCGATCATCACACCGGCCGGAATCGAAATTTTCTGGATTCACCAGAAACGTCCTGCCGGCGTTCGACACTTCGACGAAGTCGAAGACGTCCTGCGCGAACACCACGCGCAAGACGCCATTGAACAACAGCGCCGGCATCTACTCAAAACCCTGCGCGAATCCGCTGACATCCAATACATGTCCCCGGCTCCCTGATGCTGCCCCTGTCCTGGCCCAGGCTTCACTCACCACGCATGCTCCACGCCCTGGCGATCAGCCTTAGCGCCCCGCTTCTCATGCTTGCAGCCCCGGCTTTTGCCGACCTGCGCGCCGAATCTCCCGCCCCATCGCCCACTGCTCCCCCTCCTGTCCACACCGCCTGGGAACACTGGGGCCCCGACGGCCTGGATCCGCAACACTTTCCCTACCCGGTCGTTTTCGTCGGCAACGCCCTGCAAAATATCGAAAAACAAGACATCGCAAGCGTCATCCAGGCCGCGCTTCACACCTGGAACAGCGTCGCATGCTCTACCGCCGCGCTCCACTTCGCAGGCTTTCGCGAAAACCTGAACGAAGTCACCGGCCACGAAATCCCAATCTACATCCCTGACTCCGATTACTGGATCGGGCACGAAAACCTGCTCGCTTCTACCAACATGACCCGGCCGGCCATCGCACTCAACACCACGCATTTCGACTGGTCACTCGAACCCGCTCCTTTCCAGAGCCTTTCCGCCCGAAACACCAGCGATTCCACGACCGATCCCCTGATCGTCGATTTCCAGAGCGTTCTGACCCACGAACTCGGTCACGTCCTCGGCCTCTGGCACACCCAGGACGACGCCACCGCCGTAATGGTCGGCCGATACCTGCCCGACGGAAACCAGCGCTATCTGGCAGCCGACGACAAATTCGCCCTCTGCCATCTCTATCCCCACCCTCACGACTCGCCATCTACCACAGAATGCACCGACGACAGCCACTGCCCCCACGGCCCCTGCGTATCCGACCAGACCTTTCATGTCTGCCAGAAATCCCAGGCACGCCCTGGCGATTACTGCGCCCTCGATCTTCTCCACTGCCCCCACGGCTGCGTCATCGACTCACCGCCCACCGGAACCGGCTACTGCACCACTCCCTGCCAGACCCACGCCGATTGCCCCCGACACTTTGAATGCACCACTAACCCCGACGCTCCGGCCAACGACGCACAGAGCACCTGCCTGCTCATCCGCCCGGCCACGCCCCAAACACCAGGCGAAACAACTTCTTGCTCCACCGCTATGACCCGGCACACCCCACGTCCGCTCGCGAACCTTCCAACCCTTGCCCTGCTCCTGGCCGCCCTGTGGCACACAAGAAAAATCCGCAGCAAGGCCCGCTAAAAATCCCACCCGCTCACGGTCTGCAGCCCGGATGAAATCTCTAAAAACGCCCCCTGAATTACGTTCAATCCGTAAACTCCAGGCTTCTCAACATCTGCTGAAAACCCCGATAATGCGCTTCACGTTTCGCTAAGGGAAAAAACCCGGACGCAATCCACGCCTCATCCTCGCGAAAATATATCCACACGATGAGTCGAAAATCACGACCATCCGACAAAACGCTGTACTCGTATTCCTGTCCGATACGTCCGCCATAATTCACTGCATTACGCGTCTCTACCTGCACAAATCCAACGCGCAACAGACGATTATCAAACGCCGAGACATAAGCGCTCCGCTGTTCCCCATCAATATTTTCACTGACTCGGATTTCAATCTGCGCCTGAGGTTCACCGGCCGCGCGAAACAACGCAACCGCACCCTGCGAAGGCACACCCAAAAGCCAACCTCCTGCTCTTGTAAGCCGAAAGCCAGCCTCAGGATTGACGAACAAATCCCGTTCGCGGACTTGCTCTTTTGAGGCCCGGGGCTCTTCGGAATCCTTCTCAGACTCCGAAGCCGCACCCGGCCTTTCCTGCTGCTGTTCCTGGCTCAAATCCTGAGCTTGCGCCGATCCATAAACTCCCGCCACCAACCCCAGAATCACAGCCTGACCGGCTAGTTTCCTGGCGAGAGAGAGAAGCTCATGGAGCAAAACAAGCTTCAAGACTTAGCCCTCTTTAAACTTGATGTTTTGAACAACAGCTTTGAAGTCATCGATGTATTTGTCTTTCTCGACATCCTGCATATAGCCAACCACCAGCCATGCAGTGTTTTCGCGCAAGAACTGAAAAATCACGACTTCCAGCGTCACGCCGGAATGCGCAAATTTGTACGTCGTTTCCAGACCTTTCAACGAACCAATCGTAACTTCTTCCTGCTTAACCTGCTCGAAATTCGATTCGGTCAACGTCTTGTGGAACGTGCTAAAAAACACATCCGCCACATCCGAAGCCATCAACTTCGTGCCGACAACCTCGATCTGGCTCTGGGAACCACGATGCTTGAAGTTTGCTACGGCTTTCTCGTTGCCTTGCGTCACTTCCCATTTCGCAGGCGGGGTAATCGTAACGCCAAATTCCTCGTTATCGATTGGCTTTGAATCCTGCGCGATAGCGACAGATGACATCGCCATCGTGATCAGCAAAGCAAGTACGTAGCGAGCGATTTTCATGCTGTATCTCCTAAAATTTGATGCGCAAAAGTCGTACAATTTCTCTTCTTAACCAACCAAGAGTTGCGGATTTATAACAGCCTACTTTCACCTTGGCAACTTAAGTGCCCTTCCAATTCGACCTCCTTTGCAACAATCCACAACAGATGTTACACATTCCCCTTTGTCGAACACCTCCTTCCTCAAGATATTGAAGGGCCGTATGAACCGCTTTACACGTACTCTCTGGTTGGCAGGCTGGCTACTTTTCATACTCTTGATGACCGCCTGCATGCCGCAGTCCAATAAACTGCTCGACACGCTCACCCCCACGTCCTCTTCTACAAACGCGGCTCCGGCCGATAGTATTCAAGCAGAACCTCCTCCCATCGAAGTCCGATCGCTGGATGTCGGCATGGATCAGGCCAAAGCCATCCTCAAGCAGCATTTCGGCGCTTTTCTCGAGCACGAGCCGCTGCAGTTCGGCTGGGATTTGCCTCAGAATATTGCCGATGACGCAATTTCTCTTTTTCAACACGTCGACGCCCTCGGGCGAAATCTCCACAATATCCCGCCGCTCACAATTCTTGGCTGGGTATTTCCCCTCTTTTTACTCGCCCTGCTTTCAGGATTGTTTCTTATCCTGGACAGGCAATTCACAAAGCTTGGGCAGCGCTGGCAGGCTCAAATCCACTTTGATCTCTCCCGCGGATTTACCAGCTTCGCGCGCGCAACCGCCCTGTTGCTCGGACGATGCCTGCCCGTCATCCTTCTGATCGTCTTTAGCTACTTCCCGATTCAAGCCCTGTTTGAACGCACGCCCTGGACACTGCTTTTAACCCAGGGACTCTGGCTACTTTTGTTCTACCGCCTGGCCGAAGGCCTGGTCGTCATCTTTCTCAGCGGCCAACTGCTGCACATCCCCGGTGAGCACGCCCGACGTCTGGAACGACTCGCCGTCTGGTTCGCCCGCATCGCACTTGTTTTCTGGATTGCACTCTCGGCCATCTCGATTTTCAACTACCGCGATGACGTCTACGCATTCGTCCTCTTCGCCTTCAAAATCGTCATGGCACTCGCCCCGGTGTATCTGTTCATCGGCCGACAATCCGTGCTCGCGCTGCTCCCCGAACCCGATACCTCACCGGTCTACACCGCGCTCTACCGCAGCATCACGCGCTACTATAACTGGGTGCTCGGCGTCACAATCATCCTGCTCTTTTTGAACGCCGCCGGATTCGTACACGCCGCGAGCTTCATCCTGGTCAGAAGCTACGCGATCTTGCTGCTCGTAACCATTGCGCTGGCCGGCGCACAGCGCCTGCGCCGCTTCCTGCGCAACCACAACACGACCGACCAGGACTCAGCCCAGCTCCTCGCCACATTCGAACAACTCCTCATGATCGCCGGAACCGCGCTGCTCGCCAGCATGATCCTGCGGCTTCTCGGCGTCTACGACGCACTCATCGCCCTGCTCAAAGTTCCATTCGTCGCCATCGGCACGATGGAAATTTCGCTGTTCCACCTCTTGAATGTCGTCATCATCGTCGGCATCGCAGTCCTCGTTACACGGCTGCTCAAGGCGCTGCTCAACGCACGCGTCTACCCGGCGTTTCACGTCGAAATCGGCGTCGCCTACGCGATCAACACCCTGATCAACTACGCACTTGTTGTCGTCGCCTTCTTCATGTCGCTGTTCGCACTCGGCGTAAATTTCTCCGCCGTGCTCGTCGTCGTCGCCAGCCTTGGCGTCGGCATCGGCTTTGGACTGCAAACACTGACCGAAAACCTCATCTCCGGCTTCATCATCCTGTTTGGCCGCTCCGTCAAAAAAGGCGACTACATCACCGTCAACGGCATCTACGGCCAGGTCGACTCCGTCGGCGCCCGCAACGTCGTCGTTCACACGCCCGACAACGTCGACCTGCTCGTACCCAGCAAAGACATCGTCAGCGGCCAGCTCACCAACTGGACCTATCGCGACAGCCACGTCCGCATACATATTCCCGTCTGCGTCAGCTACAAAAGCCATCCGCGCGAAGTCCAAAAAGTCCTGCTCGAAGCCGCCACACGACACCCCATGATTCTCCAGGAACCCGCCCCCGAAATCTGGCTCAGTGAATTCGGCGGCGAAGGCATCCACTTCAAAATCATCGTCTACTTTGACTGCCGCAAAATCCACGAGCAGACCTTCCGCGGCCAGTTCAACTTCATCGTCTGGGAAGCCCTCTACGACGCCGGCATCCAGATCCAGCTCCCGCAGCGCGATCTCCACGTCTATTCCAACAACATGTCTCCCGACATCTCCCAGACATTCCAACGCCCCACACCCCCGGATTCTCCCGGCCCCAAAAACTAAAACCCCACCCCGAACGCGGCTGCGCCTTCCACCAGTTTAAAAAATTCAACGCGCTGAGCGGTCCCGACCGCCCGCGTGTTCCACTTTTTTAAAATATCGAAGCCCACGCCTTCAAAAAAACTGCGAAAAAGTAATTTTTCGAAGCCCAAGCCTTCAAAAAACTGCGAAAAAGTAATTTTTCGAAGCCCAAGCCTTCAAAAAAACTGCGAAAAAGTAATTTTTCGAAGCCCAAGCCTTCAAAAAAACTGCGAA
>JBEBUW010000151.1:0-9611 GCA_040393065.1 Lujinxingia vulgaris | reverse complement strand
CGCAACCAGGTCACCCTACCGTAGCGCCTCTTTGGCACCTTCTCTCTCCCGAAAAGAACCGTCGACATCAGGCGGGATTTCCCTATGGCCACTCGGGAAAACTGCTAACCCAACTCACTGACGCTCGCCAACCGGCTCTTCCCGGGTACGAATGAGGGAAGGGCTTCCGACTTGCTGGATCTGTTTTCGTAAAATCTCCCCAAAAGTTGCCTGGAAATTTAAAAAATTTGCAAAGTTGTCTTGAAAGATGAGTAAGAACCCTCCCGCCCCTACACTTTCCCCACATTTCCAGATCCGAACTCGGACTCCATTCTTCAAAATCTATCCCCAAACGCCGTTGTCTCGTTCTTCGCCGCATTTTGCGCTTTTACGCCCTGGCGTACGCCTTTGTCTTAGATCCTGGAGTCATCGCCAGCGCCACTTCCGAAGCGCGTAAGCCCCTGCAAACCCTTTCTAAACCTCAGCATGTGCCTACCATCACCCAGAAAGCAAACAGCCTGTATAAACCACTCCAGAGAAGTCGTTCGACACCTCGGATACAACCATGTCCTCTCAAGACTTCAACGCCCAGGCGCGCCCGCAGCCTTCTCGCCCCCAATACGCCTACCCTGCGCCTTATCTCCCCAAACGTTCCGCGGCCAGAAAACGCACTTTCTCCCCCATCAGCCTGCTGATTTCACTGGTGCTCTGCTCGCTCATCTTGTTTGGTTTCTGGGTTTCCAATCCGGCCTACTCACACGGATTTATCCTACCGGTCTGGATCTGCGGCGTGATCATCGGCATGGATGCCATCGACTGGTTCCGAGGCCGACTCGATATCTTCAGCCCGATCGGGATTTTAGGCATCCTGGGATTCCACTTTTTCTTCACCGCACCGCTTTTGCACCTGCACTGGGACTACTGGATGGCCAACGTCCTGCCGCCGCCCGACTGGCGCCCCTGGCTCGAATGGATGGCCTGGCTCAATGTCGGCGGCCTGGTCGTGTACCGCGTCACGCGCCGTTTTTTTTCCGCGCGGCGGCGCACACAACAAAAAACCATCTGGCGCATTCATCCCCGCAACTTTTCGCTCGCCGTCATGTACGCGCTCTTCGGAACCGCCGTTTTGCAGTGCCTCATCTACGTGCAATTCGGCGGAATCATGGGCTACATCATGGCCTACGAAGATGGCGGCGCAGCCTTTGCCGGCAAGGGCTGGCTGTTCATGCTTTCCGAAAAGTTCCCGGTCATCGCCCTGATGGGCTACGCGTTTTATCTGCGCACCAAAGAAAAATCCGTCACCTGGACCACACTGTTTTTAATCTTGGGCGCCTACCTCATCCTCTGCCTGCTCTTTGGCGGACTGCGCGGTAGCCGCAGCAACACCGTCTGGGCGCTTTTCTGGGCCGTCGGCATCATCCACTACTGGATCAAACCGCTGCCCAAACGCGTCTTTTACATCGGCGTGCTCTTCCTCGTGATGTTCATGTACGTCTACGGTTTCTACAAAAGCGGCGGCTCCGAAACCTTTGTCGCCGTGGTCCAGGGCACCGAATCCGTCGAAGACGTTGAAGAGCGCACCGGGCGCAACCTGGAAGCCGCTCTGCTCGGCGACCTGGCACGCGCCGACATCCAGGCCTTCGTGTTGTTTCGCCTCTACAACAGCAACTACGAAATCGCCAAAGGACGCACCTACGTCGGCATGGCCGCCATCCTGATCCCGCGCTCCATCTGGCCCGACCGACCTCCCAACAAGGTCAAAGAAGGCACCGAAATCCGCATGGGCATGGGCTCCTACGTCGAGGGCTACATGCAAAGCTCGCGCGTTCACGGATTGGCCGGCGAAGCCATGCTCAATTTCGGGCCTGTTTCCGTGCCTTTTATTTTTATTTTGCTGGGCTGGATCGTCGGCCGCACCGAACGATTACTGCGCGAACTGCCCCCCAATGATGTCCGCTGGCTACTCGTTCCGTTTTTAATCAACTTGTGTTTTATGACGTTGGTATCAGATTCAGATAATATCTTGTTTTTCTTCTTCAAAAACGGACTTGTGCCCCTCGTTGTCATTTTTGTGGGTTCGACCCGAATCAAACCGGGAAAAGCCTCCAAAAAAGCCGTACGGCGCATGCCCTTTTAAGCCCGATGCCTGCCCGTTTTTGGGCAACAGCCAGGGCGTCCAGGATGCAGAAAAACATGGTTTGTGTGCAAAGCGTTTCATTTTTTTGAACTTTTGAAGGAAAAATCCTTATGGCACTCAAAGTTCTGCATTTGATCACCTCCATGACACGCGGAGGAATCGAAAAATGGCTGCTCACCATGGCCCAGACGATTCCACGCTCCGAAATCGAAATGGACTTCTGCTGCAAAGGCCCCACGCTCGGCGAACTCGCACCGATGGCGCAGGCGCTCGGCGCAAAATTCTACCATTGCCCGCTCCATCCCACACTCGTTGGCTACGCGCGCGAGCTGCTCGAAATCCTGAAGCGCGAAAAATACGACATCGTCCACAACCACCTCGAAGCCCACAGCGGCCTGGGCGCCTGGGTCGCCAACAACTCCGGCGTGCCCGTCATTACTTCGTTCCACAACACGCAGTTTCCGCCCGGAACCACCTGGACCGAAACCATGGGCATCCGCCAGCTGCGCCACGCCTACAGCCGGATCTCAATCCAGTATGCCCTCAACAATTCGCACACCATCACCGGCTGTTCCATGGGTGTTTTGCGAAGCCTCTACAAAGGCGCAGGCCCGATTCCCTCCGCCGCACGCGCTCTGTACTACGGCATCGAAATCCCCGCGCTTCCTTCCCTCGAGGAACGCATCCGCTTTCGTGCCGAGTTTGGCTGGCAGCCCGATACCCAGATCCTTTTACACGTCGGCCGCTTCGCCCCCCAGAAAAACCACGAAGGCCTGCTCACCATCTTTGAGCGCACCTTAAAAGTCCTGCCCCAGACACGGCTTTTAATTGTCGGCCACGGCCCGCTGGAATCTCAGATCCAGGCCGAAATCAACGCACGCGGCCTGGCCAAAAACACCCTCATTCTGGGCGCTCGTGATGACGTCGCGCGCCTGATGAGCCTGTGCGATTTATTCGTCTTTCCCTCGCACCACGAAGGCTTCGGACTGGTCGCCATCGAAGCCAATGCCGCACATCTGCCCGTGGTCGGCACCAATATCCCCGGCCTCAGCGAAGCCATCGACGAAGGCAAAACCGGCCTGCTGCACGACCCGAAAGACACCAGCGGCATGGCCACCTCCGTCATCCGCCTGCTTCGCGATCCCGATTATCGACACGTGCTCGGACGTAATGGACGCGCCCGCGCACGACGAAGTTTCTCCGTCCAGGTTGGCGCCCGCCGACTCATGGAGGTCTACGATGAAAGTCTTGGTCTCGGCTAGTGCACGCTTTGCCCTGGCGCCCAACGGAACCCTGTGGACGCCCAACGCTTCTCTTTCCTACAACTTCTGGTCTCGCTACCTCGATGTCTTTGACGCCGCGCGCCTGATCGTGCGCGCCAAACCCGAACACAACATCCCCGCCGACTGGGTCCAGGCCGATGGCCCCGGCATCGAAACCGTCGCCCTGCCACACTTTGTCGGCCCCGTGCAGTTTGCCCGCAATCTGCGCAAAGTCCGCAGCATCGTGCAAAACACCCTGTTCGAGCGCGACGCCATCATGCTGCGCCTGCCCTGCCTGGTCGGCAACGAACTCTGGCGCCAGCTCGAACCCCAGCGCCCCTACGGCGTCGAAGTCGTCGGAGATCCGATGGACGTCTTCGCCCCCGGCGCCGTCCAACATCCTTTAAGTCCCCTGCTGCACTGGTGGTGGCCCCGAACCCTGCGCGCCCAGTGCGCCGAAGCCGCCGCCGCAACCTACGTCACCGAACACACCCTGCAACGGCGCTACCCGGCCTCGATCAACGCCTTTCGCACCCACTATTCCAGCATCGATCTGCCCGACGACGCTTTCGTCGAACAACCTCGCGATTATCTCCCGAACCTGTCCGCATCCAGACCCTTCCAACTCGTCACCGTCGCCTCGCTCAGCCAGCTCTACAAAGCACCCGATGTTCTCATCGAAGCCGTCGTGTCCTGCCTGCGCAACGGACTGAACCTGGAACTCACCCTCATCGGCGACGGCGCATTTCGCCCCCAACTCGAAGCCCGCGTTGCACGCCTCGGCCTCCAAAACCGCATCCACTTTGCCGGCCAACTCGGCACCCGCGCCGTGCGCCAGGCCCTGGACCAGAGCGATCTTTTCGTCCTCCCCTCACGCACCGAAGGCCTTCCCCGCGCCATGATCGAGGCCATGGCCCGCGCACTACCTTGCATCGGCTCCACCGCCGGCGGCATCCCCGAACTCCTCGAAAAAAACCATCTCGTCACCCCCGGCAGCGTCCCCGAACTCGCCAAAAAAATCACGCTTCTCTACAACCAGCCCCGACTTCTCAACCAGATGTCGCGCCGCAACCTCGAACACGCACGCTCCTACCAGGCCGACATTCTGCGCGAACGCCGCACCGCGCTGTACCGCCATGTGCGCGCACGAACCGAACTCTGGCAACAATCCTTTCACGCCGCACGCCGCGCCTGACGCACACAAACGTTCGCAAAAATTCATCAGAAAGATCGAAAATTTCTCACCGCAGATAAAAGGTAGAAATTCATGAAGCGATTACTCCAGATCAGCACCGTCCCACAGACGCTCAGCCGATTCATCGCCCCGATCTCCACCCACTTCCGCGCGCTCGGCTGGCAGGTCGATGCCATGAGCGCCGACATCTCCCACGATCCCATCTGCCAACAGGCCTTCGATCACACCTTCGAAGCCACCTGGTCCAGAAATCCCGCCGATCCCGCCAACTTCCTCATGGCTACCAACCGACTGCGCACGCTTGTCGAAGAAAACGCCTACGACATCGTCCACGTCCACACCCCCGTCGCAGCCTTTCTCTCGCGCTTCGCACTGCGCGGCCTGCGCAAACGCGGCCGCCCGTCCGTCATCTACACGGCCCACGGCTTTCACTTCCACAAAAGCGGAAAATTCCTCACCAACAACCTCTTCTTAGGGCTCGAAAAACTAGCCGGCTCCTGGACCGATTACCTGGTCGTCATGAACCAGGAAGATCACCACGCCGCCCTCAACTGGCGCATCGTCCCCGAAGACCGCATCCACTACATGCCCGGCATCGGCGTCGATACTCGCCAGTTCAGCCCCCGCCGCGTGCCCCCCGAACGTGTCAAAGCCATCCGCCGCGAACTCCAACTCGGCATCAACGACCGGCTTTTTTTGATGATCGGCGAGTTTATCCCCAGGAAACGGCACGCCGATCTGGTGCGTGCACTGGCGCAACTGGCCAACCCGCACGTACACGTCGCATTCGCCGGCACCGGCAAAACCATGGACAAAGTCCAACACCTGACCCGCGAACTCGGCCTGCTCGACCAGGTCCACTTCCTCGGTCAGCGCAACGACATCCCCGAACTCATCCGCGCAAGTTTCATGACCGTTCTCCCCTCCGAACAAGAAGGACTACCACGATGCATCCTCGAATCCCTCTCCATGGGCACCCCCGTGCTGGGAAGCAACGTCCGGGGCATCAAAGAACTCATCGACCCGCAATCCGGACGCCTCTTTGCCCTGGGAAACATCCAGGCCATCGCCGACCAGATGGACTGGTGCCTGGAACATCCCGCCGAAATCCGCGCGATGGGCCAGCACGCACGCCAGCGCATGACACGGATTTTCGACAGCCGCTTCATCCTCGAGCTGCACGAAAAACTCTACGCTGAAGCCCTCCAACAAAACCGCGAACACTGGGCCGCTCAGCACCCCTGGACACCTCAACAGCACTTATAAAACACGCGCAACCTGTGCCCACACCGGCCATCAACACCTGGCCCGTGCCCTTGCACAACTCCGTCGCTACTTCATGCTTTTTTGCCAAACGCTGATGAGTCCATCCATGAATAAAAATCCACACACGTTCTACGTTTTCGGAGGAGGCGGCCACGGCAAAGTCGTCGCCGACCTCATTCGTGCCGTCGGCGGAGAAATCGCCGGCTACGTCGACCAGGATCGCGCGAAAATGGGAATCATCGTCGAACCTGGCGGTGCCATGGTCGTCGCCATGCAGGACGAACTTCTCTCCTTTCTGGCACGGAGACACCGCCTGCCAGGATCTGCCGACGCCGTCGTTCTGGCCTTCGGCGACGGACACACCCGCCTGGACCTGCTCGAACGCATCGGAGACGACCTCTGCCCGGCCCTCATTCATCCCTCGGCCCTGATCAGTCCCTCCGCCACCATCGGCGCCGGAACCGTCGTGCTGCCCGGCGCCATCATCAACGCCAGCGCAACCGTCGGACGCGCCGTCATCATCAACAGCGGCGCAATCATCGAGCATGACTGCCAAATCGGAGACGGTGCCCATATTTCTCCTCATGCAACCATGTGTGGCTCCGTTCGAGTGGGCCAACGAAGCTGGATCGGAGCCGGCAGCACCGTCATCCAGGGCATTGATATCGGGAGCGACACCATCGTCGGCGCCGGAGCAACCATCATCCGCTCCGTACCCGATGGAATCACCATCGTAGGAAACCCCGGCCGCGCCATCCGCCCGCCCTCCAGTTTCTAAGGTTTTCTCAAATGACTCTGCGCAAACCGATTGTGATGAACCGGAGAAAATACAACCACTGATCAGACGAATGATTTCTCAGATGCCCACTATCACTTTCCCGGGCGTTGTCCTGGTTTCAGGAGGCCACGAATGAAGGTTCTTATTACAGGTGCTGGTGCTTTATTAGGCCAGGGTATTATCCGCGCTCTACGAAGCTCCTCCCTCAATGCAACGATCATTGCCGTTGATCCCGACCCGCTGGCCGTCGGTCTATACTGGGCGGACACCTCCTATCTCGTTCCCTGGGCTACCGCACCTGAGTTCCTCGAGCATATCGAACGAATCCTGGCTTCGGAACGACCCGACGTCATACTCGTTGGCACCGACGTCGAACTCACGCTCTTTGCCCACCACCGCGAACGACTCGAAAAAACCTACGACCTCAAACTCGTCGTCAGCCCCGAGCACGTCGTACACATCGCCGAAGACAAATGGCTCACCTACCAGTTCCTGCGTGAACTGCGCCTGGACTACCCGGCCTCCTGTCTGCCCGGCGGCGAAGACGAACTCATCGCCGAAGTCGGATTCCCGCTCATCGTCAAACCACGCATCGGCTGCCGCTCCATCGGAGTCAGCGTCGTCCACAACCGCGATGACCTCATGCGCATGATCCAGGCCGACCCGGGCTGCATCATCCAAGAATGCGTCGCCACGCCCGACGACGAATACACCGCCGGCGCACTCGTCTTCAACGGGGAGTGCAACGCAACCATCGTCATGCGACGCCAGCTCCGCGACGGAAACACCTACCAGGCTTTCGTCAACGACTACCCCGAACTCAACAACAAAGTCCGCACCCTGGCCGAAAAACTCAAACCCTACGGCCCGGTCAACATCCAGTTCCGACTCGACGGCGACCGCATGAAAGTCTTCGAAATCAACGCTCGCTTCTCCGGCACCACGCCCCTGCGCCTGCACGCCGGCTTCAACGAAGTCGAAATGGTCCTGCGCCACATCCTCGAACAAAAACCCATCATCCAGCCCGAAATCAAACCCCTCACCATCCTGCGCCACTGGTCCGAAACCGTCGTTCCCAACGACATGATCCTCAGCCACCGCTCTACCTGAGCGACCACAATCCTTCGCACCTTCCCCCGGCCCCAACCCGGGCACGGCCCCGCTGCCGTGCCCGCTCTTAACTTCCCGCCGCCCGATCCCTTCCCGGATTACAGTTGATAGGTACGCCCCCTCGGGAGTAGCGTGTCCGCCGCGTACAGAAGACTCCCCCCCGGACCTCACAACCCAAGGTTTTTCGGCGTGACACAAGAAGGCACCCAGCCCCCAACCTCAGATTCCAAACCTCTGGCCGACCCCGAACGCCTGGCCGACCGACGACTCGCAAACACCTTCCGCACCCTGATCGTCCTCGGCCTGGGCCTGATCTTGCTTGGCAGCGTGCTGCAATTCATCATCGACGGCCAGCTCCACGCCGAGCTCATCGCCCCCGCTCAACTCTTCTCCGCCCTGTTCGCCCTCGATCCCCGCGCCCTCACCACGCTCGGGTTTACCGCCATCATCCTCGGCCCGGCCACCGGCCTGCTCACCCTGCTCTGGACCTACGGCCGCCAGAACGAACGACTCGCCCCGGTCGTTGCCCTGCTCGTTTTCCTGATCATCATCCTGAGCATCCCGATCGAACAATTCGTCAAATTTCTCACCGGCGGAGGCTGAAATGATTAGCCTCTACGTCTTCATCACCGCACTTTTAGCCGGCGGCCTGGGTTCCATGTGCGGACTCGGCGGCGGAATCTTCATCGTCCCCGTTCTGTCCGTCGTGCTCGGCATCGACCTCAAAGTCGCCATCGCCGCCAGCGCCGTCTCCGTCGTCGTCAACTCGCTGAGCGGCACCGGCGTCTACCTGCGCGCCCACATGGTCCACATCAAACTCGGCCTGTTCCTGCAGATCTCCACCACCCTCGGCGCCATCATCGGTGGCCTGCTCGTCGTCTACGCCCCGACCCACCTGCTCAAAGGCGGCTTTGCCATTCTGCTCTACGCCATGATCGCCTCCATGATCCGCAAACCCACACCCCGCCCACCCTCGGCCGCCGCCACCGCCGACCGCCTCGGCCTGCAAAGCTCCTACACCGACCCGGCCCTCGGCACGACCATCACCTACACCCCCGACCGCCTCGGCACCGGCATGTTCTTCTCCATCGGCGCCGGCCTCGTCTCCGGCCTGCTCGGCATCGGCGGCGGCGCCGTCCAGGTCCCCCTCATGAACACCGTCATGCGCCTGCCCCTCAAAGCCTCCGCCGCCACCAGCACCTTCATGGTCGGCATCACCGCCTCCGTCAGCGCGCTTATCTACTACTCCAGCGGCCTCATCGACGCCGCCGTCACCATCCCCGCCCTCTTCGGCATCCTCCTCGGCTCCCAGACCGGCGCACGCCTCGGCCGCAACGTCCCCACCGCCATCCTCCAGGCCGTCCTCATCGTCATCCTCCTCATACTCGCCACCGCCATCCTCCTCGAATCCCTCGGCTTCCTCCAATAACCCGATCCGCACCCAACACCGCGAGCCGACGGGTGTGACGCGCCACACAAAATCGCATCGAGATGCCACTGCAATCCTGACCATCAGCACATTTTCCCATCCCGATGCCATTTCACCCCTGACCTTCAGCCCGGATCTGCCATCGATGTGCCAGAATGTCACAACGACCAGCCCGGATCTGCCATCCCGATGCCATTTCACCCCTGACCTTCAGCCCGGATCTGCCATCGGTGTGCCAGAATGTCACAACAACCAGCCCGGATCTGCCATCCCGATGCCATTTCACCCCTGACCCTCAGCTCTGCAACGCCATCCGACACCATTTCACCCCTGACCATCAGCTCTGCAACGCCATCCCGATGCCATTTCACCAACCCAACGTCCACCCGCCGCATCCCACACCACCCATCACGGCACGCCCCATAGATATTGGGCGGAACGACACGTCACACCCC
>JBEBUW010000150.1:0-9695 GCA_040393065.1 Lujinxingia vulgaris | reverse complement strand
GTCCTGGCCGGCCGGTCCTGTATTTTTCTACATTTCTAGCATTTCCTGCCACGCCAGAATTTTTTCCTGTAAACACCACAAAATACAAAAGCTCTGCCAGGCCCGACCCACTATCCCCCGGCTTATGAATGCTCTGCCCAGCCCGCCGGTTCCCCCCGTCGGATGAGCCGAGGACTAAACGACCCGCGGTGCACCTTTCAGATTCCCTTCCAATGTTACAAAACCTTCGCGGCTTCGCGCCTTCACGAGTGACACGCCGAGCCAGCCCCCTGGAAGGAACAAACCTGGTCTACGGAGTCACCGCCTTCACCCGCTGGCCCGACCCGGCCATCATATCTTCCGTTCCCACGGGCATTCCGCGCTCCACGAACTTGCCGTCCGCCTCATAATTCGAAAACCGCAGTGGCAAGCTCTCCGAGAACGGAAACTTGAGCGAATTCTGCAGATGCACATGCAAATGCGGCTCCACCGAACGCCCCGAGTTCCCGCACTCGCCGAGCTTCTGTCCCTTCTCTACAGCCGCGCCCTCCACCACGGTCGGCGAATGCTGCTTGAGATGGACATAGTAGAGGTATTCGTTCGGGCCGACCTCCAGCACGACATGATTTCCGAGCACCGCCGTCGCCGTCGGTTCCCCCGGATTCGTATCCGGCTCGCCGCTGACCACGGTCACGACCTTGCCAGAGTTTGCGGCCAGCACGGGTTCTCCAAAGCAATAATAGTCCTCGAGATTTTTGCCCGTGCCCTCGAAGCGTTTTCCATCGCGCTCGATCGCAAAATCATACCCCCACCGAAACGTCGCCGTGGTCGCGTGATAATTGGTCGTTTTGGAATCGCCACCGGCCAGCGTTACCCACTCGCCGTCAAAGGGCAGCCGGTAGGGCGTCGTTTCCACCCAGCCTTCGGTCGAAAGTGGCGGCGCTATCAGCGGAATGTTGCCCAGCACACCGACGATCACCAGCGCACCAAATCCCAGCGTTCTGGTTTTGCGAAGCGGCGGCGGGTTGAACAACGACTTCACAAGCCCCCACAACACAATCGGCAAGGTCAACGTGCCCAACAACGCAATGCCCATGGCGTGCGCATAGATGCTGATCACCCCCAGCTTCAAAAACACCAGCAGCCAGCACAGCATCTGCAGCACGAGCATCGAAACGCCGATCTGCGACCACAATTCCCAGCGATCTTCACCCTCAAACTGTTTTGCAAAAAAACTCCGCGCACTCCCCAGCACCGATCGGCGACCCTTACTTTCTTCCTGCTGCTCTTTCATGCTTTTCTGCTCTTCTACCAGACAAACGCGTTGATTTGGCAGGCTTCTTTCCGATGCCTGCAACCTGTATCACGGCGCAAAACAACCACTACCGTCCCCGTCCGTCAACCATCTTGCAACGAGCCTGACCACTTCATTGTCTTCTTGTTATCCCAGCCGCCACCGCCATTGACGGTGCATTTCACCTCCAAAAGATGTATGCATAGGCTGGAGGCATTCCCCGCAGCCCATACTTTCTGCACGCAGGACTGGAGCGCTGCTTCTAATTGTAGTTTACAACACCTGTTGCTATGTTGACCCGCCTCTAAATTCCCGCGTTGAGTCGTCGCATGTACGTTTGTCCCAAATGCTTTGAAGAGAATCCCAGACTTGGAGCCCAGTGCCCCCGCGATGGCGCGTATTTCATCCATCGCAGCGCCCTGGAAGACGCAAGCCAGGACCCGATCCTCGGCACCCTTGCGGCGGACAAATACATCATCACATCCCTGATCAGCGAAGGCGGCATGGGCGCCGTGTACCGCGCGCTGCAAATGCCCGTTGAGCGCGAAGTAGCCTTCAAGGTTTTGCGCACCGAGCTGCAGGACTCCGACAAAGGCCGCGAACGCTTCGTCCAGGAAGCGCGCGCCATTTCCCGGCTCAGCCACCCCAACATCATCACCCTGTATGATTTTGGTTTCGACAAAACCACCACACACCCTTACATGGTCATGGAATACGCCCCTGGCGTAAGCCTGGCCCGCTGGGTTCAGACGCCCCAGCTCACCACCGAACGCATTTTGCATGTGGCCGCCCAGATCTTGGCCGCACTCGGCGAAGCCCACCGCCAGGGCGTAATCCACCGCGATCTCAAACCCGACAACATGATCATCATGCGCACCGGCGACGGCCAGGATTTTGCCAAGTTGCTCGATTTCGGCATCGCGCGCCTGATCAACGAACGCGCCACACGCGGCCTCACCCGTGAAGGCGAAGTTTTCGGCACGCCGCATTATATGGCGCCGGAACAAGCACAGGGAAAGAAAAACGTCGGTCCACCCGCCGACGTCTACGCCATGGGCATCATGCTCTACGAGATGCTCTGCGGCGATGCGCCCTTCGACGCAACCTCGCCGCTGGCTGTGCTCTACATGCACATCAGCGATCCGCTGCCGCCGATCACGCCGCGCCCGGGACTCACGGTTTCCAAAGCCGTCGAAGATGTCATCATCCGCGCCACCCTGAAAAAACCGGAAGAACGCTTCGCCGACGCCTCCCAGATGCTGCTCGCGCTCCAGCAGGCCATGGCCCAACCCGCCGGTTACACGCCGGCAGCAGCCATGGCCAGCCCCGCGGTTGCCGGACCGGCCGGAGTGAGCGCCCCGGATGTCTTTGAAACCGAACAAGAAGCCATCCATTCGCCCACGCTGATCAGCGACCCGACTCTTGCGCCTCCTGCAGAAACACCCACAGAAACAAGCGCAGAAACGCCCGAGGAAGCTCCAATCGCCGTCAACCTCGGTCAGTTCGCTCCCATCGATTCACCCAATCGCGCGACGCTACTGACCGATCCGGCTGCCGAAGTCCACACGCTTCCGGGCGACCTCTCCACAGAGCGCCCCGCCCGCCGGCCCATCCTGCTTCTGGCCTCCATTGCACTCGTTCTCCTCCTCGGCGCCGTGATTGTTGTTCTGATGAGCTCGTCGTCCAAAGACGCTTCGCCAGAAAACGCACAAAACCAGGCAACTGCCGCGCAAGAACCGACAGAACGCACCGGCACAGTTTCCGCTGTCGTCGAAATCCCCTTGATTGATCTGAAAACCGACCCGGCCGAGCCCGAGCCCGAAAAACTTGCCGACCCTGCAGAACCTGCCACAATCCAGGCGGAGACACCTGAGCCCGTTGCGCAGCCTTCGGAACCGTCGACTTCCCCCAAAGAAAAAACTGCCGCCATCAAAGCAACCGACTCAAAAAAGTCCACCGCAAACACGCGAACCAGAACGCAGACGGCTGCCAAGAGAACCTCTTCGCAGGACACCGTCGTTCCCGAAAAGTTTGCACCGCCCAAGTTTCAAGCACCCGATGATATCCCTGTAAAATTCGAGCGCCCTGAATAATCAAAAGCTCCCCAATCCCGGTCTGCTCCCATGCGTAAATTCGCCGCTACAGCACTCATCCTTGCTCTGACATTTCCCCCTTCGATGGCTTTTGCCAACCCGAACGCCGCTGTCGATACCTATCGCGAAGCATCCGAGGCCTACCAGCGCGGCAACTTCAAAGAAGCCGCCTCCCTGCTCGAGCGGGCCTACAAAGAAGATCCCAATCTGATCTACAAATACAATCAGATCCTGGCCTACCAGGGCGCCCGAGATTACGCCGAAGCGCTCCGCATCCTCGACGAATTCCGCCAGCCCATGCTCGATGACGGCCGCTTCGATGACATCAACGACATCCGCGCCCAGCTCGAAACCGCACTTGCCGAACAAACCCGGCTCGAACAAGAAAAAGCCGCCGCTTCTGCGCCTTCAACAGACTACGAAACCGACACCGCCGTCGTAGCGCCGCCTGCGCCCGAAGAAAACGCTTCCTCTCCCACCTACCCCTGGATCCTGGTCGGTGTCGGCGGCGCGGCGCTCGTCTCCAGCGCACTCTTTGGCTCCTACATTTTCATCTCCGACGAAGTCGATCGCCTGGATCAGTACCACACCCTCGCCAAAACCATCCCTCAGAACGAAGCCTTCAATAAGGTCTACGACCAGGATGAGGCTCTCGCGCGGGAGGACAAAGACGCGCAGGATTTCCACCGAACCATGTCCTTCGCCATGCTCGGCACCGGCGTCGTACTTGTCGGCACCGGCCTGGCCCTGTGGTATTTCAACAGCCCCGGCGATTCCGCCAGCGCACCGGCCGGCCATGCCACCAAGGCAAATTCCAGCTCCAAATCCTTGCAGGTGGACTTCTCACCATATTTTTCCCCCGAAAGTGCCGGCGCAAGCATGCTCCTGAAATTTTAGCCTGCCTGAAAAAGAGTCGATGACGAGTCGCTACAAATGAACGCCGCGTTCCCCACCCCGAGCGCGGAGCACCTTCTTTCCCGGGTGCTCCAGAGCCACCGCCACTTCTCCAGAAGCTCGCCAGAACGCTGGCTCCGCGCGCTTGAAAACGCATTCGAAGAACAAATCAGCATCTACGGCCGCCTGCTTGTGCCCGGCCTGGGACTGGGCGAACGCGTCGAAATCGACGAATGCCACTACCAGCTCAACGACAAAATCTGGCGCCAGCCGCCCGGCGAATTATGGCACTTTGATGGATGCTATCCACAGAATTGGATTCAGGCCGCCCTGCTCCACCCTTTCGAAATGCTCAACAATTGGCTTGTGCTCGTGCCCCGCGCTGCCCTCACCGAAGCCCAGGCCCGCGCGCTCAGCCCTCCTCTGATCCCACGCATCAAACAGGCGCTGCTGTCCCTGGACTGGATCGTCGCCGACTTCGGCGGCCACAGCGGCGGACGCCTTCGCCGCGAAGATTTCCTCGCCATTTTGGGCGACCTGCCCTGGATACGCATTGAACATTACGCCGACCTGCAAGTCATCCAGATCCAGCGCTGGCAGGGCGACCAACTCATGAACCGCTGGCGCGCAAGCATCTACGACACCTTCGGCTGCACCTTACCCGAAATCGAACCCCACACTCTCCAGCTTCAGCCCTGCCCGCACGCCCTGCATCCACTGCCTGAACACCTGCGTTTCGAGCCCCACACGAACCCTCTACAAGTCGCCGCGCTCCTCGATATCCTCGGCGATCCCTACGCAACGCTGCGCCGCTTCACGCAGCTTCACTACGGAATCGACATCGAAAAGCTTGGCCCCTTGCTTTTATGGCGAGATTTTCCAGACGAATTGTTCGAATTCGATGATGCGCAGGATACGGCAACGGCTGATATCAGTTTTTCCATCGCGGATTCGCTGGACCTGCACCATCAGGACGTTCGCCCCATTCTCCACGCATGGTTTGAGGCGCTTGCAAACACACCGCTGATCGAACTTCCCGTCATCGGCACGCTGCAGGCAATCCAGATCCCCGAGCTCTCACCTGATGCCCAGCTACAAGCCCCTTCCAAGAAGCTACAAAAGTCTTCCGCCCGGCCTTTGATCCAGCCCATGCCTTCCGGCCAGATCTACGTTGCATCCACATTTGCACCTTCTTACTGGATGCAAAAACTGCCTGGCAAACCACACTAAAAACTCGCCAGGCAGTCCCCAAAAAACTTCTCCTTTCAGACCCGAGCAGCATGCTGATCGATCAGGCGCCCCAACGCAGGCAGCGCCTCACGCACATGCTTCTCTGCCTGACCACGCAACTTCTGGTAGGTCGATTTCAGCACGCGATTATCCGAGCGCTCCGCACGCTTATCCGTGATGCTCAACAGATCATTGGCCGCACGCGTATCATGAGCCTGAATGTAGGCTTCAAACGAAGTCACCCGGTCCTGCTCGATATAATCTTCGTACAGCGGACTGAGCGCTCCGCTGAATTCATCGAGCAAATGATCAATCGCCTCCTCGATAAACCCGGGCTTGATCGCCTTCACAACCTTGTAGCCACCCTTCAGCGGAATCGCCGTCAAACCGGATTTTCCGGCAACCTCGTCGTCGATCAAACGAGCTGTATCCGCGATCACAACCTTCCGATCTACTTCCTTCATGCGTTCTGTCAGCAATGCCATTGCAATACCTCGTTTTCACAAATCAAATTGATCAATCCATCCAATCGAACCGTATTCTTACGCCTCTTCAAGATACCGACGCATAAACACCGCCACATCGTCATATCCTTCGGCTGCACGTTCCACCACAAATCCCATCCGTGTCCAGAAACTATCGGCCCCGGCCACTGCAACCAGCGTCATTTCGCGTAGCGATTTCGCTCTAGCAGCATCTTCCAGCGCGGCCAGAATCGCCCGCGCAACGCCGCGCCCCAGAAACGCCGGATCTACCGCCAGATCATGAATATGCACCGCCTCTACAACCGGTAATTCCTCATACTCCTTATGCAATCCCGGCGACGTCTCACGATCCCAGCCATGCGCAATCACATAACCGGCCACCACATCATCCACGCAGGCGACAAAACACAACTCCGGCGACCATCGATACTTGGCCGCAAGCACCTCGATCGACTCGACCAGCTCCGCGGCATACGCCTGCTCCTGAATGCGCTGCACCGCCGGAAAATCACTCGCCTGCATTGCGATCACTTTCATCTGCTTTCCTCTAAACCTACCGTAAAATCCTTACTTCACCACAAAAAACTACGGGTTCAACGCCGCAGCACAGTGACACACCGGTTCCCAGCCCGCAAGATACGCGCTCACCTCCTCCGCCCAGGTCACCGCCGGCTCTTCTCCCGCGCCGCTGCTTCCCACATGCTGCCCGCTTCCCGCCGGGCACACACACGCATCACGCATCAAACACGTCGCTCCCGCGTGCCCTGAACTACTGTCGACCTCCAGAAACTCCGCTTTTTTCCAGCTCTCCACAATATTGTCGATCTTCCCATCGCAATCATCGTCCAGCCCGTTGCACAATTCCGGCATCGGCTCAAACACCTGTCTGCACACCGGCCCCTGTGCCGTACACACCACCTCTCCGATTTTGCACCGATTCTTCTCGCCCACCCAATCCTGATCTCCCGCCGGCTGCACCGGAAAAGTATCCACATGGCAGCGCGCTCCCGGAATCCATCCCACACACACATCCTCACACTGCGCACTCATCGTAAGCGCGCACCGATCGACGCCCTCCTCACATTCCCAGACGCCCTGCATACAGTCACCCGCTCCGTGGTCCGGCCCGCAAACATCACCCGTTGCCTGCTCACACACGCACGCAAGCTGCGTCGTCACCGTCGTAATCTGCTTTGCCTGGATCCGCTCACAATATGCCGAGCTCAGCGCAATGCGATCCCGCTCGACGTTCGGAAAATACCAGCCCTCCTCCTGGTCCCCTTCCCGATAAGGAATCGCCTCACCGATCTGCGCACCATCGGCCCATACTCGAATCGCCCGAACATCCTCCGGCGCCTGTTGTCCCGGAAACGCCGCCAGATCCAGCGGAAACGTACACGCAACCTCCTGCGAAATCTGCAACAACGCATTCTTAAACGCATCTCCCGAATCAGCCTGCACACTCCCCACGCAAGTCCGCGCATCAACCCTTCGAGACCGATCACACGGATCCAATCCCACCCCGAGCGGACAGCCCAGCGACGCATCCGGCCCGCAACAGCCCGTCCCACCGGCCGCCGCCATCATGTTGTTAAACGCCTCGTCCGTCATCGTACTAAATCCGATCACGTACAAAATTTTCCCCTCCGAACGTAATTTACACGCCTCCTCAATCGCCTCCTCGCGCGGCGCAATCCCCCCCGAAGGTTCACCATCCGTAATCAAAACCCCGGCGACCGGACGCCCCTGCATCTGCAACGTGCTCGACTGCCGCACCGCAGCGATCGCTTCGGCCGTCGGCGTAAAGCCGTTCGGATAACTCTGATCCAAAAAACCACCGATTACATCATAACTATCCACCCGCGCCGGATCTGCCTCCACCTCGATCCTCACCGGCGGAAAAAAACCCAGCCCGAACAACACCTCGTCCCCTCCACCATCCCGCGTCAAACCACGCACCACCTCCTTCACCGCCTGAACCGCCAACTGCCACAACGAAGGCCCGCAAAAATAGCCACAATTATGACTCTGCCCCCGACAACAATACTCCGACCGCTCACTCATCGAGCCCGACCGATCCAACATCATCATCATCGCCGGCGTCTCATGCTCAATCTCCGTCCTATCCGGCTCAAAACACGCCTGGCCATTTCGCTGAAACGTCCACCCCCAGGCCGGCGACGCCCAGAAAAACACCATCCACACACACGCCAGCCCCAGAACCATCCCCACCACAGCCCTTCTCTCTTCGCCCGCTCTGTTCATGGATTGATCTCGATTCGATATTGAAAATCGCGCGCCGTCGCCGTCGTTTTATCGATCACCACGTAATAATCGCCATCCTCCACAACTTCCCACACAAGCTGATCTCCTGAACTCGACGCCGCCACACAACCCGCCTGCACATTGCACGAATTCAGCACCGCAATCACATTGTCATTCACATCCCTCGTCAAAGCGTCCACAAAAACCGTCTGTCCCGCCCGCAAATCAGGCAGAGCAAACACCACATCCTGCCCCGCCGTACGCATCCCCACCGCCCCCGAACTCGAGCAACTCGGCTGTTCCGAGAAATCAAACGCGTTTGAATACCCTGCCGTCTGCCCCACAAACGTCGCCGATGCCTTTACCTCCAGCGCATTCTCACACCGATCCCCCAGACACATCCCCTCCTCACACCCGCCTGCACACGCAAAAATACGCTCCTCAACCCCACCAAAGCATTGAACACGCGACGCCTCCTCACACCGCCATGCCCCCGCCGGCGCACACACCGCCCGCTCCGCCTGTACACGCAATCCCAGCGTTCCCACCTCCCCACCACTTCGCGACTCTACCACCAGAAAATACTCAACCCCGGCCTCTGCCACAAAAACCTGCGACTCGCCGTCACTGCAAAACTGCACTTCACCCGCCTGCCCACATGCCCCGGCACGCAATTCCATCACCCCATCAAAACCCTCAGCCTCCACAACCTCAAAGCTCAGCCGCATCGGCTCCCCGACCTGCAAACGAAACACAGCCTCCGCCCCACTTCCATCGGCTGCACACCCCGTCTCTAGCCAGCTGCCTTCATCATCCCGAACCTCCACCTCAGACCAGACAGCCTGGCCAGCAACCAACAACCCCAGATCTACCGCACGACGACAACTCGACACCGGCTCCTCGACATCTTCCCCACAAGCCTGCTCCGCATCGCAGTCCCCCTCCCCATCACGAACCTCCCCGACTTCCTCACCACCCGCATCCCCCCACGTATTTCCATCGCCGGCACCCTCTCCCACCAGAACCACACGCCCCTTCCTTCCCTCGGTATCCTCCCCACAACCCCAGCCCCCACCCAGCCCCAACACCAGCAATAGTCCCCAAAAAGCAGACTCTATCGGACGATTCCACACGAATCACCTCGCCTGTCGCCAAGTTCACGCCCCGATTTCCCCATGTATCCATATTTTTATAGTTACCAAGAAATACTCACGCCCATCGCCAGAACAAGACCTCACCCTTCAACACATCCTCAACCTCATACCCGCCGGTGAAGCCGATACGATGACGCCTCACACCGTCCATCCCCTCACCACACCGCATCGATACGCCAAAGCAATTCTGCCCCTCAGTCCTGACCTGGGCTCCTCATCCTTCACCACGACTTTGCAAATTCTTAAAAATACCAGGCAACATTTTCCGAAAATCTCCGAAAACAGATCCAGCAAGTCGGAA
>JBEBUW010000149.1:0-9809 GCA_040393065.1 Lujinxingia vulgaris | reverse complement strand
TACCGCGGCATCCGCCCCGCCCCCGGCTACCCGGCCTGCCCCGACCACACCGAAAAGAAAAAACTCTTCAAACTCCTCGACGTCACCGCCCAGACCGGCATTTCCCTCACCGAAGGCTACGCCATGCACCCCGGCGCCGCCGTCTCCGGCTGGTACTTCGCACACCCCCAATCACGCTACTTCTCCGTCGGCCTCATCGACCGCGATCAGGTCCAGGACTACGCCACCCGCACCGGCATGACACCCAGAGAAGTCGAAATCTGGCTCGCCCCTTACCTCTCCTACGATTGATTCTCGTGGTACAAACGCGTTTTTCACTTGTAGAACGCACCTGTCCCCGGTGCAGACGCGATATTCATTGGTAGATCGCCTCTGCACCGGGTGCACAGGCGTTTTACGGTTTTTGAAAAAGTGTAGATCGCCTCTGCACCCGGGGCAGATGCCATTTTTCAGTGTAGATCGCGTCTGTCGCCGGGGCGCGCGCGATTTCCACGTGCAGGGTCAAGTTGCCCCCGGGTGCGTGTGCGATTTCCACGTGTAAGGTCGAGTTGTCCCCGGGTGCACATGCGATATTCGTTTGTAGATCGCGTCTGTCCCCGGGTGCAGACGCGGTGTATAGCGGCGGGGTCGTGTTCTCCCCGGCTGCAGAGGCGATCTACATGGAAAAGTCGCATGCGCCCCGGCTGCAGAGGCGATATTCACACAATTTGGGGCTTCTGAGTGCCGGGATTCTTTGCTAAGGTCGTTTTCATCGCACGTCGTAATTTTTTGAAAGGCCATGGGGCACAGTTGTAGTTTTTTATCTTTGGATTGCGTAGCAGGGAGGGTGTGATGAGCAACAACAGAGTAGGAAAAACCATTTTCAACCGTGTGGACTGGGGTCGCTGGATCGTTTCGTCGATCCGAACGCACAAGGCACGTTTGCTCCAGATTCTGGTCGGGCGCATGGCGCTCAATGCGGCGGAGTGGGAGAAGTTTCTGGATGGTCAGGCTGCGGAGCTGAGCGCGGTGACGGAAAAGTTGTGGTCGGCCGAGCATGATCTTGCGACGGAACGTTCGGACGATCCGTCGCACCGGGCGGAGCGCGATCAGTATCAGGCGGAGCTTGTAGAAATGCTGGTCAGCGTGCGTTCGTTGCTGGAATCCACAAAACCGGAGCTGATCCAGCGTTTCGGGATGAATGGCAGAATGCCCCGGGCGGCTCATGAACTGGAATCATTCGCTCGCCATGTCATGCAAAACCTGCACAAGGCCAACCTGAACTACGAGGTGCTGGGCATTCGCTTTTCGACGGTGGAGCTGGCCGCGCGAATCGATGCGCCGCACAGGGCTCTGGAAGCAAAACTGCTCGAGCTCAAAGACGAAGACCGCAAAGCCGAAGATCTTCTGGTGTTGCGTGACCGCGCGCTCGACGAGTGGACGCGCGTGTACCAGGTGGTCGCCGGTCTGATGGAGAATATTTACCGCATGGCCGGCGAGGATGAGCTGATGGGTCGGGTGCGCCCGACGATTCGGCGCTCCAGCGGTCTGGTGGGGCCAGAAGATCCCGATGAGGAGGGCAACCAGGCCGAAGACGCCACCGGGGCGCCGCTGGCCAACGGGGCTGCGGCCGGCAGCACGGATACGGAGCAGGTGGAGGCGTGATGTCTTGATATTATTGATGAATGTACGGTTGTGAGCCGATGAAAAACCGCCCGCTTTTCATCTCCTGAAAAGCGGGCGGTTTTTATGCAGGCCGCTGTCGTGTAGACTCGGTTTTGAAAGTGTTCATAAAGATGGTTTTTGTTTGGAGCGATGATGAAACTTTTCAGGAACTCTGCATTGTGGGTGGGTGTCATCATGGCGTGTTGGCTGGCGGTCGGGTGCACAGAGCCGGATGAGACGTTGCCTGTCCTGCATGATGCTCAGGATGTGGGTCTGATTGGCGATGCTGAGGCGGGAAAAAGTGATGTTGAGCAGGGGCAGGATGTTATTGAGCCGGATGTTTTTAGTGAGCAAGATCCGGATGTAACGTCTCCAATCAATAATGACCCACTACCTGGTTTTGAGACGGTGCCTTTTGATCCGAATTACTGGAAGCAGCCCAATGATTGTTATGAAACGATTGCTTACCCGCCGGGGGAAGAGTTTTTTATTCCGGAAACTGCAAGTCGTCAGCCCAGGTATTTGAGGCGTTCGGATATTATTCAAGTCTTTGGGAAAGTACCGGATCAGGCTGTTGCACTAAGTAGTAGCAATCTTCATACGAAGCCGTTTGGGCATGTTTATGCACAGCATGGGGAAGACATTGTCCTTCATTTGCTGGGACAAAATGTTGATCCGGAAGATTTCATTGCGAATCTTTCAGTATTGCTTGATTACAAACCGGTGGAAGCGCGGCTTGTGCGTTGGGAACCGGAGCGTGCTCATATCGTTCAAGAAGTGTCTGGCTCAGGAATGCGTTTTGATGTGAAGTATGATGTAGAAGTTATTGATATTGTTATTCCTGCATCAAACTTTACTGAAAATCGTGCTTATGAAGTTGAAATAAGTTATTTTCATAGCAAGGAGCTTAGAGAACAGTTTCAGTTTCACAGGAGAGTGTTAGTTTACCATGGCGGTTTTCAAGCGCCTTCGCATCCTTGTTTTGAGCCTGCTCTTGAGCTGGACGTTTTAACTGATCTTGAGGTGGAACTTGTTATGAGAGCCAGTGGAGCGACATTGTTATTTGCAGAAGGAATAGACACCGTAGAATTGTTGAGAAGTCCTATTTACGCGGAACGAGGACAACGTCTTACGTTATATTACTCATTGTTTAATGTCGTTCCAACCAGGCGCTCGAAAGTTGCAGTTCCTTTTATGAATGGCGTAGCCATTGGAGAACCATGGTATCTTTCGAATGGAGAGAGCCAATCTGTCTTTTTAAAAGGTGAAGATGATACATATCGTTTATACCGACCTGTCGATGCACGTAAGACATTCGAGCTAACATTACCTGATGAACCCGGAGTGTATGATATTTATATTAATGATTGGGATCATCCATATTTACCTTATTATGATTTGACGGGTAAGCGTATTCCAGGAGTATCAATCGGCGCACTTCTTGATGCCGGAAGTAATATCCTGCGTTTTGTCGTGGAATAATGCTGTGCGTTGATTGAGGTCGTGAAAGAAAAGAAACCGCCCGCTTTCTTCTGGAGAGCGGGCGGTTTTTTTTGGAGAGGGTGGATAACAGAGTCAATGGCTTTTCCTCGCCTCGTTCGAGGGTGTGGGCGAGCACGTGCAGGGCCATGCACGCGGGGTGCATGGCCGGGAATGTCGCGTGTTATAAGGCCGAGGCGAGGCTCACCCCCCGTTTTAGCGGGGTTAACGGCGGAGAACTGGGGGCAGATTTGAGGGGCTGTAGTGGGGATGTGTGGCCATTAAAAGTCCGTGGACTCCGGTGCTATGGGTGACTCGAAGGCATTCTTCAAAGATCGAACTGCATCAAGGTAAACGTGTAGATCAGCCTCTTCGACGACCGAATCTTGAAGTAAACCGGGCCGGATTGGGTCGGTGCAAATTCGATGTCGAGACGACCGTTGCCGGGCGTAGACTGCGCGATACGCGTGCCCTGTTCGTCATACGCCTCAAGCGTCACATCCCCGGCAACGCCTCCGGCATGCACGAACAACTCGCCGAGGAGCAACGTGCCGGCAAAGCCCTGGCGCCGGAACCAGTCGTCTTGTTCCGGGCAGAGTTTTAGGTCGGTGTGTTCGTCGAGCGTGAGCAACGCGGCCTGGCCCCGGTGGTCGTTGCCGGCATAGGCATCGCTGTCGACGCAGGTGCTCATGGTTTCGAGCATATAGGTGTTGCCGGTCGTGCCCGTATCCACGAGCAGATAATGCGTGCCGGTTTCGGGCGTCGTAAAGAAAATCGACTCATCATCATCGGTGGACCAGCTCTGGGCCGCGCCCACGCCATCGCCGATGTTTTCCGAAGACTGCGACGGCAAAAACAGCGTCAGATCGAGGTCGCCGCGCGCATGCTCAAAGGTCAGATCAAAGACAACCTGGTCGCCGGCAAAAAGATCGATCGCGTAGATATCGATATCATCCGGTGCGCAGATTTCTGCACTGATTTTGGAATGCGACATTTGTAAAGGCGTTGCGTCGGTGAAGGTGTCGTTCGGCTCCAGATGTTCGTCGATGCACTGGCCGGGCTCGATGGATTCTTCGGTGAAAGCAGTGACCTGATAGGCCACGTCGTCGCCCAGAACGCGCAGGACAAAGCGCCGGGCGGGCTGGCCCTCCGGCACGGACAACAGCGCGCTGCTATAACCCGTGCACGGTGAGGCGGTAAGCGGCACAGCGCGCTGCGCGTCGTCCATCAGATTCAGTTCGAGCGCGCTGCCTTTGGAGTACACGACAAAGACCTCGGCTTCCTGGCCGCCCTGTACGGTGATTGCGTGGTAGTCCTCGCGATCTTTGCAGGCGCGCCAGAATTCCCAGGCGGTATCCAGAATCGGAGCGGCGGTTGCCGGCGAATCCTGGCGCGTCGCGTCGTCCAGGCAGTCGGGCTCATCGGGCGAATACAGATTCATGCTGTAAGCAATGCTGCTCGGCGCGCAGACAATCGCGGTGTCGTCACCGGACGGAGCGTTTTCATCAAATGCACAGATATTATAAAAAACGGTCTTCGATTCGCCCGGCGCAAGGAGCTGATTGGGGATCAATCCGCGGTACAAATCGCCTTCCGGGTACATGTCGACGCTGTGGAAATACGCGTCGCTGCCGTTCATCGGATCGTCGAGCGTCCAGTACAACACAAGGCTGCTGTAGCGAGTGTTTCCGGGTTTCAGCCGCGCGTCGATGATGTGGCTTTTATGCGTGCGCTGGGCAGGCGGCGGCGAGTGTTCAATGATTTCTTCGGCCTCGCAGCGGTCGTGGGAATCGCCGATTTCACCGCCCGTGTCCTTTTGTTTCATGAGGATCGTCACGCGATGCTCGACAGGCAGGTTGTCGTCATCGTTGGCGATGAACGTGACGGTATGCACGCGTTTGGTGCGCTGCTCCAGCGACGGATTCCAGAGAAAAAGCCCGGTCAAATCCCCGGTTTGCTCAAACGTCGCCCCCTCCGGCGCAAGGTGCGCAGGCATATCGAGCTGCACAAAACGCGAGTCATCGTCGCGCACCCGCACCTCGATCGTCAGCGGCACGGAGCTTGCCGGATCGTACATTTCGCTGGCCGAATTCAAAAACCGGGGCTGTCCGTTGCCCGCGCGCAGATGCACATGCACGACGCGTTCGGCGGTTTTTCCATTGCTGCTGGTCGCGACAAACACCAGGCGGCGCGGCGTGTCGCCGGTCACATCACTGGCGATCGGATCCCAGGTAAACGCGGCCGAATTCTGAAAGGCCTGAAACTGCGCGCGCTCCGGTTTGTCGACCATACTCAGGCGCACCGGCCCGCCCGCCACATGCGTCGCGGTCACATAAATCTGGATAATATCCTCGCCGACCACATACGTTTCTTCCGAACGGACATCGACGGTAATCACAGGCGGTTCACCGGAATCCAGATCCGTGTTCGAGCACCCGCTTACCCAAGCGGCCAGCGCAAAGAGCACACCGAGCGCAAAAGCCATGCGCAATCGATGCATCCAAGTTCCATTTGTCAAAAGCAAAGGAGATTCCAGGCGGGTATGCAGATTTTTCATAACAACAGGCCAAAACGAATAAGAATTACATACTTTCTTAGGAAATTTTTGCGCGATTCGCGCAATTGTTGTAAGGGCAGGCTAACAAAAACACATCCGGATCACACGCATCTCCCGGACCTGAGCGTGGACGCCAGCCGATTTGTTTGGAGAATCCCGACTTCTGTTCTACAATACCGGTTCATCAGCGCAAACTACATCGATACTCGCTTGTTGCAGGTAGATTCTTGACTCAGTTATCCGGCCTACACTTTGGTGCATTTCAGCTCATCGAGCCGCTCGGAAAAGGCGGCATGGGTGAGGTGTGGCGAGCGGTGCATAGAACGCAGGGAGTGGCTGGGGCGGTGAAGTTTATGACGCCCAAACATGCGCGCGACCCGAAATTCCAGGCATCTTTTCGCGAAGAAGTCCGCGCGATGGCACGTCTGGCGCACCCGGGTATTATCACGATTTTCGACTGCGGGCAGGTGGACAAAGACCTGGCCGAGGCAAGTTGCGGGTATGTCACTGCGGGCAGCAGTTATCTGGCGATGGAACTGGCGCACCACACGCTGCTGGACCTGGACAAAACGCATCTGAACTGGACGCACACGCGCAATATTTTGCTCAATATTCTCGATGCGCTTGCGCACTCGCACGCACGCAGCGTGATTCACCGGGATTTGAAGCCAGCCAACGTGCTGCTTGTGGATTCGGCGGAGGGCACGCGGCTCAAGCTCTCGGACTTCGGGCTGGCACATGCTGTCGATAGCCTTACACGCAATGAACTGCTCGATTCCAGGATTTCGGGCACGCCGCGTTTTATGGCTCCCGAACAAATCGTAGGACGCTTTCGCGACCAGGGGCCGTGGACAGATCTGTACGCGGTGGGATGCCTGGCGTACTGGCTCACAAGCGGCAATCCGCCATTTTCGGAAGGCGACACAACGCAGATTTTGCGCGGCCATCTGTTCAATGCAGTGCCTGCGCTGCAACCGGCCTTTGAGGTGCCCGACGGATTTCATACCTGGATCAAAAATCTGCTCGCCAAGCAACCCGGCGACCGCTACCAGTACGCGGCCGATGCCACGCGCGCGCTGTTATCGCTGGATGCTGAAGCGCCGCCGGCCCGAGAACAGCTTCAGCACCTGGCCCTGCCGCTGCGCGCTCCCGCCGGGCAGCTTGCGGACAAAGCCATCGCAGTCGGCGCAGGCCAGAGCATGCCGGAGGTAGAAACCCTGGTTTTGTCGAATCTTCAGTGGAAAGACGCGCCGTCTGTGCCCCCTGAACAGGATGTGGATGCAACCGTTGCAGAAATGGAAGATTTGACGCCTGCGCTGACGTCTTCATCACCGGTTGCTTCGGCACAACGCGCTGACAAGCGTCTGGAGCCTGTGCACAAACCCGGCCCGATTCCGCAGAGCTGGCATCTGCCGCGCGCGTGTCTGGCCGCGTCCAGAGCCGCGACCAGCATCGCCAACCAGAGTGGATACGCCGCCGGCCTTGGATTGTTCGGCCTGCGCCAGATTCCGCTCGTCGGCCGCGTCCGCGAACGCGACCAGATCTGGCAGACGCTGCATGCCATGAACGTCGACAAACAACCGCGCGGCGTGATTTTGCGCGGCGTTGCCGGCACCGGCAAATCTCGGCTGGCGGAATGGATCTGCGAGCGCACCCACGAAGTCGGCGCCGGCTCCACGCTCAAGGCACTGCACGGCCCGCTGGCTGGCCCGGCCGACGGCATCGAGCGCATGTTCTCCGACTTTCTGCGCTGCACGGGCCTGGGCCGCGAAAAAATCCTGGAACGCGTGCGCTACCTGATGGGACTGCAAGGCCCGCTCACCAGCGACGATTTGCACGACTGCCTGGCCCTCACCGAAATCATCGCGCCGGCGGCCGATCCTGATTATGACGAAAGCCGCGTGCGGGTGCGGTTTTCTAACCCTACCGAACGTTTTGTGGTGCTCAAACGCGCGCTGCAACGGCTTACGCGACACCGCCCGTTGATGATTTTCCTGGACGACGTGCAGTGGAGCGTCGAAACCCTGGAATTTGCGCATTATCTACTCTCCACACCGGATTTGCCGGTGCTTCTTTTGATGACCGTGCGTGAAGAAGCGCTGCTCAGCCGCCCGGTCGCCGGCGGCCTGCTCGACAGGCTGCACCAACTCCCGGCCGTGCAAGAAGTCTACGTTTCGCCTCTCGACGAACACGAGCGCACCGAACTTGTGCAGCACTTGCTCGGACTGGAAGAAGACCTCGTCGCGCAAATCGCCACCCGCACCGGCGGCAACCCGCTCTTTGCCGTGCAGCTGGTCGGCGACTGGGTGGAACGCGGCGTGCTGGACTTAAGCCCGCAGGGATTCCGGCTGCGCTCCGGAGCGCAGGCACCCCTGCCGGAGAGCATGCGCGAGCTGCTGTTTCGACGCATCGAACTCCTCATCGGACAATCCGTGGACGCGCCGCCCAACGATGCGCTCCACGCTCTGGAGCTGGCCGCCGCGCTTGGTCAGGAAGTCGATTCCATCGAGTGGACCACGCTCTGCCACCAGCACGGAATCCACGGCCTCGACACGCTCCTGGAAGCCATGGCCTCCAACCGACTCGCCAGAATCGACCGCCACGGCTGGACCTTTGCCCACGGCGCTCTACGCGAAAGCCTCGAATTCATCGCCCAGCAGGCCGGCCGCTGGACCGCGCATCAGTACGCCTGCGCCGAGATGCTGCGCGCTCGCTACGGACCCAAAACAACATCCACCGCCTACCGACTCGCCCGCCACCTGCTCGAGGCCGGACGGCTCGATGAGGCCCTGGAACCGCTGCTTCGCGCCGCCAACCGCTTTAGCCAGACCTGCCAGTTCGACCTCGCTCACGCCGCGTACAATCGCTACGAAAGCGCACTCGATGAACTTCATATCGCCGACGACGATCCGTGCGCGCTCGAAGTCCATATCCAACGCGCCCTGACCCTGAACCGACAAGACCGCTACACCGAAGCCGAGGCTCTGCTCACCCACATCGAACCGCACGCTCGCCAGAGTGGCCACCAGAAACCCCTGGCCGACATCCTGCACGCCCGCGGCCTGGTCGCCAAAATGAACGGCGAAATCCGCACCGGAATCCTCCTCGCCGAAGAGGCCATCGCCTTGTTCACCGCCATTGACCACACCCCGGGCCTGGCTCACTGCTACTTTCTGGTCGGTGAACTCAGCTACTGGAGCGGTGATATGGCCACAGCCGGAGAATTTTACTCCCACGCCTGGGAGCTATTCGCCGATATCGGCAACGAACACGATCTGGCGGTCGTCAAACTCGCGATGGGCGCACGCTTCATCAAACTCCACGATTACGAACAGGCTACCGCCATGATCTTCGATGCCATGGATGGTTTTGAGCGTACCGGCGACAACAAACTCATCGCCCACTGCCTGAACAACCTCGGCGAAGTTTATCGCTTCCAGAACAACCTGGAAAAAGCCGAGGAGTTCTACACAAAGTCCCTCCAGATTTTGAAACGCATCGGCCTGAGCGACGATATCATCTGCTCCTTCAACCTCGGCCAGGTACTGATCGCACAGGGCAAATTCGCCCAGGCCGACCCTATCATGGCCGACGTGCTGAACATCCTTCTGCCCACCAAACGCAGCGGCTACATCGGCCTTGCCCACACCGGCATGTTGCCCGGCGCCGCAGCGCGCGCCGACTGGCCGGCCTGGGATCTCCACATCAACCAGGCCATCCACCACTTCGAACTCAGCGCCATGGTCGATGTCGACCTGGCCACACTCGCCGAACTCGCTGCCAACCTGGCCCACCAAGCCCATCAGCTTGAACGCGCACGCCAGGCATGGCAACTCGCCCTCGAACAATGGCAGGCCCTGGACGACGGCATTGCCGCCCAACGTGTCCAGGCCGCACTCGCGACGCTTTGCCCCGCACTCTGAATCCATCCGCGCCCTGAATCTCCACCCACACCAACACGGGGCCGCTCTCCTCCTCAGAACGATTTTCAAATATTTTGCAAATAGCAGGCAACATTTTCTGAAAATCTCCGAAAACAGATCCAGCAAGTCGGAAGCCCTTCCCTCATCGGTACCCGGGAAGAGCCGGTTGGCGAGCGTCAGTGCGTACGGTGGTTTTCTAGAGACCC
>JBEBUW010000148.1:0-10067 GCA_040393065.1 Lujinxingia vulgaris | reverse complement strand
AGTCCGTGAACACACGAAAAACATAGGGTATTTGGAGATGTGTTGAAGGATGAGGGATTTTCCCCGGGCGAACGTGGCTGGTGGAGGGGTGTATTGCGTTTGCAAAGATGTGTTGAAGGATGAGGATTTTCCCCGGGTGAACGTGGCTGGTGGCAGAGTGTGTTGTGTTTGCCAAGATGTGTTGAAGGATGAGGATTTTCCCCGGGTGAACGTTACGCGGCAGCGCGCAACGAACCCGGCAGCATCGGGGCCAGAGCTCATAGGCCATCCCGCCCCAAAATCCGACGTCTGCGGCGGTCCTACAGCGGATTGAGATACGTCAGCACCCGATTCGCATAAAAATAAACCAGCTCGACCCGGTGCAGCATCACCCCGTCGGTGTAGCGCTCCACGACCGGCGGAATATGGTACATCCGCAGATTCTCCAGACCGTCGTACACGATCGAATCCGCCTTCTCGTTCATCAACATCGCCGACAGCCTGAGTTTGCCGGCCGCCTCCATCTCCTTGAGTTGCTCCAGCGTTTGCTCCACGCGCTTGTGCAGCTCCTCCCAGCTGATGACTTCATCGCTTCCAAACCGGATCAGGCGGAAAACATCCCATTGCGGATACCGCTCATCGAGCAAGGAAAACAGCGCATACGCCACAAGCTGCGTCGGCATGATCACCGTATTTTCCAAAAACGCCTGCCCGATCCGCTCTGCGGTATGCCGCGTGTACTGGCGGTCACGCGCGTCATCATGCCCGATTTCACCGGTTCGGGCCGAGCGCACATAACTGCTCGGATCGACCTGGCGCCCGTGATTGTCGTAGCTGAGCCCGTCCGCGCGCACGACATTGCCAAACGGATCCATCGGCGCCCCAAAACGGATCACCGTCGTGGAATCCATCCCGACCGTATTCATCACAAAGCGCGTCACCGTTGAAATCTGGTTGAACTCATCGTTCTCCAGCATATACCGACCACGTCCTTCGCTGCGCAGATGGTCGTCGATCAAACTCGCCGCCTCCAGAATCAGGTTGTAGTTGATCGTCACCGGGCAAATGTACAACGGCTTGTGCGCAAACTCCGACGCCGACTGCAAACGATTGATGTACGCCGGGATCACCGTACCCAGAAGCCCCATCTTCAGCTGCGTTTCTACCCGATTTGAGCGACACCGCGTGCCTCCCGGAAAGAACAGGCTGTGATACCCGCGCTCCAGCAGCACCTGCGAATAGATCTTCAGCGTCTCCTTATACAACTGGTGCTGGATCCGCCGATCGACCTTGTACGCGCCCAGATGACTCATAAAAAACCCGGTCAACGGATTCGAGAACAGGTTTTTCCCGGCCCCGTACGACACCGGCGGCAAACCCGCCTCGTAGAGCGACCACCCGAGCAAAATCGAGTCCATATTCGAGCTGTGCGTCGGCACAAACACCAGCGTTCCCTTGCGCGCCAACGCCTTGAGCGTCTCAATTTCGCCCTCGATCAACACCCGATCGGTCAGATCCCGAATATGCCGCATCGTCGACTGAATGTGCTTCACGCTGGTCGGCAGCGGCATATCCTTTAAGTCCTGCGTCTTGAACAAAAAACTCAACCCGATCGGCAACACCCCCGTGGCCGCCTTATACACCAGCGGATTGAACTTCCCGGCAATATCCTGGGTATAGCTCTCGGTCAGTCCCCACAACGTCTCGCGCTTTTCCGCCTCCGACATACCCGCCAGCCGCCGCGACATCGACCGCCACCAGGCCGCCGACCGGATCTCATCGCCCCCGTTGGACGACATCCGCGCAAGCTCCATGAACGCCGCCTCGTTCAATACATACTCCAGCCCCTGGGCCTCCCCTTTCTTCGATAACGAAACAAACTCATTGAACGCGCGCCGACACACCTCCGACATCACATTCGGACGCTCAGCCTTAAACCTGAAAAGCGGTGCCTCAATAGCCATCACAAACCTCTCCGAGCCAGTCATCGTCACATTCGCAAAACTTTTTCTCTCACCGCTCTATTCTATACAACACCCCACACCAATCTCCCAACACGCTTCCATTACCGGCCGCCACGCCCGACAACCCATCTAGACCTGATTTTGATAATGATTATCATTGCGACTGTCCCGATTTTAGGTTATTGGTGCACGCGACGAGTCTGGGACTCCAATTTTGGACCACAAGGAGCAAGAAAATGACGATCGGCGAGTTGGTGAATCATGGGGGATGGGCAATGTATCCCATCTATCTGTGTTCACTGGTCGCAGCGGCTATCTTCTTGAAGAAAGCGCTCGAATTCTACACAAGCCAGCTCTCCAAAATGGACTGGCTTGAGCCTGTTCTGGCACAGATCAAAGCCGGAAACTTCGATCAGGCGATCGCCGAAGCCCGCGCAACGGCCAACCCGGTGGGCGGCGTGATCGTGGCGATGTTGGATGTCATTTCGCATCGACCCGATCGGATCGAAGCCGAAGCGGTGCGCACAGGCGGCCTGGCGCTGCAGACCCTGGAAAAAAACGTCTCGACACTGTCCTTTATCGCCCAGATCGCGCCCTTGCTGGGGCTTTTGGGAACGGTCGTCGGTATGGTCGAGCTGTTTATGGGCCTGGGCTCGTCGGACATGGGCCAGGTGGACGCCGCGATGTTGTCGTCTGGAATCTGGACGGCGCTGCTCACGACGGCCGCAGGCCTGCTCGTGGCGGTTCCGGCGCTGGCTGCCTACATGTATTTGAACAGCCGCACCGACGCGTTTCGCCTGAAAATGTCGGACAGCATCGCACGTGTTTTGACCGCGCTGCCGGCATCGGCGGTGCAGTCCGTCACGGAATCGAGCGCACTGCAGGAAAGCGTCGAAGAAGAAACTTCCGAGGAAACATCCGCAACCCGCAAGGTGGCCCATGCAGTTTGAGAGTTTTCGGCGAGAAATGCCGACGATCAACATCTCGGCCCTGATGGATGTGGTGTTCATCCTGCTTATTTTCGTGGTTCTTTCCGCGAACTTCGACCGGCTGAAAACGCTGAATGTCGTATTGCCCAGCGCAGCCAACGCCAATGAATCTACGCCGGAAGCCGTCGTGATTACGATGCTCCCGGACGGAAAAATCCTTGTTTTCGAAGAAGAAATCTCTGCAGAAGCGCTTTTGCCGCACTTAAAAGAGCTGCGAACCCGGCATGACAACCTGTTGCTGGTTTCGGACGGAAGCGTTCCCCTGGATCAGGCCGTGAAAATTTTTGATGAAGCCGCATCTGCAGGATTCACAAGCGTTTCGATTGCCACACAACGAGGCACACCGTGAAAAGTGCATTTTTGACATCAGGTTGGGGACTGCCGCTGACGGTCGGCGTGGCGATGCACGTGGGTCTGGCTTTCATCCCGGTCGCCTTTTCGCAGGGTTCGGGCGTGCAAAACCAGCCGCAACCGATCCAGATCAACCTGGTAGCCGTAAAACAAGAACCGCCGCCGGTCATGATGCCCGAGCCGCCGGTGGTTTCTGAAGTCATCCCGGCTGCAGAACCCGCCGAAGTCGTGCCCGCGCCGCGTCCCAAACCGCGCAAGAAACGCACCCAGAATCAGGTTCCCGTCGAAACTGCCGCCACGCCCACCGCAGAAAACACGGCATTTGCCGCAGCCGATGCCGTGGTCGATCCCGAGCCGCTCGAGCAGGCCGAAATCACGCCGCAGCCCGCCGAACTTCCGGTCGAAGAAGCCGTCGTGGCCGAGGCCTCCAACCACGCACCGCCTCCGGCACCGACCAAAAAGTTTGATATGCGCGGCTACGGCATGGGAATTTTCTCGGCCGTTCAGGCCAAGCAACAATACCCGCGTGCCGCCGAGCGTTTTCGCCTCGAAGGCGTCGCCAAGGTCCGCATTCGCATCAACCGCGACGGTTCTCTGGCCGATCGCCCCCAGGTTGTCACCTCGACGACCCACGCCCTGCTCGACCGCGAAGCGCTCCGTATGGTCGAAGTCGCTGCTCCTTTTGCGCCGCTTCCCGACGGATTTACCGAGCAGACTCAGGAATTTGTGATTCCCATCAATTTCAAGCTCCCGCGCTCCTGAGATTGCGCCAGATCGCTCACAATTCTTGTATTTTCGCGCCTTTCCGCTAAGATTCACGGCCCAACTGTGTAGGACACGGTATTGTGTAATCTTGTGAGGATTGAAAATGCATAGCGGCCTTCTGCGCTTTTTTTTATTGATAATTTTTGTGTTTGCAGCGGGCTGCGCTGGCGATGCGGCTCCCCCGGTAATGATTACGGACTCCGACGTTCGCACGGAACCTGACACGTCCTGGCCGACGGACGCGGATTCCAGCGAAGAGCCGGACGTTTCCGAACCACTCGAAGACGCCACAGATCCCACCGACACCGAAATCTCCGATGTCCTCGACGACGCCTCAGACGATGTCGAAGATCCGAGCGACGTAGAAAACGACATCGAAGACCCCGAAGAAGACACCGATCCGCCCACGCCTACGTGCACCGCGCATACCGAATGCACGGCCCCCGAGCTCTGCCTGCTCAATGCAACCAGCGGCAACTTCGAGTGTACGGTTCCCCAAGATTGCGCGGCCGATGCCGACTGCACCGCCCCCGAAACCTGCGTCCTCGACGGCAGTCTCAACGCGCTGCGCACAATCTGCCTGGAACCCGCCGGCTCGGGAGAACTCGGCGACACCTGCGCAACCAACGCGGAATGCGCCAGCAACCTCTGCCTGCACGGCCAGTGCGCCACGCCCTGCGCGCGCCCCATCGACTGCTCCGACGACGGCAGTTTCATCTGCACGCCCGAAGAAATCGAGCACGGCGCCACGACCGAAACCCTCAACGTCTGCACGCCCAAACCGCTCGAACAATGCCTTTCCGACGCCGACTGCATCGATCCCGAACGCTGCGTCCTCAAAAACACCCAGAACGGCCTGCAATTCGTCTGTGCCCAACCGCCGACCGGCGGCCAGGAACCCGGCAGCGCCTGCACCGTCAACGCGGACTGCGCAAGCGATCTCTGCCTGGACAACCTCTGCATGGCTCCCTGCGGCGGCGATTTCCACTGCGACACCGAAGCCGGCCACACCTGCGAAGTCACCCCGATCATACGCAACGGCGAATCAGCAAGCGTCAGCATCTGCCAGCCGCCCGTCGAGTGCGCGCGCAACTCCGAATGCCTTTTGAACGAAGTCTGCTACATCCGCCAGACCAGCACCGAAGTGCAAACGCACTGCAAACCGCCCAACGTGGGCGGCGCCCTGCCGGTCGGCGCGGCCTGCACCACCGACGAAAGCTGCGCCAGCAACCTCTGCCTGCAAGGCCGCTTCCAGAAACACTGCGCCCCGGCCTGCACCACGAACGCCGACTGCGCAGCGCCCGCCGGATCGCCCGTCCAATACGAATGCAAATCCGTCACCTTCACACTCGCCAGCGGCACCGACACAGCCAACGTATGCGTCGCCAAAGCGCCCACCGCCTGCACTTCGCAATCCCAGTGCGCCACCGGCACCCAGTGCGCCGTCGTCACCAACGCCGCCAACAACGGCCTCGAATCGGTCTGCATCCCCATCACCGGCGGCGGTGCCAACGGCACAGCCTGCACCTCTGACGCGCAGTGCAACGGCCAGCTCTGCCTGAACGGCACCTGCTCCCAACCCTGCACCAACCGCAACCAGTGCGGCGCGCAACAACTCTGCCGCAATAACAACATCCAGAAATCCGGCTTCTCCCGCACCTTCCAGGTCTGCGAAACGCCGCCACCCACGCCCTGCTCCTCCAACCTGGAGTGCACCGACGGCGTCCGCATCTGTGCCGGACTCACCCTCGTCAACGATGAATTGCAAGGACTCTGCACCTTCCCCAACCCCGGCGGCAGCACCATCGGCGCAAGCTGCACCACCAACAACGCCTGCCATTCCAACTTCTGCCTCTCGTACACAAATCAGTGCACCATGCTCTGCACCAACAACGGACAGTGCGGCGGCAACGGACAAATCTGCACCACCTACGAAGGCCTCGGCCTGTGCGCGTCCTCCTGCATCAACAACAGCTCCTGCGCCACCGGCCAGTCCTGCACCGTCAACGAAAACGAAAACACCGGCGGCATCGACTACGTCTGCAACCTCCACTACGGCGACGGCCAGCTCGGCGCCGATCCGGCCACCGTCCAGGGCTGCCAGAGCGGATTCTCCCTGACCATCACGCAGGGCTCGACCGAAACCCGCTATTGCTCCGTCATCTGCAACACCAACGCAGATTGCACCGGCGGCGTCCCCGGCAACCCGCTCACCTCCTGCGAACCCGTCTCCATGCGCCTCTCCGACGGAAGCACAACCACCGTACCCATCTGCACCACACCCTGAAATCCTACCCGCCGACTTATTGCAAACCAGTTGCGTTTTCGGCACCAAAGGATTACACTCCTCGCGGCCTGCGTTCCTTCCAATGCAGGCCGCGTTTTTTGTGTCATCCAGGCAGTGCAAGCCCTCCAATTCAGTTTTTTATAATCATTCAGTAGTAGAGCACAGTACCTTGCGTCGATTCTCGGCCAGTCAAAACCTGCACAAACTCATCGCTTTTTGCATGAGCCTTCTGTTTTTGCAGGCACTCATTGCAGACCTCGTTCACGTCGAACGCGTCCAGCATGCCTACTGCCCGATCCACAAAGAAATCACGCACGACGTCGAACACGTCCACGCCGTCCACGCAAGCTACAACGCCAGCAACCAACTCATCGAGCACGGCGGACTCGCCCTGCCCACGCCCGCACCACTCAAAGGCGACCACAACGACTCCCCATTCGACTGCGGAGAACTCCTCTGGCTCGCCGCCGAAACCGATGCGACCTTTGCACCGTCTTTCGATCTGGCCGCGCCCGTACCTGTTTTCGGCAGCCTGCTGCCAACCCAAAAGTTTGCACAAAAACGCGAGCACCACCCGGCCATTGCGCTCCACTTCCACGCATCCGGCCTCTCCCCACCTGTTTTGAGCTGAATCCCCGTCACAGAATCAACGCCCGGCCCCCTGTTTTTCACCCTGCGTAATTGCCCTGCAATTGCCTGGAAAAACAACCGCTGCTGCGTTGTCGCGCGCCCTGCAAACTCCCAAAATTTGCACGGCGATCAACGGCTATTTCCTACTCAATTCCGGTACGAACCATGTTTTTGATCAAGAAACCTCTGAATTTTGTCGCAATTTTTGCACTCCTTCTCACCGTCGCACTGCCCTCCATAGCCCTGGCCGAAGTCCGCATCGTCGCCACCGTCGGCGATCTGGCGGCCATGGCCCGCGAAGTCGCAGGCCCCGATGCCACCGTCGATCTCCTCACCCGTCCCGGCGAAGACCCACACTTCGTCTCGCCGCGCCCGAGCTACGTCCAGCGCCTCTCCCGCGCTGACGTCCTTGTTTACACCGGCTTGGACCTGGAAGTCGGCTGGCTGCCAACACTGCTCACCGGCTCCCGAAACGCCAAACTTCAGGCCGGCCAACCCGGCAACTTCGACGCCTCCAAACACGTCATCCTGCGCGACGTCCCCACAGGCCGCGTCGACCGCTCCATGGGCGACGTCCACCCCGGCGGCAACCCACACTTCTCCACCGACCCACGCCAGATGGCCCGCGTTGCCCTAGCCTTCGGCAAAACACTCGCTCAAATCGACCCCAAAAACGCCGACGCCTACAACGAACGCGCCCGCGAATTCGCCTACGACGCCATCCGCACCGCCCAACACTGGGAAGAAGAATTCAAAAAAATCCCCCGCAGCCAGCGAAAATTCGTCTCCTACCACGCCGCCTGGTCCTACGTCGCCAACTGGCTAGAGCTCCAGGACGTCATGCAAATCGAACCCAAACCCGGCATGTCCCCCAACCCGCGCCACGTCGCCCGCGTGCTCGAAACCATCCAAGACCAGAACATCAAAGTCATCGTCCAATTCGACCACGACTCGCGCGCCACCACCAACCAACTGGCCCAGAAATCCGGCGCAAAACTCCTCGTCCTCGACGGCCACACACGCGAAAACCAGACCTACAAAGACCACATCAACCAACTCGCCAAAAAACTCCACGAGGCCCTGCAATGAGCACGCTTTCCGCCCACGATCTCGTCTGCGGTTACGGCAACCGCGCGATTCTTGGCCCGCTCAGCTTTTCCCTCGAAGCCGGCAGCTTCATGCTCATCGAGGGCCCCAACGGCGCCGGGAAATCCACGCTCCTCAAAACCCTCATTGGCCTGATCCCACCCATTTCCGGCACCTTTGACTGGAAAACCAGCCGCGAGCACCTGCGCTTTGTCCCCCAGACACGCACCCTCGATCCCATGCTCCCGGCCACCGTTCACGACGTCCTCTTAACCGGCCAACACCACGGCCGCGGCTTCAAAAGCCTGCGCATCCAGCGCGACGCCGCCGGCATCGACCAGGTCCTCGAACAAGTCGAAATGACCGCCTTCAAAAACCACCTCTTTCGCGAGCTCTCCGAAGGCCAGAAACAACTCATCCTGATCGCCCGCGCCTTACTCGGAAACCCCAGAACCATCCTGCTCGACGAACCCTCCGCCTCCATGGATCCCGAGCGCGAAGCCCACACACTCGCCATTTTGCAACAAGTCCAACACGCCCGGAACGTTGCAATCCTCATGATCGCCCACGGCTCCGAGCCCGCCCGGCGCGCCAGCAACCACATCATGACCATCGACCGCAACGGCAAAGCCCACGTCGGACCCGGCGCCTGCGCCTCCTGCGACGCAATCGAAGCAGCCGTCTGACCACCGCTTTTTGTTCGTATTCTTCGTAAGGTAATTCAAAAACATGCTCGAACTCCTCTCCAACTACGGCGCCCTGTACCGCGACCCGATCTTAGCCGCGACCCTGGCCGGCCTGACCCTTGGCCTGCTCGGCGTGTACGTCGTTTCCAGACGCATCGTCTTCGTCAGCGCCGCCTTAAGCCAGACATCAGCCCTGGGCGTCACCCTCGGATTTTTCCTTAGCTCGTATTTTGGCCTCACCGGCCTGCTCAGCGACGCCCTGCCACCCTTCAGCGCCCTGGCACTCTCGGCCGTCGTCGTCACCATGCTCGTCGGCTTTGGCGAACGCCCGACCCTCAGCCGCGACGCCGTCCTCGGCATGGCCTTCATCATCCCCACAGCACTCGTGCTGCTGATCGGCCCCTACATCACCCAGGAACTCCACGAAATCGAAGCCGTCCTCCACGGTTCCGCCGTCCTCGTGCGCAAACTCGATCTCTACGCCATCGCCGCCGCAACGCTCCTCATCCTGGCCGCCCAGCTCACCGCCTTCCGCGGCTTCATCTTCGTCAGCCTCGACCCCATCGTCGCCCGCAGCCAGGGCCTGCCCACCCGCGCCCTCGACGCCGTTCTCTTCGGCAGCATCGCCCTCATGACCGGCCTGGCCACCCGCGCCCTCGGCGCCCTGCCCACCTTCGCGCTCACCATCCTCCCCGCCATCGGCGCCCTCAGCCTGAACTTCGGCCTGCGCTGGATCTTCATCATCTCCGCCACCGGCGGCGCCCTCTCCGGCGCCCTCGGCTACCTCCTCGCCCTCTCCACCGACTGGTCTGTCGGCGCAAGCCAGGCCCTCGTCGCCACCCTCTTCGCCGCGCTCCTACGCACCGCCACCGCCCTCTACCGCAAATTCACCTGAACCCCCACCACACAAAATGGCATCGAGATGCCACTGCAATCCTGGCCCTCAGCACATTTTCCCATCTCGATGCCATTTCACTCCTGACCATCAGCCCGGATCTGGCATCCCGATGCCATTTTCCCCCTGGCCCTCAGCACATTTTCCCATCTCGATGCCATTTTCCCCCTGACCATCAGCTCTGATCTGCCATCGATGTGCCAGAATATCACAACGACCAGCCCCGATCTGGCATCCCGATGCCATTTCACCCCTGACCATCAGCTCTGCAACGCCATCCGACACCATTTCACCCCTGACCATCAGCTCTGCAACACCATCCCGATGCCATTCCCCAACACCGCCAAACCACCCGCGCAGCCAGGCGTCAGCCTGAGCGCAGCGCCGCCGGTCGTTTTAGCCCTCGGCGTCAGCCGACGGGTGCGGACGCCCGCA
>JBEBUW010000147.1:0-10106 GCA_040393065.1 Lujinxingia vulgaris | reverse complement strand
AAGAAAAATTTTGCAGTGACAAGGCTCAAGTGCGCAAAAATTCAGGCAGAAAATTATAGAAATTTCAGAAAAAATAGAAATTTCTATAATTTTCATGTCTCTTCAAGAAAAGTTCTGTCCAGGCCGGCCGGTCCTGTATTTTTCTACATTTCTAGCATTTCCGGCCACTCCAGAATTTTCTCACATACTCGAACACACCTTTTGTACTGCGCTCAACCCACGTAGGTTACGCGAAAAAACATGCCCAACCAGTGCGTCTCATAGTCCCGAGACTGCAATACCATTTTTCTTACGACCAACCCGAGCATGGCCCCAAAACTGCAATACCATTTTTCTTACGACCAACCCGAGCATAGTCCCCGACCATTACCCGCGTCTTTTCATGCTCCATACCTGCACATGCGTTTTTTACATCGTGAACAGCTCCGGCTGCAGGCGCGTAAAACCACGGTCAGCACAACGCAAAGCAATTGCCTTCATCACCATTTATGGGTAAACCAGTAGCCGTATTGTATGACTTTGCGCTGCGAATCTCGCCTGGCGGGCACGCTATTTTCTACGGTGTTTATTGTGCAAAATTTTCATGTAACGGGTGTTCGAAATCATCTCTACGGAACGCGCTGGCTGACGCTTCTGATCTTGCTCCTCATGAGTCTGTTCGCGATTTCGGCATGCTCGCCGACGCCTGTAAAAACCACAAAAAAGAGACCCACCGATAATGCGGATGCGGCCTACTATGACGTCGATGATTTCGAAGACGCGCAGTACGGCGATACCAATCCATCTGATTCCGATTCCGGAAACACCGGAGGCTCGGCCGGCGATCCCTGTAATGAGAACGATCCGCAATCGTGCGCGGCCGGATTGTTCTGCGCGTCGCTAAACGGCGAACCTGCACAATGCATCCCCGAGCATACGCTCGACGATGGAGCCTCCTGCACGGAACACAATCAATGCGCTTCGCGCCGCTGCAATCTCGAAACCGGACGCTGCGCCTCCTCGCCGGGAGCAGTCTGCACCGAAGAGGATGGATGCGGCCCGGGCGCGTCGGGCCTGCTCGATCAGGTCTGCGTAGACGGTGTCTGCCAGCCGGACTCCGGCGATAACGGCGCTGTCTGCACCGAAGCGCAGGATTGCCTGAGCGGCATTTGCAAAAACAACAAGTGCGTGCCCGGCAACACCGGCGATAGCTGCGATGTGCCCGAGCATTGCCAGTCCAATATCTGCGCGATGGGCGTCTGCTCAGACGGCGAAACTGGCGATAGCTGCAACGCTCCCGAACACTGCAAATCCAATATCTGTGCCATCGACACCTGCTCGAACGGCGAAAACGGCGATGCCTGTATCGGAGATACAGACTGCCAGTCCCAAAACTGCGTCGATGGCGCATGTGAGGGCGGCGGTCCCACAACGCCCGATAGCTGTGAATCCGACGAAGACTGCGAGAAGGGCCGTTGTATCGCCAACCAGTGCTCCGAAGGGACTATGGGCGCCTTCTGCGAAGAAACCGCCGATTGCCAGGGCGGATTGCACTGCAACAGCCAGTGCCCCGAAGAACACTGCATTGCGATCTGCACCGACGGCCAACCCGGCTCGCCGTGCATCACCAGCGAGGGCTGCCAGGAAGATTTCCGCTGCACCGATGAAACGCCCTGGCAGGCTCCGGGCGCGCTGTTCCCCTTCAATACCTGCGCGGCACAGGAATTCTGCGATTTCCACCTGCGCGACTGTGACGACGAAGACGACTGGTGCATGCGCACAGCCGACGGCAACATCTGCGGCCACCCGGGCAACGGCCAGCACTTAGCCCCCTGCACCGACGACACCGACTGCCGCTCCGGCGTCTGCAGTGACCACGGCTTTGGCAACTTCAAATGCTCACAAAACAACGGCTGGGGCGCTCCCTGCACAGTCGTTTCCGTGCCCGGCGAACCGCCCACACCCATCGGTTGCGACGCTCCCTTTGTCTGCGACACCACCATCGGACCGCCGGACGCCGAGGGCGGCATCCTGGTGTTTGGCCACTGCGGCGCCCAGACCGGATACCTGTGCTACAGCAAATTTGAGAGCACCGATGTGACCTTCAATCACCGCGGCGGATGCGCCCCCGGCGGCGTCGAAGCCTGCGTGCCTTCCCCGATCCGCTCCAAATACTGCGAACACAACCCCAGCATCAGCTGCAGCACCGACAAAGACTGCGCCTGCTACGGAATCGAGCTCGAACCCGGCCAGCTCTGCCCCTACGATCTGGTCCCGGGCAAACAGTGCGTGACGGATTACGTCTGCCCCTGAAAACTCCTTTCCCCGACGCTCCTGCCAGCGCCACGGCTTTCGCGGCGCTGGCACTCTCCCTGAAACCACCTGACCCAAACATTTTCTCCTGGTGCCTACGGTGCTCATTACTCCTGAAATGCTTGAAGGCCTGCCAACCATAAACGCCCTCGGCCCCGACGCGCGCGACCGCCTGATTGCGACATTCAATGAAACCAACGCCGACCTCATCGAAGAGATGCTCGAAGATGAAATCCTTCCTGAACTGAAATCGAAGCCGACACCGACCACTGCGCATGAATGGACCATGCTGGGCGTCGACTTAGAAAACGCGGTCGAGAACCTCTGGGATCTATACATCCAGGGGAGCGTCGAATTTACGCTGGAGGAAGGCGAGGAGGCGGGAGAGTTGGAGGGTAACGAGGAGCTGGAGGAAGAGATTTACGAGCTGTACCAGAGGGGCATCAAACGGCAGGTCACGCTGGCCGGCTTCGATGCCCGAATTTTCGGTTGGATGGACCGATAGAAACGATCCGGAAGTCATTCCGCCCTCCCTTGCCATCACTTTTATGAAAACCAACGCTCCTAAAATCCGCCCCTACGATCCGGCCACAGATCTGAAAAAGCTGTCCAACATCTGGCTGGAGGCATCGCTTCTGGCCCACCACTTTATGGGAAAAGAATACCTGGTAGAACGACAGCCCTTGATCGAAGAAGTCTATTTTCCCATGGCAGAAACATGGGTCGCCTGTGTGGACGACGAACCCGCCGGATTCATCAGCCTGGTCGAAAACCATATTGGCGGGATTTTCGTCCATCCCGAACGGCACGGCCAGGGCATCGGACGCAGCCTGATTGCTCACGCGCTGACGCTCAGGGACGAACTCACGCTCGAAGTCTATCTTCAAAATGAACAGGCTTTCCGATTTTACCAACGTCTCGGTTTCGAGGAGATATCACGTCGTCCGCTCGATGACGAAGGCATGCCATTCGAGAACGCTGCCTTGCGTTTGCGCAAGTAAATACGCCCCCAAACACCTTTTTAAAGTGCCCGGCACCTGCCAATGCACCGCTCGCATGCCCTCCGAAGTGCCCGGCACACTTCAACGCACCGCTCGCATACCTTCCGGGCTGCCCGGCACACTTCAATGCACTGCACGCATGCCTTCCGGCCTGCCCGGCACGCTTTTTTATTTTGCAAAAACCCTTCCGGGGCGCATCCTACAAGGCCGAACCCCAATTTGCCTCAACCGGCGCGGCGAGTGCTCTGCCCGGATGATTGCTCACAAATCTGCGCGTGCTTCCCTTTATTCTTTCTTATTCTGAGCCTTTCTAAGCTTTCCTTCGCGGCTTCGCGAGAGACACACTCTGGCTGTGCTTTTACTTTGCCGTCTGACAGCTACCCATCAAGATCGCCGCACATACACCACACCGCGATCTCCATCGACCGTCACCACATCGCCCGTCTGAATCACCTCCGTCGCGCGCTTTGCGTTCACGACCGTCGGAATTCCATACTCCCGGGCCACAATACACGCGTGGCTCAGCGGCCCGCCCAGGCTTGTGATCACCGCCCGCGCCGTCAAAAACAACGGCGTCCACCCAACATCCGTGTACGGCGCCACCAGCACCTCGCCGGGCAAAATCACCGCATCCTCGCGATACGGATCATGAATCACACGCGCGCGCCCCGTCACCCGACCCGAACTTCCCGGCAGCCCGTACAACTCCAGATACACGCCTTCGTTCTCATCCGCGCCGGTCTGCACACGCACGCCGATCTCTTCCTCGGCAATCATCTCATGGCCGCGCAACAAAAACGTATCCGGCGGATCAGGCTGATTCCGATACTGTTCCTGCACCGCTTTGCGCACCAGCACACGCACCGCAAACTGCCCGGCCACCGCACGTTCCTCCGCACCGCGCTCGTCGCTTGCCAGCCAGGCCCGGATCTCCTCGTAGGTCAGATAAAAAACATCCTCCGCCTCACGCAAAAACCCGTCCCGCACCAGATGATGCCCGCACGCCAGAAAATACCGTCGATAAATATCCAGCGAATCCACCACCCGATCGCGCATGTATTCACGAAGCTGCGCATTGCCGCGCGTCACCTTGAGCACAAGCTCAAAAACCTGCCTCAGCCCCGGCAAAAACGCCTTCTGCACAATCTCGCTGGAAACCTCCTGCGCACGACGACGCTCCCGCTCCAACTGCAACGAACTCGCCAGATACGGCGCCGCCACAAAGCTTTTCATGACCTCAAACAAAAACGTCGTGTCCTCGCGCCAGCGCGGCGTCGATAGCTCCGCCTCGCGCGGCGCACGATGCCCGTACTCCTCCCGGAAATCATCCAGCGCCGCCAGAAAACTCGCCACATCCTCATGCGCGCTCTGCGCAACCAGCGTCGCATGCACCTGCTCGGCCGGCGTTTCCGCCACCAGTTTGCGCAGCCTGTACGAACGCCGCAAAATCCGCCCCAGCTCCAGCAACGCAAGCCCCGGCTCCGCGCTCTTGACCTGCATACCGCCGAACAACTCGCGCTCACGATCCGCAGATTCCGCACCGCCCCACAGCCGCAAAAGCTCACGCGTGACCACATAACTCATCAAAAAATTCGAGCTCGTCGTCAGCATCACCAGACCCGTGCGATCAAACAACCGATCGATCTGCGCAAGCTCCGCACGCAATCGCTCCCGCGAAACCGCACGCAAATCCCGGTCGAAAAACTCCTCGCACTTCTCCGTAAAATACTTGCCCCACACCGGCGCCACGACCGGCATCGAAAGCTGCGCTGCAATGATTTTCGGAACCGTCGTCGGCAACTTCAGCCAGAACCTGCGCGCCGAACGCTTCTCGTACCGATCCCGCACAAGATCTACGCCACCGCCGCCGGCCATCGCAAACAAGGTCTCCGGCTTCAACAACGGAATGCCGCTGGCCACCGTCATGAACTGCGTCAAATTCAAATACACCCGCCCCCGAAACTCACGCACCAGCTCAAATTCCGCCGGCACCGCCAGCCCCAGCGTCCCGAACGCCTGCTCAAACCCCTTGCGACTGAACCGATGAATGATGCTCCACGTCAGCGGCGTCGCCACGCCCGGCAACGCTTCGCCGACATTCGCATTCGTCCACACCGAGGACGCTTCCGCCGCGCCAGTGGGGGCTGTAATCGGCCGCGTTTGCAAAAAATACAACCGCCCCGGCTCATGACGATTCGCCCCCTGCTCGCCCCACGCCCACTCAATATCCTGCGGACTTCCAAAAATCGCCTCGATGCGCCGGCCGGCCTCCACCAGCACCGCAATCTGCTGCTCCGTCAGATGCACCCCTTTGCCGGCGCTGTCTTGTGGCTCGTCGCTCTTGTTGCCTTCCTCTTCACGCGCCGCCGAAATATGACGCCGCACATACGCCGACGCCTTATCCAGATAATACGTGTTCGTAGCCCCCCCGCCGACCACCGTCTCCGCCGAGCCGGCCGCCGAACTGATCACCATTTCATCGCCATCAAAATGCAGCGGATCGACCGTAAACATCACGCCGCCCGCCACCGGATGCACCATGCGCTGCACGATCACGCCCATCGCACGCGGCACCACATCCAGCCCCATCTGCGCCCGATACAACAAGCTCTCCAGCCCAAAAAGACTTGCCCAGACCTCGCAAATCGCCCGCAAAACACCTTCCGGCGAACTCACATTCAGCACCGAAAGCTGCTGCCCCGCAAAGCTGTGCTCAAGCTGATCTTCTTCGAGAGCCGACGAACGCACCGCAAACGAATCACCGCCCAGGCGCTTAAGCTGACGCGTGATCTCTTCGACAAAATCCGGCGGAAACGAAAGCTCCCGAATCGCCTCGCGAAGCCCGTCCAGCGTCTCCACACCCGCCATCAAAGGCTGCGTAAAATGCGCAAACGCATCCGTCGTCACGCAAAAAGCCGGCGGCACCAGAAATCCCTCCTCCACAAGCCGCCGCAAACCCTGCGCCTTGCCGCCAACCTTCGCCGCCGGCCAGGCCGCCTCCCCATGTTTTTCTTCGCCACTCTGACCACCGGCCAGCCCACCGGACACACTGGCCGAAATTCCCTCGGTCAGCGAAACCGTAAACTGCGCACGACGCCGGGTCGCCGCCGCATTCCCTACGAAAACTTCAGACTCGCTCGGAAACCTGCTCATAGACCCACTGCGCGTATGTGGAAAGTGCGTCACTGCACGAAAACGCAAGAATTTCAGGCACTTCATAGCTGTGAAGTTCTTTGATCCGCTGTTTCAACGCCTCATAACGCGCTTCCGTTGTCTTGATCACAAGCGTGTGCTCGGCTTCCTCACACAACTTGCCCTTCCATTCATAAATGCTCGTCACGCCGGCAACGATGTTCACACACGCCGCCAGTCGCTCCTCCACAAGCTGACGGCCCAGCCCGGCCGACTCCTGCGGCGAACAATTACACAACACCACACGAAGTTTCTGCTCATCACTCATGATTCTACGTCCTTTACGCCATACGTATGCGCAATCGGCTCGGTCGTGCCCGCGAGATAATGCATCACCAGGTGTTCCACCACCTCACGCGGCGACGGATTGCCCACATTCTCGTACACCACATGCTCCAAAATCACGCGCTCTACCATCCCGATCGTCATAAACGCCAGAATCCGAAAGTTCATATCCGGTATCACGCCGCGCTGGTGCAATATCCCGTTAAAGTCCGTCAGCATCGCCGCCAGCGTACTGTAAAACTCATGGATCAACGTGGTGATTTCAGGCGCTACCGCCTGCGCTTCCTTAAAAAAGATAGCCGTCAGCCTCGGGTTTTCAAGAAGCACCTCCGTCAGCATCATCCCCACCCGCGTCAGCTCCTCGCGCAATACCTCCCGCGTATCAATGCTCGCCGGCTCCCAGCTCGCCACCGTCGAAACCACCAGTTCCAGAAAATCACTCACGATTTCCCCGAACAGCGGCTGCTTGCCCTCGAAATACAAATAAAACGTGCCCTGCGCCACACCCACGCGCTGCACGATCTCCGACACCTTCGCCGCATGATAACCATGCTCATAAAACACATCGATCGCCGCGCGCTTTAACTCCTCGCGACGACGATCCCGACGATCCTCCCGGCGTATCTTACGACGACCCACACTACTCATGCTTTTCCTTCGACAATGCAGTGACCACGCCAACTTCCAGAGATTTTTTACCCCCAAAAATGGCCCGCAAACCCCGAAAGACGCACCCTACACCCCACACCTGCACTCTTCAAGCACACCCTTTCACAATCCGCCGCCTGTTTTCGCATTGCTCGCATATCGCGCAGTGATTACCCTTTCCTTTATCAACAATACGTCTGGCCGCACGCATCCAACAGGGAATTGCTACAATTCCCTCTCACTGCGCCTGCTCCAAAATCACGGTGTGAGCCCCTGCCGCCCCCCGGCGGCAGACCTACGCGCCCTGTTCCCATGAACATTCCAAAACCAAATGTTTTCCCATTCGTATCCCCCTCGCATGTACGACGCTCTGTCTGTTTTTGCTCGCTGCCCTTTCCACCGCCTGCCTCGAAGAACCCCAATGTGGCAACGCGCCCCTCACCCCCGATGTCCGACAATGCATGATCGACACCGTCGATCAAATGGTCCACGCACACTATCCCTTCGCCCTCCAAAAAGGCATCGACCTGCAACACTTCAGCACCGAACTTCGCGCCCTGCCCATCACCGACACCGACGATGACACCTTCGTCTTCGAACTCGCCCGCACCATCTCCACCCTGCAAGACGGACACACGCGCATCGAACTCCACCTCGACCAAAAAACCGCCTCCCTGCCCATTTCCTACCAGGAAATGAACGGCGAAATCATCATCACCGGCTCCTACGATCCCGCGCTCAACCTGCAGCCCGGCACACGCATCGAAACCATCGACGGCCAGCCCGCCCTGCAATACGTGCACCTGCGCCAGGCCCTGCCCTACACCTCCAGCCTGGGCCGCGGCCCCATGCAACTCTCCCAAAATCCGCTCCTCGGCCAGGCCGGCACCACCGTCCAGCTCGGCCTTGCCTCCGGCCAGGAAATCTCCCTGCGCCGCACCTACTACTTGCCCGAACCCACCGCCCGCAAACTGCCCGGCAATATCGGCTACATCAACATCTCCACCTTCGGATTCATCGACGATCTCGACCGCCTGGACCGCATCGTCAACGATCTGATGGACTCCGACGCCCTGATCATCGACCTGCGCGGCAACGGCGGCGGCTTTCCCTCCGTCACCGACGGACTCTTCGGACGCCTCATCGACCGCGACGTTCCCCACTTCAACATGGTCGCCGCCGACGGCACCTTCGAGCGCACCATCGGCCCCAAACCACGCGGCAAAACCTTCCAGGGCCCCGTCGTCATGCTCACCGACAAACTCACCTTCTCCGCCTCCAACTACCTGGCCCAGCGCCTGACCTACCACAAGCGCGGCACCCTCATCGGCTCCAAAACTGGAGGCGGCGCCGCCTCCCCCGACAAAGGCGTTTTCCTCGTGCCCGGCATCTGGTTCCAGGTCTCCACCTACGTGCTCCAGACCCCCGAAGGCGACAACGCCGAAGAAGGCATCGCACCCGATATCCTCGTCGAATTCTCACCCGACGAAATCACCCTCGGTCTTGCCCACAAATCCGCCGTCCCCGGACACGACAAAGTCCTCGACCGCGCCATCCGTTTCCTGCAGGAGCTCCCGTGAGAATCACCAAATTCCTCATCATCCTGGCAATTTTCTTCCTGATCCTGGCCGTCACCCGCACCACATCCGCCCAAGAAGAAAGCACCCAAAGCACCCAAAGCACCGGAAACACCGAAAGCACCTTTTCCCTGCTCCCCGGCGTCTCCACCTACGCACGCTCCGGCTTTGGCCTGTACCGCTCCTCGGCCTGCCCATGCTTTGACCGCCAGACCTGGAACCTGGATCTCGGCGCCAACTTAAGCTGGCACCGCTTCGCCAGCTTCGAAGCCGAATACCGCTACGGCACCATGCTCCTCGGCGGCAACTTCCCGACCTCCGGCTACGCCATCGGCCTGCGCACCGCACTCACTCCGCAGACCCACCGCTGGTGGAATACCCTGTACCTGCGCGGCGGCGTGGGCTGGCTCTCCACCATGGGCACCCGCGATTCCCCCTACACCGGCGTCTACCTCCATCCCGGCTGGTCCTACGCCCTGTTCCCCATCCTCCACCTCGAAACCGAACTCTCCACAGCCTACTATTTCGGCCCCATGGAACACCTCAACATCGGTTTTCGCACCGGCCTGCGCTTCGGCTTCTAGATCCACCCATCCGACCACAAAAAACGAAATCCCGGGCGGCCGTCGACCGATCCTGACCTTCAGCTCTGCAACGCCATCCCGATGCCATTTCACCAACCCAACGTCCACCCGCCGCATCCCACACCACCCATCACGGCACGCCATACAAAATCGGGCGGAACGCCACGTCAAACCCCGCATTTCATGCGGGGCTAGCACAGACGCTGCGCTCCGCACGGGTTTCACCCGGCTTCGCGGGTGGATGGATTGTGGTTCGAGCACGATTTGACAACACACGCACCCGCGCAGCCAGGCGTCAGCCTGAGCGGAGCGCCGCCGGTCGTTTTAGCCCTCGGCGTCAGCCGACGGGTGGGAACGCCGCAAACCACCCAATTCTCCGATCACCACCACACCGCAAACCACCCAACATCTCTACCCACCACGCTGCAAACCACCCAATTCCCCGATCACCACCACGCCGCCCCCCCCCAACTCTCCGATCACCACCACGCCGCAAACCACCCAATTCTCCGATCACCACCACGCCG
>JBEBUW010000146.1:0-10223 GCA_040393065.1 Lujinxingia vulgaris | reverse complement strand
AGGTTCCATTTTTCCGGGCAAAGCCCGCTAGAACCCGAACCCAGGTTCCATTTTTTCGGGCAAGACCCGAGTGTATTAATGAACCGACCTTGAAGTAGTTACACAAAATATGTTGCAGACCTCCACCCAGCTTTCGCCATCCCTCCCCCAACACGTCACCAGCCGCTCCGATCTGGACAAAGCCATCCACTTCGCCCTACAACCCCCGGCGACGTCCCGGCTCACTGCCCCCGCATCTACATTCTCGGAGTCCCCACAATGTTCAAAGCGCTCAGTCGTTTCCTTTTCAAAGCGCAAGGCTGGACCTTCGTCGGCGAAGAACTCGTCCAACACCGCCGCTGCGTCGTCATTGCAGCCCCACACACCTCCAACTGGGATCTCGTCTTCACCGTCGCAGCCTTTGATCTACTCAAGCTCCCCTTGCGCTTCACCATCAAAGACACCTGGATGACCTTCCCCTTCAACCTGATCCTTGAGCCGGTCGGCGGCCTGGCCATCGACCGCAGCCCTCGCAAAGACTCCGGCCAGCGCCCCAGCATGGTCGAAGCCATGATCCAGCTATTCCATGACCACCCCGGCGAACTCGCCATGGTCGTCACCCCCGAAGGCACCCGAAGCCTCTCCACCGAATGGAAAAGCGGCTTTTACCACGTTGCCCGCGGTGCCAACGTCCCGATTCTCCTGGGCTACCTGGACTACGAAAAACGCGAAGCCGGCATCGGCAAAGTCCTCCATCCCGGCGACGACTTCGAAGCCGACATGCGCGAAATCGCCGACTTCTACAAAGCCATTCACCCCAAAGATCCGGCCAAATTCAGCATCGATCAGCGCTTCGCATCCTGAAAACCCTCACCCCGCAAACGTCTGCACCCAATACGGGGAACCGCCGCAAGGCGCATACCCCACGCCCAGACGTGTGAACTGCTTGTTCAAGATATTTTTGCGATGCCCCGCGCTGTTCATCCACCCGGTATGAACGGTCTCGGCCGTGGTCTGTCCCTGCGCGATGTTCTCGCCGGCCGCCCGAAAATCCACGTCCTCGGCACGAAATCGCTCATGGAAAGCCCGGCCATCCTGGGAAGTATGGGAAAAATACTTCTGCTTGCACATATCCTCGGCATGCAGGCGCGCAGCCCGGCTCAGACGCGCATCACACGTAAACTCCGGAAGTTTTTTGCCCACGCGCGCCTTGTTCGCAAGCGCCAGCACCTCGGAAACCATCGGCTTTCCGCATTCTGCCCGCAGCCGCGCCGGCAGCCTTTCCACAGCCGTAGCCCCGTCAGTGCCAGAAACGCCCTGCGCCTTCACAGCTCCGTTACAGCCCACCAGCACAACAACCAGCCCCAGCCATAAAACAAGCGGCCAGCCCCGAAACAAACACTGTTTTGACTCCATTACACGACCTCACCGACTTTGGTTTTGTCCAGAATCATTCTTTGCACGCCCCCTCTGGCTGTAACCCCGGTAACCGACAAAAGTACACCCGCACCAGAAAAAAACCGCGCCCGACAACGCCCTCACAATTCTCATGATTGCCCATAACTAAACCCTGCCTACCCTTGTACGAGGATTAAGAACACGCCATGCAGGCGAGTTGTCTACATTTTGAATTCTTGAAAACCAGTACGAGCCAGTACAAGTAGCCACGGCCGTCAGGAGCACTATGAAGGAAGTCGAAGAACTTACAATCGTATCGAACCGCCTGCCGGTTGTGATGCTGCGCCAGGCCGGAGGCTGGCAAGTCAAACCCGGCGCCGGAGGACTCATCCAGGCGATGAGTCCCATACTCGCCCGCATGGGAGGCCACTGGATTGGCTGGCCCGGCCTGTGCGTCGAAGATGGCAATGGCTGGGTTACCCCGCTGAAAAATGTCAGTCAGAGCATCGGTTTCGACATGGATTCCGTCATTCTGACCAGAGCCGAGGTCGATGGTTTTTACGCCGGCTTTGCCAATTCCGTTATCTGGCCCCTGTTTCACGGATTTGCAGACCGCTGCAATTTCGACCCGCACTATTACGATATCTATCAGACGGTAAACGAAAAATTTGCCGACAGCATCGCCTCCTCCGCACCGGATGAGGGCCTGCTCTGGGTGCACGATTACCACCTGATCCATGTGGGCCATAAACTTCGCGAACGCGGCTGCACCAGCCCGCTGTGTTTTTTCCTGCACATCCCGTTTCCGAGCGCCGAAAACTACACCAAACTCCCCTGGCGCAAAGAAATCCTCCAGGCGCTGCTCGCCTACGATCTGGTCGGCCTGCAAACAAGCCGCGACCGTGACAATCTCGTGCAATGCCTGGACCGCGTGCTTCCGGATGTCCTGATTTACGAAGTCGGGGACATGCTCATCGTCGAAACAGACAATCGCCAGATTCAGATCGGCGTGTTTCCCATCGGCACAGACTTTCGCGACTTTAACCAGCTCGCCGCCTCTCCCGAGGTTCTAGAGCGCATGATTACGCTGCGTGAGCAAATCGGCCCATACCAGGTTTTGCTCGGCATCGACCGACTCGATTACACCAAAGGACTGATCGAGCGGTTTATAGCCTTTGAAAATGCGCTTGAACAGTTCCCGGATCTGCTGGAAACCGTGATTTTATTTCAGCTGGTCATCCCAAGCCGCGAAAGCGTGCCGGAATACCGCGCTCTCAAACGCGAACTCGACCGGATTGTCGGCCGCATCAACGGCCGCTTCAGTACGCCTGGCTGGCAGCCCATTCGTTATCTCTACAATACCGTAGATCAGTACGACTTATGCGCGCTGTACCGCCTGGCCTCGGCCGCAATCGTCACACCGCTTCGCGACGGCATGAACCTCGTCGCCAAGGAATACTGCGCCTGCCAGGTCGATGAAAGCGGCGTCCTGGTTCTGAGCGAATTTGCCGGCGCTGCCGCATCGCTTGAGGGCGCCCTGCGCATCAATCCCTATGACGTGGACGAAGTCGCACACGCGATTTATCAGGCCGTCACCATGGATCTGGATGAGCGAAAACAGCGCATGCGCAGTCTGCGCCGTCAGATCCGCACACGCGACGTGTTCTGGTGGGCCGAGCGTTTTGTCGACGCCGCGCTTCATCCGATCACCCAACGCCCGCAAAACACCTATCTCCGCACGCTGCAGACCTACAACGGCGATTCAGACCGCCCGGCCGCGCAATAAAACGCGAGCATTTCCATGAATTTTCATAAGCATTCATAAACATTCATGGAAATGCTCACGGCGCAGCATTTTTGCAGGCCATTACTTCAGCAGCGCCAGGATTCCCCCGAGCGGAATTGCAATTTCGTCGCTCTGTTGCCTGAGCTCGCGTTCCAGATGTTGCAGCGCCTTTTCCATCATGAGCGCATCCAACAACAACGCAAAAGCCGTCGGGTTGGAGGGCAAAAGAGGTTTGGGCTGTTGATACTCGGTATATCCATGCAAAAACGCCGCACTCATATGATGGAACCAGTACCGCGCAAGCTCCTCTCGCATTGCAACCGGAATGGCTGAAACTTGTTCCGTGGCATGCTCAAAAGTCTGGTGTAAACCGTTCAGCGCAACGGTATGAAAAGAACGGATCATCGAAGCAACATCCCAGAGCGGCGAACGTTTGATGCGACGCTCGCCAATCGGCAGCCAGGGATGTCCCTCCAGATCGATGATCATAAAGTCATCCTCGGTCGTCACGAGCAAATCCCGCAGATGCAAATCCCCGTGGATCCGCGTGCGCAATCCATCGATCCCGGCATCGATCAACGTGCGAAAACGCGCCAGCAGCAGCTCACGACTTTGTATCACCTGTTCGGCAAGCCCTCGAAGCGATTCCGGCAACAAATCAATCCGTTTCTGCAGCAAACGCAGGGTACGCACGGTCAGCGTACGCATGGACTGATAACGCGCCCGCTCGTAACTGGGCGAAATCGGCTCGGCCACAAAGGCTGTGTCGTCCGGCAAAGCCTCGGCCAGCACTTCATGCAGCTGCGCAATCCTGTCTCCCAGCACATACGCACGCGCAAGCACAGGCCCGAGCAGATAATCGACCTCCGCGCGGGGCTGCTCCCTGGCGAGTTGCATGAGAAACGCAGTGCCAACACCGTTGTGGATTGTCAGTGGTTCATCCAGCTCAGGCACGCGGCTGAAAAAATCCTCCACGGCATGTAACGCCCAGTGCCAGGCATCCCCCTTGTTGGGAACGTACTCATGAATGATCCCGACCGTTGTCGGATCGAGCCGGCCGCGTCTGTACTCGACGCATCCGCGCATCGACGCCGTATAAGGAAACTCACGCTTGTTGAGATAACGCCCCATTTCCACATCCAGACTTTCACCACGTTCAAGTCGGCGCGTAAGCTGCAAGACAAAATCGTTCTCAAAGATAATTGTCGTATTCAGGCCGCCGCCTTCGATCAACGTTGGTTCAAGTTGGTCCACCTCCTCGGGCGCAGGACTTTCCAGCCTTTCAAGCCAGTCGCCATACAAGCCGCCTTCCAGCCCCTGGACATGCCACGAGCGCCGGATATGCCCCAAAAGACTGCTACAAAAAGCACTGTCGACCACGGCATCAAAAAGCACGCCATGCTCCTTTTTGGACTCAATAAACAGTGGTGCAATGATGGCATGAGGCGTCTGCCGCGCAACTTTGATCTGCTGCCGTCCCGTCGCATACGCGATCGGCACGACATACATTTCATTTTCTCCATTCAAAAAGCGCACATCGACAAAACACAAAAAGGTATGCCGGTTTTCCTGCCGCAAACGCAGTTTCTCGCTGATTTCAATCGAATCGATCCGCCGCCCCCGCGTCACAAACCAGGGCTGTTTGAGAATAAAATTCGCAAGATGCGTCTGCAAATGCTCGCGCAACCGCCCCTCAAACACAGTAGTCCAATCGTTCTGCACTTCCAGATACGTCAGATGCGCAAGCGGCGCGACGAGCTGGGCCGGCGTGGACTGCTCTTTTTCTAGCGCAAACCAGTAGCTAACATACGGCCCGAGCGTCATCGGATATTCTTTTTGCGTAATCTGCGGAAATTCCGTGCGTCCCCACAACTCCAACGGCCACAGCCCTTCAAAACGCTCCAGATTCAGCACCACATGCTGCACAGAACGAGACAGATTGGCCACGCTCAGCACAATTTCATCGCCCTCACAACGCACATACGCCAGAATCTTCTGGTTATTGCTTGCGACAAAGTGCAAATCGCCGCGCGCCAACGAGCGGTACCGTTTGCGAATCGATATCAGGCGCTTCACCCACTGCAATAGCGAAGTCGGATTGCTCTCCTGCACCAGTACGTTGGTCGCAACATAGTGATATTCCGGATCGATGATCACCGGCAAATACAGGCTCTGTGGATTGGCGTTGGAGAAGCCCGCATTCATATCCGATGCCCACTGCATCGGCGTACGCACGCCATCGCGGTCCCCCAGATGATAATTATCCCCCATGCCCAGCTCGTCGCCGTAATAGAGAATCGGCGTGCCGACCAGCGAGAACAAAATGGCGTACATCAGCTGAATCCGGCGCCGATCGTTATGCAACAGCGGCGCTAACCGGCGGCGAATCCCCAGATTGATCCGCATGCGCATATCCGGCGCAAACGCGCGATACATCAGGTCGCGCTCCTCATCGGTCACCATCTCCAGGGTCAGCTCATCGTGATTTCTCAGAAAGACCGCCCACTGCGATTCATACGCGATTTCCGGCGTTTGCTCGAGAATATCAATGATTGGAAAGCGATCTTCCATCTGCACCGCCATGAAGAGCCGGGGCATCAATGGAAAATGAAACGTCATGTGGCATTCTTCGCCGCCGCCAAAATAATCGGCTGCTTCCTCGGGCCACTGATTGGCCTCGGCCAGCAACATCCGATTGGAAAAGCGCTGATCAATGTGTTCGCGCAATTTCTTCAAAAAAGCATGCGTCTCCGGCAAACTCTCGCAATCCGTGCCTTCTCGCTCATACAGATACGTAATCGCATCAAGCCGCATGCCGTCGATTCCCATTTCTAACCAGAAATCAACGACTTCAAACACCGCCTTTTGCACCTCCGGATTATCAAAGTTCAAATCCGGCTGATGCGCATAAAAACGATGCCAGAAATACTGCCCGGCAATCGGATCCCAGCTCCAGTTCGAAGTTTTTGTATCGGCAAAGATAATGCGCGCATCCTTATATTTCGTCGGATCATCGCTCCACACATAAAAATCGCGCTCCACACTGCCCCGGGGCGCACGCCGCGCACGCTGAAACCACGGATGCTGGTCTGATGTATGATTCAAAACCAACTCGGTAATCACCTTCAGCCCGCGGCGGTGCGCTTCACGCAACAACTCCTGAAAATCCTGGAGCGTTCCATAATCCGGATGAACCTCGGTGTACCCGGCAATATCGTAGCCGTCATCCTTCAGCGGAGAAGGATAAAACGGCAGCAGCCACAACGCCGTCACCCCGAGCTTTTCGATATAATCGAGTTTCTGCGTCAGCCCCTGCAGATCCCCAATGCCGTCGCCGTCCCCGTCGTAAAAAGAACGCACGTGCACTTCATAAATAATCGCATCTTTGTACCAGAGGTAATCATCGCTAGCCATAAATCCCTCAGCTCCCTACGGCGAGCCTGTAATTTGTAGGTGGGTTATCTGCCGGTAATATGCGGCCCGAACAACCGGCCACAATCCTTCAAACGACGTATTCCAAAGCCTGGCCCTTCACATGGATCATCGAATCTCGACAAGCGCGCTGGCGGGACAAGATTTTATTCATGCAGCGCAATTTTCTTACGCCGCACAGGCACACAAAGAGTCCTGCCAGCTCTCTTTCTAAGCCCTTTCATTCCCCCGAAAAAAAGGCCAATCTATGAGCAGCCACGTCTATAAAATCGTCCGCCTCGTCGGTTCCTCTCCCCAGAGTGTAGAAAAAGCTATCGAAAACGCGCTCTCCAAAGCCTCGGAATCCGTACGCAACATTCGTTGGTTTACTGTCGAAGAAACCCGTGGCCAGGTTGATGATGGACAGGTCGCCCATTATCAGGTCATTTTATCAGTGGGCTTTACGTTGGAATGAGAAAACTTCATAACCCATGGAGCATGTCGTAATGAGTTCGAAAAACGATACTTCCCTGAAAGACATGAGCAGGCGGCAGCAGAAAAAAATCGTCGAAGAAGGCGTCCGCGAGCTGCGCAACAAACCGGGCTGGGACCCGTCATCGTTCGTCAGCACCAGCGCCAAAGAAAAACTCCTGGTGCTCGACCAACAAAGCGCCGGAGAACGCGCCTACTCCGAAGGCGCGGCCTGCGCCGACTGCCAGGCCGTCCGAGAGCAGCGCAAGGATGACACCGCACTCTGCGAACGCCACCTCGCTGAGGCAATGGGCTTCTAAAATCTCTCTTCTCCCCTGAAAACACGCCCCAAAACAAAAAACCGCCCCCGATATAACGGGGGCGGTTTTTTGTGCCTACCTCTACAAGACTACGTGCAGCACATTGGTGCGGTATCCACCGCCTTATTTGCGCTCGATCAACTCGACTTTATAGCCGTCTGGATCTTCGATAAACGCAATCACAGTCGTGCCATGCTTCATCGGACCGGGCTCGCGCACGATCTTTGCACCGGCTTTACGCAAGGCTTCACAGGTCGCATAAATATCCTCAACACCCAGCGCAATATGGCCGTAGCCTTCGCCCAGGTCATAGCTTTCCACGCCCCAGTTATACGTTAACTCGAGCACGGTATGCGTGTCCTCCGGCCCGTAGCCCAGAAATGCCAGCGTGAACTTTCCGCCAGGATAATCCTGACGGCGCAACAATTCCATGCCCAGAATTTCGGTATAAAACTGAATCGACCGATCCAAATTGCCAACGCGAAGCATCGTGTGTAAAAAACGCATAATTTCTCCTGAAAGTGCGGCCGTCCCAATGATTGCAATTCTCACACAATCACGTCAGACTAACAGCCGGTTGTAGTGATGAAAACGTGTTCTCCTGAAGGTTCTTCGATGATGTACGCTCTAGCCAAACGCAGTCTTTTCGTTTCCCTCGCCGTGAGCATCCTGGCTGCCAGCGCATGCTCCGATGATGCATTGCCCTCTGACGATGCGACTTGCAATCAGGGCGAACGACATAATCCGATTACCGATCTTTGCGAGGTGATTCGCACCGAAGAACCGCCCCAGAACGATGTTGGAACAGATACCGACATCGACGAGAACTCTGATATCGAAGAAGATCCGGAAGACAGCGGTACCGATCCCTCCGACACAGGGCAAGATAGCGGACAGCCCGATATTGACAACCCTCCTGAACCAACCTGCTACGGCGACGAAAACGGCCAGGTCGATCCTTCGCTCTCCTGTACATTCTATGCACACACGCCCGATAAACTTTATCTGGTCGATCCCTACAAAAAAACCGCGCAAGAAGTCATGGATTTGCCCGCCAACACCTTTGATATCGATACACATCCCAACGGCACGCTCTACGCAATCGCAGAATCCAAACTCTACAGCCTGCCGCCCGGCGCCGGCGGATGGCACGTCAACCCCAACCCGATCAACTCGGGCAATCCCAACGGGCTGTGCCTCGACATGATCGGCAAAGCCTTCATTACCTCGTATTCAAATCTGCATTCCGTCGATCTCACCAGCGGCCAGATTTCCAGCCCCATTGGCGGAACTGATAAACTCAAGCCCTACTCCTCAAGCGGTGACTGCGTAATCAACAAAGGCGACATCCTTTTCATGAGCTCCACGTCCGTCAATCCCCTGATCTCAACCGACGATCTGATTCAAATCGACAGCGCCAATGGCAACACCAATCGAATTGGCAATATCGGCTTTTCCGAAGTGTACGCACTCACCGCTGCCTGGGGCCGGCTCTTTGGCCTGACCGGAAAAGGCCAGGTAATCGAAATCAATCAACAGACCGGACAGGGAACATTGCTCCATACATTTCCCGGCAGATCCTGGTACGGCGCCGCCAGCACACCGGAGCGTTAATCCCAGCGCACCTTCTTTTTCCAGCGACTCGAACACTTCTCAAGACTTGCCAGGCTTCCGATTTATGCTCACGCTCGACATCATGAATGCCATCAAATTATCACAGCGGCCCCTGGGCCAGCTCTTTATGGCACACTTCTTTTTAAAACCCAATTTTGCGTTTCCACTCTCACGCACAAAGATCATCCTGGAAGGCGGCGAAAACCTGCCCCCGAAAGAAGAACCCGTCATTCTGGCGATGAACCATACCGACCGCTATAATTACTGGCCCTTTCAATACAAACTTCTGCAAATCCACGACCGATTCACAACAACCTGGGTCAAAGGAAAATACTTCAACAATCCGGCCATCGGAAAGTTCATGGTCTCCATGGGCAACATGCCCGTCCCCTCGCGCGGCTATCTCATTACGGCCGACGCCCATAACCTGCTTGGCCGCGCGCCCAGCGACATCGCCTACCGACTGCTACGCGACGCGCTCAACGCCGGTCAAACCAATACCCGCAGCGTTCGCGAAGCCGCCGCAGAACACGGTGTACTCGCCGAAACCCTGATGCTCCTCGATTCTTCTCGCGATATGCTAGGCCTGCACTTCGATCCCCACCGCCAGACCTATTTCGAAGCCATGGCCGAGCTATTCGACCGCATGATGGAGCGCTTTATCGCACTAAATTTCGAAGCATTTGAAAAAGGACTCAATATTCTGGTCTTCCCCGAAGGCACCCGCTCCAACCGCCTGGGAGAAGGCCACACCGGTGTGGCTCAGATGGCACTCCGCCTGGGCGCAACCATCGTCCCCGTCGGTTGCAACGGCTCCGATGAAGCCTATCCCGGCAACAGCCCACTATCGCGCGGCGGTGAAATCATCTACCGCATCGGTAAACCTCTACGACCCGATGCAGAACTCGCGGAGTTCGCAATTCAAGATGAGTTTCTACCTTTTACACGTGAAGCCGAGCAGACATATCAAGAAAATTTTCGTGGTGTCACAGAACTCGTCATGAATCGTATCAATGACCTGCTCGATCCTCGTTATCAGCGAGCAGAAAGCAGCAACAGCGACGAAACCTCAACCAGCGTCAAAGGAGCACGACGCTTCGTTTGAACCTTTGTATTCTGCCCCTCCTCCCCGCACCATTCGAGTTTTCTTGTATCGGCAAATTTTTTGTCAGATATTTACAAATAACACGCAACAAAACGCCCCGATCTTCCGATAACAAATATAGCAAGTCGGAAGCCCTTCC
>JBEBUW010000145.1:0-10256 GCA_040393065.1 Lujinxingia vulgaris | reverse complement strand
CTCCAGGCGATGACTTCGAGGATGGGGGCGGTGATGTCGACGCGGGTGATTTCGGCGGCGTCGAATTCGTGCATGCGGTGTTCAAAGGCGTGGGTCCAGAGGCGCAGGGCGCGGCCGGGTTGGGTGCGGGCGGCGCGGCCGGCGCGCTGGGTGGCGGAAGCCAGGCTGATGTGGGTGAGTTCGAGTTGGTCGAGGCCGCTGGCGGGTGACATGCGCATCTGGCGGACTTTTCCGGAGTCGATGACGGTGGTGACGCCTTCGATGGTGAGGGAGGTTTCGGCGATGTTGGTAGCGAGGATGATCTTTGGTGGACTGGCGGTGTTTGCAGAGTTGGCTTCCAGAGCGCGGTCTTGTTGTTCGGCTGGGAGCGCGGAGTAGAGCGGGAAGACGTCGAATCCGGCTGTGGCGGCCCAGGGCTTGAGGGCGGCTTCGCAGCGGTGGATTTCGCCGGCGCCGGGTAAGAAGACGAGGATGTTGCCGGGATGCTGGCCGGTTTTCGAGCTTTGTTGGACCAGGTGTTGGACGGCGTGGGCGGCTTCGATTTCGATGGGTTGCGTGGGCGGTTGCGTGAGGTATTCGATTTCGAGGGGGAAGGTGCGGCCCTGGCTTGTGAGGGTTTTGCAGCCGAGGAACTGTGCGATCTGGTCGGTGGCGAGGGTGGCGGACATGACGATGATTTTTAGGTCGTCGCGGACCTGTTGGAGGTCTTTTAAGAAGGCGACGGCCAGGTCGGTGTGGAGGCTTCGTTCGTGGAACTCGTCGAGGATGACGATGTTGACGCCTTCCAGGAACGGATCGCTCTGGAGACGTCGGGTGAGGATGCCTTCGGTGATGACGCTTAAGCGCGTGTTTTTGGAGGTGCGGTTGTCGAAGCGGACCTGGTAGCCGATTTCCTGGCCGAGCGTTCTGTTGGCTTTGTCGGGGCGTTCGGTGGCGATGCGCTGTGCGGTGGCGCGCGCGGCGACGCGGCGCGGCTCGAGCAGCAAAATCTGGGAGGGTTGGTTGTCTGGGAAGAGGCTGGCGTCGAGCAGTGCAGGTGGGACGCGTGTGCTTTTTCCGGCGCCGGGAGGAGCCTGCAGCACGAGGTTATTTTCGTGCTGCAGGTGTTGGATGATCTCGGGGAGTAGCGCGTCGATGGGGAGCGTGGATTTCAACGTGTTTTTTCGAGGTAGTTAAAGAATTCGCTGTCGGTGGAGAGGACGAGTGTGGATTCTTTGTCGAGGACCTTGTTGTAGGATTCCATGGTTTTCAGGAAGCGGTAGAACTCGGGATCGACGTTGTAGGCTTCGGCGTAGATTTCGGTGGCGCGGGCGTCGGCGCGGCCGCGGATCTCTTCGGTTTTCTTAAAGACTTCGGATTCGATGACCTGGAGTTCGCGTTCTTTTTCGCCTCGGATGCGTGCGCTTTCGCCCTGGCCTTCGGAGCGGTATTTCTGTGCGATACGCTGGCGTTCGGCGATCATGCGTTCGTAGACGCGTGGGCGGACGTCTTCGTTGTAGTTGATTTGCTTGAAGCGCACGTCGATGACTTCGATGCCGAGATCGGCGGTGGCGGCGGTGACGTTGGTCAGGATTTTGGCCATGATTTCGTTGCGTCCACGCTGGATGGGTTCGAGTCCGGTGTTGGAATCTTCTTCGGATTCGATTTCGGATTCGACCAGTGGTGCGCGGTTGGAGCTGCGGACGACTTCGAGCAGATCGTGGTTGGCAACGGCGTTGCGTGTTTCGCCGTCGATGATGTCGTCGAGACGGGATTTAGCGCCGCGCTCATCGCGGACGCGCTGGTAAAAGCGCAGGGGATCGGTGATGCGCCAGCGGGCGTAGGCGTCGACCCAGATGAAGCGTTTGTCTTTGGTGGGGATCTGGTTTCGTTCGCCGCTCCACTCTAAGAAGCGCTTTTCGAAGATGTGGACGTTCTGGACGAAGGGGGTTTTGAAGTGGATGCCGGGCGTGGTGATGGCGTCGCCGACCGGGCGGCCGAACTGGGTGACGACGACCTGCTGGTTTTCGTCGACGACGTAGATCGAGGCGTTTGCAATGATGGCGAGTGCGGCAAGGATGATGCCTGTGATGATGAGTTTGATGTTCATTTGGAGACTCCTTGCTGCGCGTTGGTACCGAGTTGCATGAAGGGCACAAGACCGCTGGTGTTGTCGCCGACAATGATTTTTTGCTGCACCTGAGGCAGTACATCGGCCATGGTTTCGATGTAGATGCGGCGGCGGGTGACTTCGGGGGAGAGGCTGTAGGCCTGGTGGAGAGCACGGAAGCGGGCGGCTTCACCTTCGGCGCGGTTGACGCGGTTGATTTCGTAGCCTTCGGCCTGTTGGAGCAATTGCTGGGCGACGCCGCGGGCGCGCGGGATTTCGGCGTTGTACTCGGTGCGGGCCTGGTTGATCATTTTTTCCATTTCTTGCTGCGCCTGGTTGACCTCATTGAAGGAGGGTTTGACAGGCTCGGGCGGATTGATGGCCTGGAGGATGACCTGGCCCACGGTGATGCCCATTTCGTACTGGTTACAGAGTTCCTGGAGTCGGGCGTGGACGGTGCTGGAGAGTTCGGTGCGTCCGACGGTCAAGACTTCGTGAACGGTGCGGTCGCCGATGACTTCGCGCATGACGGCCTGGGTCATGAGGCGGAAGGTGTGGCTGACGTTCCGGACACGGAACAGGTAGTTGTACGGATCACTGATGCGGTATTGGACGGTCCATTCGACGTCGATGACGTTGAGATCGCCAGTGAGCATGAGGGATTCGTCGATGAAGTTTCCGCCTGCGTAGACGGCTCGTTCACCGCTGGAGTCGGCGGTGCGAAAGCCGAATTCTTCTTTGAGCTGTTTCTCGGTGGGGACTTTGTAGACCCTGTCGATTCCGAGCGGGAGTTTGAAGTGCAGGCCGGGGCCGACCTGGTGGGTGAATTTTCCGAGGCGGAGGACGACGCCGACGCTATCTGCCCCGATCTGGAAGAAGGAGGAGAAGATCAGTATGGCGACGACAACGGCGGCCAGGCCGAAGCCGACGTGGCGTGGGTTGAGTTGGATACGGGGCTCGTGCGCAAACTTTGCGTAGCTGGCGCCCGGTGTGATGTCGACGACGTCTTTTTCTTTCATCTTGTTTGATCCTTGGTCCTGAGCGGGGAATCGGTTCTGCCCTGAAGATGGGAGTATGTAGCGTATTTGGTGAGTTCGGGCAATTTGGGATGGAATTGTTTGGGGAGGCGAAGGCGCGAATGTGGGTGAAGACATGGTAAAAGCATAGCAAAGGCATGTCTCGCGCGAAGCCGCGAAGCCGCGAAGGCAAAGGCAAAGAAAGGCAAAGAAAGGCAAAGAAAGGCAAAGAAAGGCAAGGGGAGGACGTGAAAATATGTGGGTAATCGTCAGCGATTCTCGTGGGGCTAAAACAGGTGTGCGCTCCGCTCGGGCTTCACCCGGCTTCACGGTGCGTGCGTTTGTGGGTTGGGGAGGCGATCGGTACTGAACAAAACCGATGTGGAAGGGGGGCGGGTTGGTCGATTTTGGGATTTTGATGGATGTGGAGCGGCATGATTTGAGGCTTTGGGGCTAAAACCGGGCGGGCCGGGGGGATTGAAAACATCGAACGCGGCTTTTTTGTGGGTGGGGGACGGGGGCGTTTTGAGCGTTTTTCAAAAAACAAGGGGTGGGTAACCCTGTGAATTTTAGGGTACGACGCGTTTTTGAGGCGGGGGGAGGGGATGGTCTTGAGCGAAATCGATGTTTGCTACCCTTTGGAGGTCGGTCGAAAACAGGTGTCAGGGGTGTTTGGGACGGAAGTCCACCGGGATTGGTTAGGGGGTGAGGGATGTTTGGAAGGGGGATGGGCAGGGTCGGGAAAAGAGAAATCGCTCTGGGCGACCCGGGGGAGGTCAAGTGTGGGGAGGGGATAGGGGTGGTGGTTATCCGGTTCCCCCTGTTGTGCTGGAGTGGTGAGGGGGGGGTGGGCGGGGGGGAGGGGCTCATTGGGTAGCTCGTATAAATCAGCATGTTGATGCGCGCATTGCTGGAGAAGTGGAATTGGGGCATGGTGTGCGGGGTTTTTTGTGATGAAATTCAGGTCACGTAACGTTTTTAGAGTGCGGTGAGTGCTTCATGTCGAGCGTTGAAGAGCAGGGTAGCAAGGAACAGAAGAAATTTGGATTTGAGCTGTTTGGAACGGATGGCACGGCCCGGCGTGGGCGCGTGACGGTTCCGCATGGCACGTTTGAGACGCCTGCGTTTATGCCGGTGGGGACGCGTGGAACGGTGAAGGGGATGACGCCGCGCGATCTGGCGTCGACGGGTTCGGAGATTTGTCTGGGCAATACGTATCATTTGAACATTGCGCCGGGTGAGAAAATCGTCAAAAGGCTGGGCGGTCTGCATCAGATGATGGGCTGGAACAAGCCGATTTTGACGGACTCGGGCGGTTTTCAGGTGTTCAGTTTGCCGAAATTGCAGATCGATGAAGAAGGCGTGACGTTTCGTTTTCAGAAGGATGGCAAGGCGATCAAGCTGACGCCGGAGCGTAGCATTGCGATTCAGGAAGCGCTGGGTGCGGACATCATGATGGCGTTTGATCATGTGGTTCCGTATCCGTGTTCGTATCGGGATGCGCAGGATGCGGTGTACCGGACGGCGCGCTGGCTGGAGCGTTGCAAGGCGGCGCAGACACGGGACGATCAGTTTTTGTTCGGAATCGTGCAGGGATCAACGTTTCATGACTTGCGGGCGTTGTCGGCGCAGCTGGTGGTGGAGCTGGATTTGCCGGGTTATGCGATCGGTGGGCTTTCGGTGGGTGAGGGGCACACGTTGATGATGGAAAACATCGAGGTGACCGAGCCGCATATGCCGAAGAATAAGCCGCGTTATTTGATGGGCGTCGGGTATCCGGAGGATATTATCGAGGCGGTTGCGCGCGGCGTTGATATGTTTGACTGCGTGTTGCCGAGTCGGCTTGCGCGCTCTGGCGTGATCTTTACGCGGCGCGGGCGTTATCGGGTGACGAATGCGCGCTATAAGAATGATAAATTTCCGCTGGATACGAATTGCACGTGTTATGCGTGCGAGAATTTTACGCGGGCGTATATCAATCACCTGATCAACTCGAAGGAAATTCTCGGCTCGGTGCTGGCGACGCTTCATAACATTACGTTTTATCAGGATTTGATGCGCGCGATTCGCGAGTCGATCGAGGAAAAACGTTTTGAGAGTTTCCGCCGCAGCTTCCTGGACGAATATCTGTCGGAAGATAAACGTGAGGAGCTCGATCTGGTGGGGCTTTTGCGTGATGACGACGATGAGGATGGCGGTCGCCGGGAGCATTCCGTGGTTCCGGGGCGGCGTTAATTCCGGGGAGATTTGAGGTTTTGGGGGGCCGGAGGTGTCAGTGGTTTTTGGCGCCGGGGCCGAGCAGAGGGGCGGGATTGCCTTCGTCGTCGACGGCGACAAAGATCACTTCTGCGGAGGTGACTTTGATGATTTCTTTGCGCAGCGGTCCGCGGTGTGCGACGACGAGAACGCGGACGGTGACGCTGGTGCGGCCGCAGCGTTCGGTTCGGGTGTAGTAGCTGACCCAGTCACTGACCTGGACTTTGGCGACGAAATCGACTTCGCGCATGATTTTGGTGACGATGGGGCGTCCGGCGGATTTTAAGGCTTCTTCGGCGGCGGCGAGGTCGAGGTGGCTTAAGATGACGCCACCGAAGATGGAGCCCTGGTAGTTGGTGTCTTTGGGCATCATGACGACGCGGATCATGGGTTCGGCGCCGTAGTTTTGCAGTTCTTGTTCGAGGGATGCAGGGATATAAACCGACATTTATGACTCCATGAGTTGACCTTGCTGTTTTTGTGTTCAGCATACGTCGAGCGCTGATGGCGGCGTTTGCTGGCAGGTGGGTTCATCGCATGAGTTTTGGGATGTCGTCCAGCGCGGCATTTCAAAAGTGTATGTCAGGCGCGCAGTGGATGTGAGGCGCGCGGGTGGTCGCATACGAATAAATGGGATGGTTGAACGGGTTGAAGTTCTGGAACAGTGCGATTCTAAGGACATGAAGAAATGTAGAGTCTCGGTGCGGCCGGGAAATATGCGGGAGCGGATGTGAGGAATCTAGGATGGATCTGGTGTGTGTGCCTGGTCATGGTGGTCGGGATGTGGCCGGTGAACGGGCAGGCGAATACGGAGAAGGTGCGGCCGGAGGAAGTGGTTGCGCAGCAGTTTAAGGCGGCGCGTACGGCGGTAGAAACGGATCCGAAGAAGGGCTATGCGCTGGCGAAGGAGCTGGAGTTGCCTTCGTTGGTCGAGGATGTCCAACATCAGTTGGTGGCGCGTGCGGCGCTGGAGAGCGGAGAGCTGAGCGCGGCGGTTGAGGCGCTGGTGAAGCTCGGGAAAACGACGCCTTCTAAGAGTGTAAGGCAGTGGGCGGAGCTGGATCGTGCGGAGGCGTTGTGGCAGCTCGGGCGTGAGGCGGAAGCTCGTACGCTGGCAAAGACGTTGCGCGGGCAGAAGTTGTCGATGCGGACGGTAGAGCGGCGCTTTTATCTGTCGCGGCTTGCGCGACTTGAGCATGACATGGCGGCGAGCGGTGATCCGAAGAGTAAAATTGCGAAGGCGCGGGCGCGTGAGTTGTTGACGCGGTATCCGAGCGAAAAGGCGACGCTTCGTGAGGGGTTGGTTTTGAGCGTCGAAGATTTGAGCGAGGCGGATCGCTATGCACGTGCACAGGGCTTGTTTGAGTCCTGGGATTATGTGGGGGCGCGTGCAGAGTATGAGCGTTTTGTAGAGCACGCAAAATATGGCGGGCAGGCGCGCTGGCATCTGGCGGATATCGCGCTGAACCGGCTTCGAGATCGTCCGAAAGAGGCGGAGAAGTTGTTTGCGGAGCTGGCGAAAACCGGACCGAAAAAGGAATCGTCGCTTTATATGCTGGCACGCGCGCAGATGCGCCAGGAGCGTTATGATGATGCGCTCAAGACAATGGATCGGTATCTGGCGGCGTATCCCAAGGGCACGCACGTGGGCGATGTGCATTATTATCGCGGCTGGCTGCCTTACGATCATCGGCATGATGAGCGGGCGATTGAGGGGTTTAAGAAGTATGTAAAGCGTTATGGAAAGCGTGGCCGGTATTCCTCGTATGTGTACGGATTCTGGGCCTGGGCGCATATGCGGCAGGGGCAGTGGAAAGAGGCGATCGATGTCTACGAGCAGATGGGATCGTTCGGCAATACGCTCGTGGAGGGCAAAGCGCTGTACTGGCAGGCGCATGCGTACGATCAGCTCGGGGATAAGAAAAATGCGCTGGCAAAGCTCGATCGGCTGAGAAGGCGTTATTCGCTGAGTTATTATGGGGTGCTCGGCGAGCAGTTGCGGGCGAAAATTGAGGGCACGTCTCAGCTGGCGTCGAAGGTCTGGTGGCCGGATGGGGGAGGTAGCGCGGATGATACGCCGCGTAAAAGCATTGATGCGTTGCCGGTCAGTAAATTATCGGCAGCGGACCGACGGGTCTGGGAGCGTGTGAAGCTGCTGGTTTTGTTGGATGAGCGTGAGCGAGCGCGTGAGTCGTTGTCGCCGATATACGATAAGATCATTGCGGGTATTCCGAAGGCAGATCGCGATCTCTGGGTGCATGCGATCGGGTATTATGTCGGCGATTATCATCGGATGTGGAGGCTTGCGACGGGCGGCAGTATTTCCGCGATGCCGTCGGCGCCTGATCCTGATGCGTTGCGTTCGGTGATGGCGTATCCGCGTGCGTATAAAGATGTTGTGCTGGAAACGACCGGGGAATTTAAGCTGCCGCCGGAATTGATGTGGTCGATTATGCGGCAGGAGAGCCGGTATAAGCCGGGGGCTGTTTCGCATACGGATGCGGTGGGGGCGTTGCAGATGATTCCGGCCACCGCGCGGCTGGTGGCGGCGGAGCTCGGGGTTACGTATGACGTGCGGACGTTTTTCAGGCCAGAAGTAGGATTTCGCTACAGTGCGTTTTATATGCGCAAGCTGCTTGATACGTATGAAGGGCTGTTTGTACCGATGGCCAGTTCTTATAACACCGGGCCGGGGCCGATCGCGCGTTGGTTTCGTAAGAATCCAGACGCGAGTTTTCCGTGGTTGATCGAAGAGTTCGAATACAATGAGGGACGGAATTACGGCCGGAAGGTAGCCGAACATATGCTGCGTTATTTGTATTTGTACGAGGCGGATGCGAAGCGTCGTGGCGAAATTCTGGATAAGATGTTCCCGCTCGATCGGAACATTAACCTGCCTGAAGATGTCGGTTATTGATGGTTTTTGATTTTGTTGGATGCATGAAAATGGATGTGGAAATGACGAAGAAGATTGCGTGGGTTGCAGGTGCAACAGGATTTACCGGACGTGAAGTGGTGAGGAATCTGGTGGAGCGCGGCGTGGAAGTTATAGCGCACGTGCGTCCAGATTCGAGTCGGTTGGAAGAGTGGACGAAGTTATTTGGTGAGATGGGGGCGAGGGTTGACTCGACGGCATGGGATCCGGAGGCGCTGCGTGAAAGCGTGGGGAGGGGGCAGCCGGATCTGGTGTATTGCCTGATCGGCACTACCAAAAAGCGTATGCGGGCGAATTCTCGAGGAAAGGAGAATTACGAGACGATCGACTATGGGCTGACGGCGATGCTGGTTGAGGCTGCATCGGCTGCTGCGACCGAAGCCAAACAACCTGTTTTTGTCTATCTGTCAGCTAGCGGGACAAAGGAAAACTCGCCGTTTGCGTACTTTCAAGCGCGGTGGAAAGCCGAGCAGGCTGTTGTGCAAAGTGGTTTGCCTTATATCATCGCGAGGCCGGGTGTGATTCGTGGAGATCGGGAGGAGCGCCGGGTGATGGAGGAACTTGCCGGTGTCGTCGGGGACGCATTTCTGAGTGTGGCTGCAAAACTGGGAGGAAAAGCGCTCGAAGAGCGCTATCGGTCTACCAGTGATCGTGAGCTCGGGTGGCGATTGGCCGAGCTGGGAGTGCAGCGGTTGGACTCAAAAGCACAGACGGCGGAGAAGCAGATCTATGAGATCGCAGATCTACATCGTATGAATCCAGGCTGAGATGGCTCAGCGCTCAGGATTTCTGGCGAGGCTTTTGCAAGAGGGTTTTGTATTTTCGATAGCGATTCCAGGCAAATAGTGCTCCGAACATAAGGATGAGGTTGGGGATCTGTGCCAGGTTGCCTGATTGGGAGCAGGTAATTTCCAATTTAGAAGTTGGATCTGTACTTGCGTCGGCCTGGCCTGGCGTTGGTGCGCCGCCTTTGCCGTTTTCGGAGTGTGCAGGATTATCAGGTTGGTCTTGATGCGCCTGAATGAGTGTATCTGCATCAATGATATCGGGACAGTTATTGGAAGCCAGCGTAGTGCCGCGTTCGGGGTCTCCAACATCGGTGAAATTGGCGGGAATGGAGGGGCACCACCAGGACGAGCAGGTTTGTTGAATTTGGAAATGGAGATGCGTTCCGCACACCCAGCCTGAGTTGCCTACTTCTGCGAGCGGTTCTCCTCGCTGTACTCTCTGACCAACAGAAACGCGTGCTGAGCCAGCTTTCATATGCAAGAACAGCGCTTCGGTGCCATTTTCAAAATCGACAATTACGTAGTTTGCATCCCAGGCGTAGTCTGGGCCGCAGCCGTGTCGCGTGGAGTCGTCGCGAACCATGCGAATGACACCATCGGCCGGGGCTGTAACGACGTGGCCTTCTGGCATATTGAAATCCCAGGCCCAGGCGCCGTTGCCGGTGTGAGATCCGGTATTGTGCGCCTGGCTAACTCGGTAGGAGTGCTCACAGGACCATGGCATTTCAAGGGGAGGGTGTGACAGCTCAGAGGCTTGCGCCAGGGACTGGAAATAAGTGGAAATAAGGAAAAATACAGTGAGACTGAATGCAACCGCGCGCAGTGGGCGTGAGGATAGGATGGCGGTAATGATACAACACCTCTCGGGGTACAGAAGAATGTAATAATAGAGAGAGGCAGGAGCCTGCCTTCGAGAACGCAGTGCTTCTAATGTGTTGATATCAAAAGATTATTCTGTTCTCAGTGCATTTTTTTGAATTCAGCATAATTTTTGATGCATTACTCCATCTAGGGATCGGGGGAAAAGCAGTCGATAGGATATTTTTGTAAATATCAGGCAACATTCTCCGAAATTTTCCGATAACAAATATAGCAAGTCGGAAACCCTTCTCTCGTTGTTCCCGGGAGGCGCACTGGCGAGCTTCCGTGTGCGAAGGCAGCGTTTGTATCCC
>JBEBUW010000144.1:0-10519 GCA_040393065.1 Lujinxingia vulgaris | reverse complement strand
ACCGACTCAGATGGTCAAAAACTACAAACCTGTGCGGTACGCGACCGACTCAGATGGTCAAAAACTACAAACCTGTGCGGTACGCGACCGACTCAGATCATTTGTCTCTGCTTTTTAGCCTTTCTTAGCTTTTTCCTTCGCGGCCTCGCGGCCTCGCGAGAGACACGCTTTTCCTCTTCTTTCCTGCGCCGGCCTCACGGCTTCGCCAGAGACACGCCTTTCCCCTGCCTTTCTTAGCTTTTTCCTTCGCGGCCTCGCGGCCTCGCGAGAGACACGCCTTTCCTCTTCTTTCCTGCGCCGGCCTCACGGCCTCGCCAGAGACACGCCTTTCCCCTGCCTCAACGTTTCTATCCCCTCAAAAACTCCAGCCGCGCCCGCAACAAATCCGCCTGCTCACCCTCAAGCCGTGGCTCCGCATTCAGAGCCGCATCCGCCCGCTCATACGCACCGGCCTCCAACCACAACCAGGCTCGCTCCTGCCGCGTCGCGCCCGCGCCCCACGGCCCTGCCAGCACGGCATCATGCGCCGCATAAGGCTGCGACGCCTCCCAAAACCCGGCCGCAGCCGTCCCCTCCCGCCACACATACAACGCAAGATCCGTCGTCAGAAAATCGCCCCGCACCGCATACTGCGCGGCCCCCTCCTGCTCTACAAGCCGCTGCCCGAGCGCATGAAGCTCCGCCGCATGCGCCCCGAGAAGCGCCGCTTCTACCCGCAAAACCACCCGACTTTCCACCACAGCCTGATTCAAAACCACCAGACAAAACACCCCACAACTCAACGAAAAACACTGCGCCACAAGCTGCTCCAGTCGATGCACCCGCGCCGCACCATCCACAGCTTCCACGCCGCTGACCAGCGTTCCACTCGCGATCACCGCATCGAATTTTTTCTCCGGCGATTTCAACGCCTCCGCCCCGAACGCGAACACATCCTGATGCACAAATTCCCCGGCCGGAAACTGCCTGCGCGCAAGCGCAACCGCTTCCCCCAACCGGTCAATGCCCGTGTACGCAATACCCGCCTCCGCCCCGCGCCCCGTAGCCTCCAGATACGCCCACAGGCTCCCCGGCCCGCAACCCACATCCAGCAGCCGGACTTTCGCGCCGGACGCAGCCAACGGCAACGACTCCAGCGCGATTTCAAACCGCAACGCCTGCTCCAGACAATGCCGCCACCCGGCCGCAATCACCGGATCGCCCTGCGCAAAAAGCTCACCGTAATACTCGTTCATCCTTATTGTCCTGCCTCAGATGCCTCAGACATAGACCCGCGACGCATGACGATTCGCCAGCGCCAGCACCCGCTCGGCCCGCACCGGATAATTCGCCGCCCGGGCCAGCTCCGCCGCCATCGCCCCCGCCGTCGCAATCTTCGGATCCGTAATCCCGGTTTGCTCCAGCAGCCGAAACGCCTCCTCAAAACACGCATCCCAGGCCGTCCACTGACCGCGCTTGCCAAAACACGTCAGCATCGCTACCAGCACCGCCGCCAGCAAACTCCAGTGATGGTGACGACGCAGACGAATCTCCATCGACTCCAACAACTTGTATGCATCCTCATGCCGCCCCTGATGCAAATAAATCAGCCCGAGATTGATCCGCGCATAATTCGACTGCTCCGACCCCAGCGAGTCGTACAACGCCACAGCCTCCTTGCAATACGTCAGCGCGCTCTCAAAATCGCCCTGCAAACGGCTCCATTCCGCGATATCGTTGACGCAATCCGCTACACCGAGCAGATTGCCAATCTCCTCACTCAGCCGCCTGGCCGCCTCCGAAAAACGCCGCGCCTGCGCAAAATCTCCGCGCTGCCGCGCAATATCTCCCAGACCGTTCAAGCACTGCGCTGTGCCGAGCTTATCGCCGTGCTGCTCAAACTCATTGCGTGCATGCATCAAAAACTCGACCGCCTGCTCCATATCCCCGCGCTGCTCGGCCACACGCGCAAGCCCCGCAAGACACCGCGCAAGCGACGTCCACATCGCAAGATTCCCAAACGTCGTCCCCGCCAACTCCAGACTCCGCGCCGCATCCTCCAGCCGCCCCAGATGCCGCTCCGACTCCCCTTTTTGCAACAGCGCATGCGCCGTCAACTCCTGCCAGCCCTCACGATCCGCCCACTGCACCGCGTTCGTGCTCACCGTCAGCGACTCCCCAAAACGTCCCTGCAAGCCCAGCGTCTCCGCGCGCCGCACCCAGCCCGAACACAACGCCGGATCGCTATCCGACAACTGCAAACGCCGGATCAACGCCTCGCGCCTGTCGAGCAAGCTATGCGCTTTTGAAAAATCGCTCTGCTCCAGACTCAGTTCCACCGCCGCCAGCAGCGGCGCAAGCGCATGTTCCGGTAGATTCGCCTCGTCCAGATGCCAGGCCAGCCGCTCGCTCACACCACGAATCCGCTCGCTGTAACGCCGCTCCAACATCTGCGCACACGCCGCGTTCACGCGCACCCAGTCGCCCGACTCCCGACTCGTTCGCTCAATACTCTCGCGCAGCATTCCATGCGCAAACCCCATGCGCTCTTCCTTCACATGCACAAGACCATCGTCCTCCAGTTTCCCCAGAAACTCGGCCGGCAATGCCACCTGCAGCAACGCCGCCGTAGCAGCCCATTCAGCCAGTTTCACCTCCTGGCCCAGCGCCGCAGCGATCATCAAACCAAGCTGCCCTGCCCGGCCAAACGCACGATGAACCGACTGCAAACGCTCCGCCCAGATCGCATGAATATCATCCGGAATCGTAAATCCTGCGCCCGGCCGCAGCTCAAAACCAACCGGCCCCAGCGTCAACTTGCCCCGAATCACCCAGTCGCCGACCAACTGCACCGCAAACAACGGAATCCCGCCCGAGCGCTCCTCAACCTGACGCGCAAGCTCACCATCCAGCCCCAGCAAATGCTGCACCAGCCCCAGCGAATGTTGTTTGCGCATCGGCTCAAGTTCACGAACCTCTACCAGCGGACTTTTCGCCAATTCCTCCACCAGCCGACTCGCCGCCGCCTGCTCGCGAAGTGCCTCGCTTCGCGCCGTCATCAACACCAGAATCGCCGCCGGCTGCTCGCTTTGCATCTCCTCAACGTACTGCACAAACCGCAGCGTATCCGGCCCCCACTGAATATCATCGAGCCATAACATCACCGGACGCTCACGCGACACGCGCTGCAAATAACGATAAATCACCGCATAGCGCTGCCGACTCGAAAAAAACTTCACCGTCGGCACCACCGGCCCATCGTCTTCCTGCAAAGGCTGCCCGAACGTGATCATTTCCGTCAGCGCATTCCACTCATACGCATCCTCCACGCCCTGACTCAACACCACCTGACGCGCTCGCTCCAACGTCGCCGCACGTCCGAGCTGCACACAACCCAGATGGCGCATCATCATCGCCTCCAGACCATCGCTCGAACCCGGAACCGAGCTGTGCATCGCCCGCAAAACCACAGCCGCACCCACCTCATGCGCACGCTCACACATCCATTCCGCCAGCCGCGATTTCCCCGTCCCCGCCTGCCCCTCCAACAACACCATCCGCGCACTGCGCCGCTCCCGGATCTCCCTCAGGAGCTGCCAGATATGATCCCGATACGCATCACGCCCGATCATCGGAATCGCACGCAATCCATACAAACCGAGCCCGGCTCCCAAAAGCTGCGGCGGCCGCGGCGCCTTGCACGACTCATCACGCCGCCACGTCTCCGGCAAAGGCGGAATCTCCCAGGCCGGCAAAACCTCCGCCACCGAATCCTCCCCACCACCTGCCTCAGCCGCGCCCTCACGATCCAGCCCTGCTTTCATCCGTGCCTTGCGCGCCGCCAGCGCTGCCTGAAATGCCTCCTGCGAAAAATGCTCCGTCTGTTCCAGACCATAGCCGGCATCCGTCAAATCCTGCTGCACAAAATCCAGCACCCGCCCTTCCGACAACAAAACCGTGGCCGCCGCACGCTCCTCGCGCGAATACAACAACTCCGTTCGCGAAAATATCGGCATCCGCGAATCCTTGATCGTCTGCAGATCGTCGAGCTGATCCTCGCCAGAACCCTCCGACGGCAAATCCCCGAGCTGTTCAAGCGCCCAGGCCGCATCCGCCGCAAACTGAAACCGGTCGCGCGGCGACTTCTCCAGCAAACGCCGCACCCAGCCTTCCAAACCCTCCGGCACTTGCATCATCCGGGGCACAAGCTCCGGCACCGGCTGCAAAACATGCGCCTTACCCAGATCCAGAAACGTCTCCCCCATAAACGGCAACTGACCGCTCACGATCTCAAACGTCATCACGCCCAGCGCATACAAATCCGTCCACGGACCATAGTCGCGCCACAATCCCCGAAACTGCTCCGGCGCCATATAAAGAGGCGTCCCCCAACAATCCTCCACCGTTCCCGAGCGCTGCGTCCGATCCGGAATATGCGCCAGACCAAAATCCGTCAGCTTCACCCGATCCGCTCCCTGACACCCCACCAGAAGATTCTCCGGCTTGATATCCCGATGAATGATCCCGCGCGCATGCGCATGCGCCAGCGCATCGAGCACATCAAACAAAATCGTCCGCAGCTCCGGCCAGCTCAGACGATTCATCATGCCGGTCAGACAACCCTTTTCGGCAAATTCCATCACCAGATAAGGACTGCCCTTGGCCATCTGCCCCCCGCTGGCGATATGCGCTTCCTCCGAAACCACCCCGTAATCCAGCACCACCACAATGCCCGGATGATCCAGCCCCGCCACCGCACGGACTTCGTTGCCAAAAACCTCGCCAAAATCCGCCCGCTTCATCGCTTCGGCCTGAATCACCTTCACTGCAACCGGCAACCCGCCCGCAACGTGTACTCCTTTCCAGACTTCACCCATACCACCGCGACCGATAGCATGATGAACCTCAAAAGGTCCCAGAGGAATCCGATACACCTCGCTTCTCCTTTACCTGGTACTGACGTACCGGCCTGGACGCTTGTACATAGCCGCACCCAAACCGGCCTTCGGACATCAGCGCTCGTTGTCTTCTTCCTCATGCCCCTTACGAGCACGAATCACCGTCCGCAGCGGCGTTCCCTCAAATCCATAGCGCGCCCGAATCTGATTCTCCAAAAACCGCCGATACGAAGGCGCCACACCCGAAGGATAGTTCACCACGAACATAAAAGTTGGCGGACGCGTCGCGACCTGCGCCGCGTAATAGATCTTCAAATGACGGTTGCCATGCACCGGCGGCGAATAATGCTCGACCGCATCGGCCACAAACTTGTTGACGTCCGACGTCGAAACACGACGCGTAAACTGCTCAAACGCCTTATCTACCGTCCCCAAAACCTTGTGAACCCGCTGATGCGTCTTGGCCGATACAAACAAAACCGGCGCATAATCCACAAAAATCAGCTCCTCACGCAAATACTTCACATACTCACCGGCCGTATGCGTATCCTTCTCAACCAGATCCCACTTGTTGACCAGAATCACACACGCGCGACCACGGTTTTTAATCACCGACGCGATCTTTTTATCCTGCGTCGTCACCCCCTCCATCGCATCGATCACCAGCAAGGCAACATCCGCACGATCCAGACTGCGAATCGCCTGCACCACCGCAAACTCCTCCAGCTTATGCGTAATGCTGCGCTTTCTTCGAAGCCCGGCCGTGTCGATCAGCAGATAATCTTTCTCACCCACTTTCAGCCGCGTATCGACCGAATCACGCGTCGTCCCCGGAACATCACTCGTCAGCAGACGATTCTCGCCCAGCAGCGCATTGATCAGACTCGATTTCCCGGCGTTCGGCTTACCCAGCACCGCAATCCGCGCATACGGCTCCTCCTCAACCACTTCGCCGCCCACCGGAACATCCTGCGTGATGTCATCCATCAACTGCTCGATGCCGATGCCATGCTCCGCGCTGGTGGGATACAAATGCACGCCGAGCTCATAAAACTCGCTCAGATACATTTCCTGATCCTTCCAGCCGTCGATCTTATTGATCGCGCAATAAACAGGCTTATGCGTGCGCCGCAGCATATCGAAAATCTCGCGATCCGCCTGCGTCATCCCGTGACGCCCGTCACACATAAACATAATTGCGTCGGCCTCATCCACCGCAAGCTGCGCCTGATTGCGCATCTGCTCCAGGATCAGATCCTCGCTGTCGGGCACAAATCCACCCGTATCAATGACCGTAAACGGCCGACCGTACCACTCGCCCTCACCGTACTGGCGGTCGCGCGTAACACCTTCGTAGTCGTGAACAATCGCGGCTTGTGCCTCAATGAGGCGGTTAAACATGCGGCTCTTACCCACGTTGGGGCGGCCGACAATAGCGATCAGAAAGCTCATGGTAGTTCCCTTGCAGGCGCACAAACGCCCGACTTTTCAATGAAATGTTCGCCCTTCAAAGCTCGCAATGCCCGCGGCCTCAAAGTTACTGCATTATTCGTAGCCAAAACGGTTCAAATGCTTCGCACTTTCCGTCCAATTCGGCTCAATGTGCACAAAGGTCTCAAGAAAAACACGACGCCCGAAGAAATCTTCCATCTGCTTACGCGCCCCTGTTCCGATCTCCTTCAACCGTTTCCCACCTTCGCCGATCAAAATTCCCCGCTGTGTTTCACGCTCCACATGAATCACCGCCGAAATCTCGATCAAATTGCGCTTCGGAATCTCCACAAAACGCTCGATTTCCACCGCCACGCTGTACGGAACTTCCTTATGCGTTTTCAACAGGATCTGCTCACGGATAAACTCCGCCGCCAGAAAACGCTCCGCCTGATCCGTCAACACATCGTCCGGGAAAAGTGGCTCCGCCTCCGGCAACGTCGCCAGCAACATCTCCTCCAGGCGATCCACATTATCGCCCGTTGCCGCACTCACCGGCACCACATGCGCATAATCCGCCTGCGCCGACAGCTTCTCGATCAGCGGCAAAAGCTGAAACTTATCCGAAACCAGATCCACCTTATTGATCACCAGAATCCGGGGCACTTCCACGCGCTCCAACAACTTCAGCACATACGCCTCGTCCTCCGGCAAATACACGCTCGGATCGCGACGCATCTGCCCCAGAAGCGCAGCCGCATCCACCAGATGACACACCACATCGACCTCATCCAGACTCTGCAAAGCCGCCTGATTCATCGCCTGATTCAAGCGCACCTTCGAGCGATGCAACCCCGGTGTATCCACAAAACAAATCTGCCCCTTCTCAGAAACCGTATGGACACCTAAAATCCGGTTGCGCGTCGTCTGCGGTTTACTCGTGGTAATCGCAAGCTTGACGTTCAGCATGGCATTCATCAAGGTCGACTTGCCAACATTGGGCTGTCCGACCAACGCCACAAAGCCGGAATGGCTCTTGCCCTGCTCACTATCTTTCATCTTATTCTGGTTGTCGTTCGTGTCGCTCATGAATCTGCTTTCCTCTCAACAATTCGCACATGCCCCAAAGGCATTATCTCGTCTTGTTGTTCTCATTATCGTCGTGATGTTTGTCTCGATGGCGTCGTTTCTGACGGGCTGCCAGAGCTCGCGGCCAACCGAAACCGCACTCTTTGAACAGGCCGAAGTACACTATCGTCTCGGAAACTACGACGCTGCACTCAGCGGCTATCAGGCGTTTCTTCGCACCTATCCACTCAGCCCTCTGGCCAGCACTGCCGAAATGCGTCTGCGCAATATCCGCCGCGAAGTCTCTTCGGTCATGGGACGCCAGGGCATGCCCAGACCCGTCTATCACGGTTCCAGACACTCTGGAAGTACCACGACATCCTCGCGCGAACTCCCTCCCGAAGATTCCCCGACTTCCACACTTGATCAAGGCCACGACACACCGTAAAACACCGGCCGACCCAGGTTTTTCTGATTTCCCTTACCCACTTTTGCATCGTTTACATCCCGTGAGGCCATGGGCCAGACCAGTATTCTCTTCAAAACAAGGCTACGCGCCCTGAAAAACCGCTTCCGCGACCACAGCCCGACCTGGTGGCTCGCCGTCGCAACCGGTTTTCTCCTGCTCACCGCCACCATCATCGGCCTCGGACAACTCGCTGCCCCCTTTCTCAGCGCCCTGCCTGCAGATCTGAGTTCGGGCGACGCCATCAACGCCGGCGCCAACACCCGGCCCCTCCAGCGCGGCGAAGGCATCCCCGGCGCCCGCGCCCTCGACGCAGCCTTCTGGATGACCTCACTGGTCGCCTCCGTTCTGATCTTCCGTGTCATGGAATTATTATTTCGACGCGACGATATCCGCGCCGTCGAAAACTACCCGATCCAGCTCCGCGCCCTGTTCGTAGACCGCCTTGCAGCCACACTCCTCGAAGCCGCCATCGCCGGCACTGCGCTCTCACTCTTCTTTGTGCCCATCGCCTGGCACCTGACCCCTTCCATCTTCATTCTCTGCGCCGTGATCTGCCTGGCCGGACTGCTCGTCGGATCTTCCCTCACACTCGTCATCCAACTTTTCGCCGGCGACTCCCAGATCCCCGACGCACACACTGCACAAAACACGACGTCAGCCGGCCGACAATCCACCGGCGACGTCTACGGCGGCAGCGGCCAGATATTTTTGTTCGCCCCCGCCCTGGCACTGGCCTTCGTCGTTGTCATTCTCCTGCTCATCAAACTACTCGTCGGCGAATACCTGATCGCCGACCGCATCACGCGCCCACTCGAAATGGGCATGACCGCCGTCGCCGCACTGGCCGCCTTCAGCATCTATTTATCCTATCGCTATTTTACGCGCGCCTTCCCGGCCATGGCCGCACGCTTTCGCGAAGCCGATTACGTCACCTTCAACCCGTACCAGCCCTACCAGAAAAGCGCCTTCGCCCAGAAAAGCCGCTTCGAGCGCATCCTGCCCGCACGCCTCCTCTCCGACAGCGCCCGCGCCATGTTCCGCGCCGACCTGCTCCAGTACAGCCGCCGCTACATGATGTCCCGCTACCTGTACGTACTATTCTGGGCCGCCGCCGCGTTTGCCTTCTTCAAACTCGACAGCCTGAACTTCATCAGCGCCCTGGGCGGCGGCCTGCTGGCCGTCCTGCCCGCCCTGCTCCTCGCTATGCTGGCAAACCCCTGGCGACGCCTCAATACCCAGCGCGCCCATGCAACCCTCCGCATGGCACTGCCCGTCGGACCACGCGATCTGCACACCGCCGCCACGCTCTTTGCCGCTCGAGAAGCGCTTCTCTTCACATTTCCCTACGCGCTCCTCGCCGTTCTCATTCGCCTGCTCGCCAACGGCTTCACCACCGAAACCCTGCTCGCTACCGCCCCGATCGCCCTCTGCGCCCTCACCAGCGCCCTGGCCGTCAACGGCGCCACAGCCTTCGCCACACGATTCTTCGGTCCCACAAACCTGCTCGCCACCACGCTTCCCATAGCCATCGGCGCAGCCCTGCTCGTCACCGGTTTTGTATCCTTCCCCATCTTGCTGGTCGCCTCGACCCTGCTCACCCTCTTGAACCTCAGTGCCTGGATATCCCATGACCGACCCGCTCACGCCTGATCAACGCACCGACAAAACACCGATCCTCGAGATCAAAAACCTCACCAAACGCTACCGACGCCTGGTCGCCGTCAACGATCTCAGCCTGTCCGTCTATCCCGGCGACTTCATCGGCTTCATCGGCCCCAACGGCGCCGGCAAATCCACCACCATGAACTGCATCTCCGGCGTACTCGCCCACGACGCAGGCTCCATCCACGTCGGCGGCATCGACGTACTCGCCAATCCCGTCGAAGCCCGCAAAAACATCGGATTCGTCCCCCAGGAACTCACCCTTTTCGGCTACCTCACCGGCGACGAATTCTTACACTTCGTCGCCACCGTCCGCGGCCTCTCCGAAACCGAGGCCAGCGCCCAGATCGAAGAACTCCTCACCCTCACCGAACTCACCCCGGCCCGTGACCGCGTCCTCAAAGAATACTCCGGCGGCATGGCCCGAAAAATCGCCATCTGCGCCGCCCTGCTCGGCCCGCCCGGCCTGCTCCTGCTCGACGAATCCTTCGTCGGCCTCGACCCCGAATCGACCTACCGCATCCGCCGACGCCTACAGACCTACTGCGAACAAGGCGGCGCCATCGTCCTTTCCAGCCACATCCTCGAAATGCTCCAGCCCATCTGCACCCGCTTCATCATCATGTCCCAGGGCCAGATCGCCCGCTCCCTCACCCGCGCCCAATTCAACGACGGACTCGCCGCCGGCCAGTATACCGACCTCACACAGCTCTATCTCGACACCACCGGCAAAAATATCGAACCGGCCTGAACCCCGACGCAACACAAATCTTTCTCCCGATTTTTTAAAATATTACGCAACTTTTTGCCCCGATCTTCCGATAACAAATATAGCAAGTCGGAAGCCCTTCCCTCATCAGTTCCCGGGAAGAGCCGGTTGGCGAGCGTCAGTGAGTTGGGTTAGCAGTTTTCCCGAGTGGCCATAGGGAAATCCCGCCTGATGTCGACGGTTCTTTTCGGGAGAGGGTCGGGTGAAAGAGGCGCTACGGTAGGGTGACCTGGTTGCGTGAAA